>CANQWO010000013.1 GCA_947627565.1 uncultured Clostridia bacterium
TGCTTGAGCACCGGCTGGTATTCATGCCCTTTAGGGCGAAAATAAAAGCCCCCACTTTAGTGGGGGATATTTACTTTTTGCATATACTCACAAATCGGTATAATTTTATGCAAATATAAATTTTTCTTATAGTTAATATACAAAATTCAAATAGCTCGGGGTTTTGCGGCGCGGTGAACGCCTGTTGTAAGCCGTGTGAAAGCTGTGTGAGGGGTGCTGCAATATCTTGAAATTTGCCCCCGAAAATGATTGTTTGGGCGGTGTATTTGTGAATTACTTACAAAAATGCGCGAAATGAAATCCAAAATAAATTCGATTGACAGTTCTCTTGCCGACGTGGTATAATTTCACCACTAACAATAGAAATGGCGCGCGCGAATGCATATTTGAGTATGCGTAGAGGTGTATGCGGCGCAACATTCAGAAAAAAATCCTAACCAAGCGGAGAAACACCATGACCAAATCGCGAAACAAGCTAAAAACAGCAGCACTCGGTGCAGCCATCCTGATGATGGCCGGCACACTTGTCGGTTCGCAGATCGTGCCCCCTCACGGCGCTGTCAAAACCGGCGGAAGTTCCGCCGCGCAAGACGATACCGCGCTCATCTCGGAGATCAAAGATTCCGTCGATACGGGGGCGGCCGAGAATTTCGACCCCAACGTCGTCAAAAAACTTGCCGATACGCTCGGCGACGACAGAGAGATCTCCGTCATCGTCAAGACGACGGACGACGGCATTCTGGAGGCATACGACTCCCAGAGCGCTCTCTCCCGTTATGCGACGGTATCGGAGTATGCGGATTCGGCCAAGGGCGCCGATATTGCGGCGCGCATCGGCCGTCTCAACGACGAAGGGAAGCGCCTTGTCGCCAATTCGGGCGTCTCCTATCGGCTCGGCACCGATTACAACATGCTGATGGGCGGTTTCGAAGTCGTCGTCAAGGCGGGGGATTACGAACGCCTCGTCTCCGCATTCTCCGGGAGCAAGTTCGAGGCCACGGTCAGCGAGGAATATGAGCGGGCCGAGTCGCAGCTCGTCACGAACGACGTCAACGTCTATGACACGGGTATTTTCAACAGCAAGGATTCCAGATACGACGGTTCGGGCACGGTCATCGCCGTCCTCGATACCGGGCTCGACTATACGCATACGGCGTTCGATCCCGTTCGGTTCGATCCCTCCGCGGAGGACGTGATCACGACGTCCTATCTCAACCAGCGCCTCTCCAAGCTGAACGCGGCAAAGTACACGTCGGGGCTCACCGCCGCCAACGTCTACTACAACCGCAAGGTGCCCTATACCTACGACTATGCGGATAAGGATGCCGACGTCTATCCGCTCGGAGACGAACACGGGACCCATGTCTCGGGGATCATCGTCGGAAACGACAGCGTGATCACGGGCGTCGCGCCCAATGCCCAGCTCGTCTCGATGAAAGTGTTCTCGGATACCACGTCCGGCGCGCGCTGGTCGTGGATCCTCGCCGCGCTCGAGGACTGCGTCGTCTTGGGCGTGGACGTCGTCAACATGTCCCTCGGCACTTCCAGCGGGTTCACCGTCGAGGAAAAGAACGGCCAGGCGGAAGTCTACGAAAGCCTCGCCGATCACGGCATCAGCCTCGTGGCCGCCGCGTCCAACGACTTCAACTCCACCTACGGCTCCGAAAAGAACGGCAACCTCGGCCTCACGACCAACCCCGACTCCGCGACGGTCGGCTCCCCCGGCTCCTATGAGTCGGCGCTCGCCGTTGCCTCCATTTCGGGCGTCAAGACGCCGTATCTCCTCTTCAACAAGCAGATCGTCTACTTCACGGAATCTTCGAACGCCGCTTCCGAACCGAGAACGTTCGTCAAGGACCTCTTCGCCAGTGCGGACTTCAAGGCAATCTACGGGGAGATCACCGATAAAAACAAGGTCGTCAATGTCGACTATGTGACCATCAGCGGCATCGGACGGAATGCGGACTACAAGAACGTCGACGTACACGGCAAGATCGCGCTCGTGCGGCGCGGCTCCACGACGTTTGAGGAGAAGTCCCGCATCGCGCAGAACAACGGCGCGCTCGGCGTCATCATCTACAACAACGTCTCGGGCGACATCTCCATGACGGTCGGCTCGGTCACCATTCCCGTCTGCTCCATTTCGCAGGACAACGGCGAAATGCTCGCCGCGCAGCCGACGGGCAAGATCTCGATCTCCCTCGGGCAGGAAGCGGGGCCGTTCATGTCCAACTTCTCCTCGTGGGGGCCCACGCCCGACCTCAGGATCAAGCCCGAGATCACGGCGCACGGCGGCGACATCTACTCCGCCTTCCCCGGACAGCGGTATGAACGCATCTCCGGAACTTCGATGGCCTCGCCCAACCAGGCCGGCGTCACCGCGCTCGTCCGCCAATACGTCAAAGAGACGTTCAAGGACATCGCAAGCGATCCCGTCAAGGTCATGCAGCGCGTCAACCAGATCATGATGTCCACGGCGGACATCGCCTTAAACACCAACGGGCTGCCTTATTCCGTGAGAAAGCAGGGCGCGGGCCTTGCCAACCTCACGAAGGCGACCTCCTCGCCCGCCTTCATCAGCGCCTTTGCCCGCAGCGACCAAGCCGTCGCCGACCAGGCCGACGACCGCTTCGCCGAGTATGACGAGGACGAAAAGACATACAAGGACACGGATATCATCGACAAGGCCAAGATCGAATACGGCGACGACAAGGGGAAGCTGGGCAGCTATCTTCTCAAATTCAGGATCAACAACATCTCGGGCGATTCGCTCACCTATGACGTCGGCGCCATCACCATGACGGAGGGCATCAGCGAGATCAAGACGCACCAGGGCGACCAGACGGTGACGGAAGAGGGGTATCTCCTCAGCCCGAAGGTGACCGTCGAGAGCGTCTCGGGCGGCGTCAAGAACGGCAACACCGTCACGGTTTCGGCAAACCAGGCGGCGACGGTCGCGCTCCGCATCACACTCTCGGAGGGGGACCGCGCCTATCTCGATCAATACTCGGGCCGCGAGACGGCGGACGGCGAAAAGCTCCGCGTCTTCGCAAACGGCATGTATGTCGAGGGCTACGTCACGCTCACGCTTTCGGGCGAAAAGGAAGCCTCGCTCAATGCGCCCTATCTCGCGTTCTATGGCGACTGGACGGAGGCGCCCATGTTCGACCTCGACTATTTCGCGACGGACAAAGACGCCAACGACGATTCCATCGACACGCTCGATAAGACGCTCCCCGACGCCTTTGCGACGATGCCCATCGGCGGCCTCACGCTCGACTACAACAACGCGCTCGGCTCCTACTACTTCGTGCAGGATCCTTCCACCCCGCGCATCAACGCGGACCGCAACTATATCTCACTCACCAACCAGGAGGGCGAGTCGGGCGGCGTCAACTATATCGACAGCATCTATACCGGCATGCTCCGCGGCGCCAAGACGCTCCGCATGACCATCACGGATACGTCGACGGGGGAGGTCATCTGGACCAAGACGGCAGAGAACCAACGCAAGTCGTATAACGGCGGCGGCTCCATCTATCCCTCCGTTGTCGACGTCGGGTTCCACGTTCCCGATTACGATCTCAAGAACAATACGACCTATCTCTTCCGCATGGAGGGCGACCTCGACTATCCCGGCGAGCAGAAGAACAAGAACAACGTCTTCGAGTTCCCGTTCGTCACCGACTTCCAGGCGCCCGTCGTTACCGACGTGGAATTTTACACCGAATACGACAGCACGCTGCAAAAAGACAGATTGTATGCGCGCCTGTATGTGTATGATAACCATTATACCATGTCGGCCAGCTTCGGCCAGCTCGTCTATGCGGGAGCGGGCTCCAGCTCCCTCTACACCCTCGAACAATTCGGGCGATACTTCTCGCAGGTCTATTCGGGCTTCAACTCCACCTCGGAAGTCGTTTTCGAGCTGACCGATTACATCGGCCGTCTCTCCGATTCCGTCAACAACAATTGCTTCACCGTGGCGCTCTACGACTATGCGATGAACTCGGGCATCTATGAGATCCGCGTGCCCGATTCCGTCCGCTATCTCTACTTCGAGGAGATGGACGATCTTCAGGCGCAGGGCAAGCAATACGGCCTCACGCTGAGCCCCAACGAGACATACTACCTCGAGCCCCACGTCTATCCCGAGACGGAGTGGAATGAGACGCTCGTCTATGAGCTGAGCGACGATTCCGTCGCCGAGATCGTGAACGGCAGGCTCCTCGCGCTCAAATCGGGCGACGTCACCGTCACGGCGTACAGCGCGGCCAACCCCTCCGTGTCTGCAACGCTTACCGTGCACGTCTTAAATTCCGATGAGCCCGGGTTCGAGAGATTCGATAAGCCGGACGTCGAGAATTTCCTGCTCACGGGTTACTTTGCCGACCGCGCATTCTATTTCGTGAGCAACTCCGACCGCGACATCGGCCTCGAGGGCTACAAGACGCAGTTCTCGCGCAATGCGACGTCGTATGCGCTCTCCATGTATCCGAGCGAGAGAGTCACGATCGAATATGAGCTCTCCGCCTATGACCCCGCGCATACCGTGGTCGTATTCGAGAGCGGCAACGAAAACATCGCAAAAGTGGATGACAAGGGCATGATCACGGCGGTCGCCGAGGGCACGACTTCGGTCTCCGTCCGCGTCATGATCGCGGGAGAGGGCGACGCCATGACGAGCACCACCTACGACCGCTCCATCACGATCACCGTCAAGAATCCGTATGAGCAGAACGGGATGTATCTCACTTCGTACCGCGGCGGCGGCGGCGAGACGGGCGAAGTCGTCATCCCCGGCAATAAGGGCTACACCGAGATCTATCAATATGCGTTCTCCGGATACGATTACATCGCCAAGGATGTCGACGCGGGCGATGAGATCTCCGAAGAAGATCCCTCCTTTACCAAGATCTGGTATTACGGCGAAAATCAAGACGTCAAGAAGGTCGTGATCCCCGAGGGGATCGAGGTCATCGGCGCCTATGCGTTCGCGGGCATGGAGGGCCTCGAAGAGGTCGTGCTGCCCTCGACGCTCAATAAGATCGCCCAGGGCGCGTTCTACGGCTGCACCAAGCTCAGAACGGTGCAGGGCCTCGAACATGTGCAATTCATCAACCGGATGGCGTTCTCCGGCCCCGCCGTGACGGACGCCTCGGGTAACGTCAGCTATAACGCGGCCCCGCTCAACAGCATCACCGAGACGTCGTTCGCGAACATCGTCGCCATCGGCGATCAGGCGTTCCAGGGCTCCGCGTTCACCGCGCTCCGGTTGCCCGCCTCGGCACAGTCCATCGGCGCCTATGCGTTCGCGGGGACCAGGCTCATGAACGTGACCGTCTCGGCGGCCAAGATCAAGCTCGGCAGCTTCGCGTTCTCGGATTGCGCACTCCTCGCCAAGATCAGCCTCAATGCCTCCGTCATTCCGGAAGGCGTCTTTGCGGGCTGCTCGGCGCTCAAAGACGTCACGCTCGGCGCGGACGTCGAACACATCGGCATCAACGCCTTTGCGGGCACGCAGGTCTCTTCCTTCACCGTGCGCACGGGCAATCCCTACTTCAAGGCGCAGACGGGCAATAAATATCCCTACCTTCTCAGCAAGGACGGCTCGACCCTCGTCTATGTGGCGCCCGTCATTGCGGGCAACAAGTTTACGCTTTCGCAAGAGGACGCGCAGACGGTCACGAAGGTCGGCGTAGGCGCCTTCTCGGGCCAGTCGTCGCTCCGCTCCGTCGAGCTTCCCAACGTCACGGAAGTCGAGGACGACGCGTTCTCCGGCTGCACCGCCCTCACGACGGCCACCTTCAAGACGAGCGGCCTCACGTTGATCGGCGACTATGCCTTTGCGGGCACGGCGCTCCGTACCCTGCCTGTGTTCGCAAGCGGCCTCACGTTGATCGGCGACTATGCCTTCTTCGCAACCGAAGTCACCTCCATCAAGATCCCCGCCAATATGAAGGTGGGGGAGGGCGCGTTCTTCGCCACGGAGCCGACGTCGGTCGAGATCGGCGACGGCGCGGTGCTCGGCGACGGCTCCTTCCAGGCCTACGGGCAGACCCAATACTTCTATCTCAACGCAAACAGCAATTCGTATGTCTACAACCGCGTCGTCTCCGGTTCCACATTGCGCACCCTCAAGATCGGCAGCAACGTCGAGATCGGCAACTATGCGTTTGCCTGCCATACGATGCTCAGCAAGGTCGAATTGGGCGCAGGCGCCAAGATCGGCGAAGGTGCGTTCTATTCGTGCTCCACGTTCACGGCGAGCATGCCGTCCACGTCTTCGTATTATTTCACCACGTCCTCGTCGTCTACGTTCGATATCGACCTCACCAAGGCCGTCGAGATCGGCGCGGGCGCCTTCACGGGCGAGACCATCTATGCATTCCAGGTCAGCAGCGGCAACGTGCTCAGCCCCATCCGCACCATCTACTACCAGACGCCGCGCATCACGAGCGCAGATCTCTCCAACGTAACATCTCTCGGCGAGATGGCATTCGCCAACAATGCGGCGCTCAAATCGGTCACGTTCGGCGATTCGCTCACCGCGATCCCCGCGCTTGCATTCGCGCGGTCGGGGCTCACGTCGGTCGACCTCAAGGGCATCACCTCCGTCGGCGCGGGCGCGTTCATGGTCGCTCCCATCACGACGCTCGATCTCTCCAAGGTGGAGACGGTCGGCGAGGCGTCGTTCGGCGGCAACACCGCTCTGACTTCCGTCACGCTCAAAGAGGGCGCGTCCGTCGACGCGGAAGCGTTCTACGGCGATACGGCCCTTGAGACGGTCACCAACCTCAACAAGGCCGTTGCGATCGGCGGGGGCGCGTTCGCGGGCACCGGGCTTAAGGGCGAGCTGGATATCTCCTCGACCAAGACCCTCGGCGATCTCGCGTTCATGCGCACGGCCATCACTTCCGTCAAGCTCTCTCCCGAGCTTGCCCTCGGAGAGGGGACGTACCTCGGCGAGAATCCGTTTGCGGACTGCCCGATCGGCGCCTTCACGGCGACGGCCGAAGAGAAGTTCCACGGCGAGACCGTCGGGACCTACACGACGGATACCTTCGATCTCAATGAGAACGTCAAGGTCGTCGGCGGGGTGCTCTATAAGAAGCTCCCGAACGGCGGACTGGGATTGGTCACCTATCCCATGACGTTGACGAACACCGAATTTACGGTCGAAGAGGGGACTGCCCGCATCTCCGCGTATGCCTTCCTCGGCAGCACCGTCACCTCCGTCATCCTGCCGCAATCGCTGCTTGCCATCGGCGACAAGGCGTTCTATGGATGCAACAACCTCTACATGGTCACGTTCCGCAGCATGAATGCGCCCATCCTCGAGGAGCAGTATGATGAGGACTATGCGTCTGTGCCGCTCTTCAACAGCACGACGGGAGGGCTCGTCACGACGGGAGACGGCAAACTCCTCACCCACCTGCCGTCGTTGCCCGCCTTCCAGCCCTTCAGCGGGTATGAACTGACGACTCTGTACAGCACCTTAAAATATCAGATGCTCACCTTCGACCCCGTAAACGTCTTCTTCGGCGCCAACTTCGTGAATTATATCGGCGCCATGAGGCCCTACCTCATCATGATCCGCCCGTCCAACGGGGAACACTACGATTCCTTTGTCTTCGCCCAGTATTTCGGGACGCAGATCATGGGTGCGGTCGCTCCCTCCGCGGAGACGCTCGCGGCCATCGAGGCCATCAAGGCGCTTCCCGACGCCTCCGTGCTCACGGTGAACGACGAGGCGACGGTCAACGCGGCGCTCAGTCTCTACAACGCCATCGCGACGACGGAGCAGCAGGCGCTCGTGCAGGGTGCTTACGACGGGACCAACTACTATACCGTTCTGTCGAATGCGTTGGATATCATCGAGTACCTCAAGAATCAGCAGCAGACGCCTACGGATCCCGAAGAACCCGAGAAGAAGCCCTCGAAGGGCTGCGGCGGTTGCGGAAGCACCGTGATCGGCATCGGCAGCCTTGGGATCGTGGCGGCAACGCTCATCGCCGTCGGCGCCGTGTGTGTGATCCGCCGGAAGAAGGATCAATGATTCCTGAGAATAAACTTGCGGAAGTGTTGCATGAATAAGAAAACAAAAGTGATCCTCGGTCTCGGCTTTGCCCTCTGCGCGACGCTCGCGCTCGGGGCATGCGCCATGGCCGATACGACGCAGGACGATCTCCTCTCGAAGGGGTATAACGTCATCGTCAGTTACGAACTGAACGGCGGCACCTTTTCGGGCAACGAAAACTTGACGGTCGTCCATTACTACCCGGGCAAAGAGCTCGAAGCGGGGACGCTCCGCCTCGTCGAACCGGGCGACAAGGAGTTTCTCGACGACTATCTCGTGAATACGAGCGGCGTCGTCCGCGGCGGCTATATCCACTTGGGGTGGTACACCGGCATGGAGTCCCGCACCGACGCGTCCGGCAACCCGCTCGACGAAAACGGCGAACTCTGCGACGTCACGGGAAAGACGCAGGGGCATGTCTTCTCCGACCGCTGGGATTTTGCCGAAGATCGCCTCTCGGCGGACAGCCCGTATGTTCAAAAAGACGGAAACGTCTATCGGTTCACGCTGTACGCGGCGTGGGCGCCCAAGTATACCTTTGAATTTTACCGCCAAAAGACGGCGGAGGAGGCCGCAAACGACGCGGCGGGGGAATCCCCGTGGCTGCTCTATGGCTCCTTCAATTCCGATACCCCGGCGGAGGTCAAGATCCCCTCATGGAGCGAGGAAACGGGCGGGCTGGACTACGGCAATATCCCCGTTTACGAGGGACATACGCTCGATAAGATCTATGCCGACGCGAACCTCGGCACCCAATGCACCGAGACCATTCCCTCGAAAGGGATCCTGCATACGGGCGGCGAGACCGACAACGGCACGGCAGAACAGATGATCGTCCGCCTCTACACGACGTGGACGGACGGGGAATGGTTCCACATCAAGACGGCGTCTCAGCTCTCCAAGTCGTTCGGGGAGAACGGATGCTATGAGATCGAGGCCGATCTCGATTTCCTCGACGCGGCCAATCCGGACGAAGAGGGGAATCCCACGCGCCTTGATTGGAATGGCGGCGGCGTCCGGTTTTCGGGCATCTTCCACGGCAACGGCCACACCATCTCCAATCTCGAAACCGTGCAGACCGACGCAAGCGTCCTCGTTTCGGGCGGCGTCTTCGGCGCGATCACGGCGGAGGCGGAGATCACCGATGTCACATTCCGGGATGTGCGCTACGAGGCGCTGTTCGTCTCCTACAATCACCGCGTCGGCACCGCGTCTTACGGGCTCTTTGCGGGCGAGACGGACGAGGAGGCGACAGTCTCCGGCGTGAAGCTCTCGGGCAAAGTCGTCCTCGGGACGCTCACCAACATGGATGAAGACGGCGGGCTCGATTGCTTCGCCATCGGGCTTGTCAGCGGCAACGGCGTCAACAAGGAGATCGGCTATGAAAACGTCTCCGTCGAGATCGCCGAAGTGATCGTCGATTACGACGACGACGGGCTCGAAGTCAGAGGCTGGTTCGTCAAGGCCGTGGTTGGAGAAAACGGGATCCTCACGATCACGCACAACGAAAATCAACAAGAGGACCCCAATCAACAAGGAAACTAAATCGGAGGATTACGATATGAAAAGCAAGAAACATTTGACGCGCATCGTGTCGGTTGCACTCGCGGCCGCGCTCGGTTGTGGCGGGATTTCGGCGCTTGCGGGATGCTCGAAGGGCGGCAAGGCCCTCGTCATCATGACGCAGGAACTCAACGGTCTGTTCAATCCTTTCTACTCGACGGCCGGCACCGATATGGACGTCGTCGGACAGACGCAGATCTCCATGTTCTCGACGGACGACAAGGGCGACATCGCCTATGGCGACGACGAGCCCGTCGTGGTCAAGGACTACATGGTTGAGTCGCTTACAAACGGCAACACGCAATATACCTTTGTCCTCAAACCGAACATCGTCTTCTCCGACGGCGTGCCGCTCACGATGAACGACGTCCTGTTCAACATGTATGTCTATCTCGATCCCGCCTATACGGGCTCGACGACGATGTATTCCACGAAGATCCTCGGGTTGCAGGCATACCGGAACCAGAAGAATGTCTCCGACGATTCCTCTGCGGACGATACCCTGTCGAGCGCGGCGACCGGCCGCGTCAGAAACCGCATCCTCGAGCTCACGACGCTCTTCAAGAACGTCGGCAAACTGGAGGATTCCGACGGGTATTTTGCGACGGCGGAGACCATGCGCGCCGCCATCGCCGATCCCGCGCAGTATCAGCCCTCGAGCGGCTATCTGAAGGCGCTTTGGCCCAACGGGCAGCCCTCGGCCGAGGAACTCAGCGGCGGCAAGACGGTCGATGATCTCGCCCGCGCACAGCTCCGCGAGGATTACGACCACGCGCTCGAACTTTTCCACGAAGAGCTGGAAAACGACTTCAACGCCGCGAAGGACTCCTATCAGGATGCGCCTTATACGCCCAACGAAGCGAACGTCAAATTCACCGACGTCGTCTCGTTCATGTTCTATGAGGGCTACTACGAAGTCGAATATTTCAAGGATTCGATCACAAACAAAGAGGATAAGAACCGCATCGTCAAACTGACGCCGCAGTACTCCGGCGTCTCCACGCGGGAGCAGGCCATCGAATATGTCTATGAAGACAATATCGAGACGGCGTTCGACAGCGTGGTCACCGGATGGGGCACCGCGACGACGCTGCAGAGCGAGTTCTCCGCCAAGGCGAAGGACGTCGTTCTCCACGAGCAGCTCGGCAGCTCCGAGGGGCTCAATATCCCCAACATCACGGGGATCCGTTCCCTTTCGCCCGATCATATGCCCGGGAATGAAACGGGGGCAACTTCCGTCACCATCTCCCACGCCGACGGGACCAGCCAGGAATACAAGGTCGCCCAGACCCATAACGCAGACGGCGTGCCCGAAGAGGGCGCCTACGACGTTTTGCGCATCACCATCAAGGGCACCGACCCCAAGGCCATCTGGAACTTCGGGTTCACCGTTGCGCCCTATCACTACTACTCCGATCCCTCCAACCTCGCTTATGCGGTCAATATCAAGGAGAACAAATTCGGCGTGGCTTGGGCAGACGCCAACTTCCAGTCCCGCGTCATCCAGGGCGACAACAAAAACGGCGTGAGCAAGAACAAGGTCCCGCTCGGCGCAGGTCCCTATGTCGCGACCGACCGCAACGACAGCGATTCGCCGAGAGCGACTTCCTTCATCGACAGCAACATCGTCTACTACAAGTCCAATCCCAATTTCCTCATGGGCGAGCCCAAGATCAAGCACATGCGCTATCAGGTGACCTCGCAGTCCAACGCTCTCAACCAGCTCGAGAAGGGCGGCGTCCACTTTGTTGAGCCGCAGTTCACGCAGAGCAACCAGGAGCGCATCGACGGCCTCAAGAGCAAGGGCATCAAGTCCCTCAGCTCGTGGCAGCTTGGCTACGGCTACATCGGCATCAACGCCAAGTATGTCCCCGACATCAATCTCCGCAAGGCCATCATGTCGGCCATGGATATCAGCCTTTCGCTGAACTACTACATGACCGGAACGGCGGATACCATCAACTGGCCGATGTCCATGGTAAGTTGGGCGTATCCGAGAGATCGGCAAACCGGGAGCGCCAACAGCGACGAAGTGCTTGCCTATAAGAACACGAACAACGGTCACGACTATACCATGTTTACGGGTAACGAAGCGGCCAAGGCCAAGATCGAGCGGTATATGCAGGCGGCAAAAGTCTCCGCAGGGAATGAGAAGCTGCACATCAAGTTCACCATCGCGGGCAGCGACCTCACCGACCACCCGTGCTATCTTGTCTTCAAGCACGCGAAGGACCTCTTGGACGCCTGCGGCTGGAACATCGAGATCAACCCCGATACGTATGCGTTGACCAAACTCGCGACGGGCTCGCTCGCCGTCTGGGCGGCGGCCTGGGGCTCCACGATCGACCCCGATATGTATCAGGTCTATCACAAAAACTCCTCGGCGACGTCCGTCTATTCGTGGGGCTATCCGTCCATCCTCAGCGATAGTAAGACCTATGAGAAGGAAAACGGCATCCTGACCGAACTCTCCAAGATTATTGATCATGCCCGCGAGACCGAGGATCGGACCCAGCGCACAAAGGACTATGAAGAGGCGATGGGACTCGTTCTCGACCTTGCCGTCGAACTTCCCGTCTACCAGCGCAAGACGCTTTACGCCTACAACGCAAAGGTGATCGACGAGAACACGTTGCCGCATGACGAGAACGGCGGAGTCCTCATCAACCCGTATTCCTCGCCGCTTTCGAGGATCTGGGAGGTCGATTTCGTCAAGTAACCGAAGTCCAAACCAATATCATGCGTCCTTACCGCCTCCCCATTCGGGGAGGCAGAGGACGTTTTGCCGAAATTTACATCGGAGCAACTTATGGTCAAATACATCCTGAAACGCCTCGGCCTTGCCATCATTATTCTGCTCGGCGTTTCCATCATTCTCTATTTCCTCATCCGTCTGATGCCGCTCGACTTCGTGCAGCAGCGCATTCTGCAGATCTCGCAGAATCAGAATCCGGAGGACTTGCAGGCGCTCATCGACGCAATGAATAAGCAATACGGCCTGGGCGACAACAGCTTCAAAGGGATCGTCGGCGGTTACGGCGCATGGCTTTGGAAGCTGGTCCGTCTCGACCTCGGCAAGACGTTCGTCGACAATCAGCCCGTCGTTTCGGCCATTGCCGACCACATGGGCGTCTCTTTCCTGGTTGCGTTCGTTGCGATCATCTTCGAATATCTCATTGCCATTCCGCTCGGCGTCACCGCGGCGACCCACCAATATTCCGTGCGCGACTATGTCGTCACCGTGCTCGTCATGATCGGCATCTCGCTCCCGTCGTTCTTCTTCGGGCGCGTCTTGCAGAACATCTTCGCGATGCACTTCGGTTGGTTCCCGCCCTCGGGGTATCAGAACGCCACGGAGGAGGGCGTGAGCTCCTTCATGTTGGGCGTCGACCATTTGTGGCATGTGATCCTGCCCATCACGGTCATGGTGCTCCTGAGCATCGGCGGCACGATGCGGTATATGCGCACCAATATGCTCGAAGTGCTCAATTCCGACTATATCCGGACAGCGCGCGCAAAGGGCCTGCCCGAGAGCAAAGTCATCTATAAACATGCGTTCCGGAACACGATGATCCCCATCGTGACGGTGATGGCGGGGATCCTGCCGACGCTGTTTTCGGGCGCGATGATCACCGAGCAGGTCTTCGACCTCCCCGGGATCGGGAACTACGCACTCAAGGCCATGACGGGCGGCGATATCCCGTTCATCATGGGCTACAATATGTTTCTTGCGCTTCTGTCCGTCATCGGCGTGCTCCTCTCCGACTTGATGTACGCCATCGTCGATCCGCGCGTCAAACTTTACTAAGGAGGAACGGACATGGACGAATTTCAGGACCGCAAAACGACAGAAACACCCGAGGAGCTCCGCGAACAGGCGCTCCAGGCCCAAGGCGATTTCGTAACGCCCGAGGAAAATTCCCAAAAAGACGAGCTCCTGATGCTCGGCGATGTGCCCACGGATTCCGAGGCGGTCGCCGCCGCGCAGGACGAGGAAAATTCCCTCGATAAAAACGTGCGGCTGCTCTCTCCCGCGCGCATGGTCGCCCGCCGCTTCTTCCGCTCCAAACTCTCCGTCATCGGCCTCATCATGATCGTGGCGCTCATGCTCTTTTCTTGGCTTGGGCCCGTCTTCTATAATGTCTATGGGGAGATCGAGGACGACCAGAGCGGCAAGGTGGACTATTATCATCTCGAACAGACCTATACCGACGACGAGGGCGTCGAGCACTCGTTCGTGCAGGTCAACGAGACGTATCAAAAGCTCAACAATCTTGCGCCCCCGAGCTGGAAGCACCTGCTCGGCACCGATGTGACGGGCATGGACGTCTTCACGCGCCTCATGTACGGCGGCCGGATCTCGCTCTCCATCAGCTTCATCGCCGTGTTCGCCGTCACCATATTGGGCATCTTTTTCGGCGGCATCGCGGGGTATTTCGGGCACTGGGTCGATGAGATCATCATGCGACTATGCGATATTTTGATGTGTCTGCCCAGCCTCCCGATCATGCTCATCATCGGCACGCTGTTCGACGCCTGGGAGATCGAATCGCAATACCGCATCTACCTCATGATGCTGCTCTTGACGCTGATATCATGGCCGGGGACCGCCCGGCTCGTCCGCGGACAGATTTTGTTCCTGCGGGAACAGGAATATATGGTCGCGGCCGAGGCGATGGGATTCTCGACCTCGCGGAAGATTTTCAAACATCTCATTCCCAACGTCATGCCCCAGCTCATCGTCTCCATGACGCTCTCGCTCGGCAGCATGATCCTCACGGAGGCGACGCTCTCCTATCTCGGCCTCGGCGTCAAGGCGCCCTACGCCGCATGGGGGACGATGATCAATATCGTCACAAACAACGACGAGGTGCTCCGCAGTTACTTCAACGTGTGGGGACCTCCGGGAATTTGTATCATCATCGCGGTGCTCGGCTTCAACTTCATCGGCGACGGCCTGCGCGACGCACTCGATCCCAAGGCAAGGAGGTAATGTATGGCTGAAAAGAAGAACCGGCATTACCTCACCGGCAAAGAGGTCAAGGCGATCGCCAAAGAAAACAATAAGATCATCCGCGCCCTCGAGAAGAAAAAGAAGCGGAAGGCGCAGGAGAGCGAATTTCTCTCCGAATTGAAGGATCCCGCAAATATTCTCGAAGTCGAGGACCTGCATTCCTATTTCTTTACCGACCAGGGCGTTGTCAAGGCCGTCAACGGCGTCTCCTTCGAGATCCCGCAGGGGGCCACGGTGGGCGTCGTCGGCGAATCGGGCTGCGGCAAATCCGTCACGAGCATGTCCATCATGCAACTGTTGCAGGGGCCCTACGGCCAGATCTTTTCCGGCTCCATCCGCTTCAAGTCGTATGACTTCAAGCGCGACGAAAAGGGCGAGCCCATTCCCATCTACGAGACGGACGAGGCGGGGGAGCCCATCATGGAGCCCGTTCTCGACAAGAAGGGCAACCCCAAGCTCGACAAGGGGGGCGCCCCCATGACCGCGCCCAAGCAGAAGCGCGACCAATACGGCACCCGCCTCTTCGAAATGGAGGAGAAGGTGTTCGACATCGCGCAGATGCCCGTCAAGGAGATGCACCGTCTGCGCGGCAGACAGATCGCCATGATCTTCCAGGAGCCCATGACGAGCCTCAACCCCGTGTTCACCATCGGCAATCAGCTCGATGAAGTGACGTTTTTGCACTTCCCGGGTTCGACCAAGGAGGACGCAAAGCGCCGTTCCATCGAGATGCTCAATCTTGTCGGCATCGCCATGCCCGAGCGCGTCTATAAATCCTATCCGCACGAGCTTTCGGGCGGGATGCGCCAGCGCGTCATGATCTCCATGGCGCTCGCGGGCGACCCCCGGCTCATCATCGCCGACGAGCCCACGACGGCGCTCGACGTCACCATTCAGGCGCAGATTTTGGACCTCCTTCGCGACCTCAAGACGAGGATCAACGGCTCCATTTTGCTCATCACGCACGACCTCGGCATCATCGCGGAGATGGCGGATTATGTCGTCGTCATGTATGCGGGCCGCATCATCGAAAAGGGGACGGCTTCGGAGATCTTCCATCATCCCATGCACCCCTATACCATCGGGCTCCAGAAGTCCAAGCCCACGATGGATTCCGATTCGAATACGCTGTTCAATATCCCGGGGAACGTCCCCAATCCCATTGATATGCCCGACTACTGCTACTTCCGCGAGCGCTGTACCGGTTGCGTGAAGGCCTGTTTCGGGGATTATCCCGCCATGGTGCAGGTCAGTCCCACGCACTTTGTCGCGTGTCACCTCTACGATAAGGAGAAAACGGAATGAACGACGAAGAAAAATTTACCGGATCCGAGACTCCCGAAGGCGCCGCGGCGGAGCAGACAGACGTCTGTCCCGAAGCGCCCGAGACGGAAAACGAGGGGACCGTGTCTGGGACAGAGGCGCAGAAAACCGCAGAAAGCTCCGAATCGGGCGAGGTAGACATTGCGGCCGTCAACGCGCAGTGCCTCGCTTCGGGCGATTTCACGGGCTTCGACGACGCATACGAGGCGGCGCTCGAACAGCGCGCGCGCGACGAGAAGGCGGCTGCGGACCGTGCGTCCCCCGCGGACCCCGACGCGCTCCTCGAGGTAAGGCACCTCAAGATGTATTTCCCGCTCAAGAAGACGCTGGGCGGCAAGGTCACGCTGTGGCTTCGCGCCGTGGACGACGTTTCGTTCAAGCTCAAGGCGGGTGAGACGCTCGGCATCGTGGGCGAGAGCGGCTGCGGCAAGACGACCATGGGCCGCGCCGTGCTCAAACTCTACAAGCCGACGGGCGGCCAGATCTTCTTCGAGGGGAAAGATATCGCCAAATACAAGCCCTCCGAGATGCGGCCGCTCCGCACCAAAATGCAGATCATCTTCCAGGACCCGTATTCCTCGCTCCCGCCGCGGAGCACGGTGGGGGGCATCCTCTCCGAGCCCGTCAAGGTGCATAAGATCGTCGAAAAGGAAAAGATCAAGGACTACGTATTGGACGTCATGGAACAGTGCGGCCTCCGCGACTACTATTTCGAGCGCTATCCGCATGAATTTTCGGGCGGCCAGCGCCAGCGCATTTGCATTGCCCGCGCGCTCTCCGTCAACCCCCAACTCGTTGTGTGCGATGAGCCCGTCTCCGCGCTCGACGTCTCCATTCAGGCGCAGATCATCAATCTTCTCCGCCGTCTCCAGGAGCAGCGGGGGCTCACCTACATGTTCATTTCGCACGACCTCTCCGTCGTCAAGCACATTTCCGACCGCATCGGCGTCATGTACCTCGGTTCGATGGTGGAATTTGGGGACAAGAAGTCCATCTTCTCCCATCCCATGCATCCGTACACACAGGCGCTGTTCTCGGCCGTGCCCAATCCCAATCCCGACGTGAAGATGGACCGCATCGTGCTCAAGGGGGACATCCCCTCGCCCGCCAATCCGCCCAAGGGCTGCAAATTCCACACGCGCTGCCATAAGTGTATGGAGATCTGCAAGCATATCGCGCCCAAATATCTCGAATACGAGCCCGGACACTTCGTCGCCTGCCATCTGTATCCGCAGGAGGAAGCATGAGCAAGGGGCGCAGAGAGGACGAAACGGGCGAACGGGAGGACGACCGACCTGCCAAGAAGAAAGAGCAGAAGATCATCTATATCGACGACGGATCGACGGTCGCCGATATGAGCGGAACGTTCCGCGGCGGACGAAAGGACGCCCGGCCGCGTTCGACGTTTAAGGAGAAGGCGCGCACCTATTTTTCCGTCGTGAAGAAAATGATCTTGCCGCTTCTCGTCACGCTCATCGCCTTCACGGTCGTCATCATCCTGTTCCTGTTCGCCGCCGGAAAATTGTAAGAAAAGGCCGTCTCCCGATCCGCGGGGAGGCGGTTTTTTGACACAAGATGTGGAATTTTTTCATGAATTGCCTCCAAAGGATTGTGTTTTGGCGAAAAGAATGATATAATGATTTTGTACGCAATGCTTGTCCGAAGGGAGAAAATATGTTAAAGATCATTGTAGACGCGATGGGGGGCGATCACGCCCCGTCTGAAATCGTAAAAGGCGCTGTCCGCTCGCTGGGAATGCGCAAGGACTTCATGGTCGTTTTTACGGGAGACGAGAGTCTGGTCCGTCACGAACTGGAAAAGCTCAGCTATCATGAGGCCGAGGCGCGCCGCATCGAGATCGTCCATTGCAGCGAAGTGATCACCAACGACGACATTCCCACCCATGCCGTCAGGAGCAAGCGCGACAGTTCCCTCGTCGTAGGGCTTCGGATGCTCAAGACCGACGAGGAGGCGGGCGGATTCGTCTCCGCCGGTTCGACGGGCGCCGTGCTCACGGGCGGGATCATCCATATCGGCAGAATCAAGGGCGTCATGCGGCCCGCGCTGTGCCCCGGCATTCCCAATGTGAACGGCGGGAGAACGCTTCTGTGCGATTGCGGCGCCAACGCCGAATGCAAGCCCGCCTATCTGATGCAGTTCGGCATCATGGCCTCCGCCTATGCCAAGGCGGCGTTCGGGATCGAATTGCCCCGCGTGGGGCTGCTCACCAACGGCGCCGAGGAACACAAGGGGGATCCCCTCCATCAGGAAGCGCACATGCTGCTGCGCAACGCCAAGGGGATCAACTTCATCGGCAACATGGAGGGCCGCGACATCATGTACGGAGACTACGACGTCGCCGTCTCCGACGGATTCTCGGGCAATATCGCGCTCAAGGCCATCGAGGGATGCGGGAAGACGGTCTCCTCCGTCCTCACCAAGGAGTTCAAGCGCAATTTCGGGAGCAAGCTCGCCTATCTGTGCGCGAAAAAACAGATCGCGGGGCTCAAGGACATGCTCGACTATGCCAAACTGGGCGGCTCCGTCTTCTTGGGGCTCAAGCAGATCGTCGTGAAGTCCCACGGGTCCTCCAAAGCGACGAGCATCGCCGCGTCCGTCTGCCAGGCGGTGGACGCGTACCGCGGCGGCCTCATCCAAAACATCGCCGCCAAGCTCGAGGAAGCGGGATTCGGCGCGGAGGAAGCGCGTGAATAGGACGGAAGAGGAGTATCGGGAGATCGAAAAAGCCCTCGGATACCGTTTCCGCGACAGGCGCCTTTTGGATACGGCGTTTACGCATTCGTCCTACGCCTATCTCACGGGCGCGGAGAGCAACGAGCGTCTGGAATTTTTGGGCGACGCCGTGTTGCAGCTCGCCGTCACGGAGATGCTGCTCGCGACGCACAAGGAAGACGAGGGCAAGCTGACCGAGCTCAGGAAGCAATATGTTTCCCGTCCCGCGCTCGAACAGGCCGAAGCGCGCGCGGATCTCATGCGGTTTTTGCGGCATGCGGGCGGCGAAGAGAACATCGGCGGAAAGACAAATTCCAACCTCTTCGAGGCCGTGCTCGGCGCCATCTATCTCGACGGCGGCGGCCGTAGCGCCAAGGCTTTTTTGAAGCGCTACCTGATGAAGATCGAAAACGAGAACTATAAAACCATTTTGCAGGAATATGTGCAGGGAGAGGGCAAGACGATCCCGCACTACCGCGTCTCGGAAGAGGAGAGCGGTTTTCGGTGCACCGTGTCCGCATTGAACCTATCCGCTACGGGCATGGGTGGCAGTAAAAAGGCGGCGGAAACGGCCGCGGCCAAAGCATTATATCAGAAATTGAAAAAGAGGAACCATTCGTGAATTTCAAAGAAATCAGGCTTGCCGGCTTCAAATCTTTTGCAGATAAGACTTCCATCAAATTCGACGACGGCGTCACCTGTATCGTCGGCCCCAACGGGTGCGGGAAATCCAACGTGGCCGACGCCGTGCGCTGGGTGCTCGGCGAACAGTCGGCCAAGGCGCTCCGCGGCGGAAACATGCAGGACGTCATTTTCAGCGGGTCGGAGACGCGCCGCCAGCTCTCCTATTGCGAAGTGACGCTCGTCTTCAACAACGAGTCGCGCATCTTCGACATCGACTATGCGGAGGTCGCCATGACCCGCCGTCTCTATCGGTCGGGCGAGAGCGAATACCTTCTCAACATGCAGCCCTGCCGCCTCAAGAACATTGTGGCGCTTTTGCACGGCGTCGGCATCGGCAAGGAGGGCTATTCCATCATCGGGCAGGGCAAAGTCGCCCAGATCATGAACTCCAAGCCCATCGAGCGCCGCGCCATCTTCGAGGAGGCGACGGGCGTCATTCAGTTCAAAGCGCAAAAAGGGGAGATCGAGCGCAAACTCGAAAATTCGCGCGATAATCTCACCGTCTTCATTCAGCGCATGGACGAGGCGGAAAAGCAGCTCCGTCCCCTCGAGAAGCAGGCGGAGACGGCCAAGAAATACCGCGAACTCTCCGAACAGCTCAAATATGAGGAGGTCAACGCCTACCTCGCCAAGAGCGATACGTTCGAACAGGAGACGGCCCGCCACCGCGCTAACATCGAGGCGGCCGACCGCGAACTCGGGACGCTCAACGCCCGCGCGCAGGTGTTGGACGGGGAGATGAACGAGAGCCGCGACAGCATCGCCCGCGACGACGCACGGCTCCGCGACATCAACGTGGAACTGCGCACCTATGAGGTCGGCATCGAGCGCAAGCGCGGCGAGGCCGGCGTCATGAGCGAGCGTATCCGCTCCTACCGCCACCAGCTCGACCAGATCGAACGCGACATGCAGAACGCGTCGCGGCGCATCGCCGAAGTGGACGAGAGCGTCGCGGAGACCGAGAAGAAGTGCGAGGAGTACACCCGCCGCAGCGAGGAGATCGGCGGCGAATGCTCGTCGCTCCAATATAAGCTCTCGGAGGCCGATTTGCGCGTCGCCACCTATGAGCGGATCAACGACGAAAAGCGCGCCAGCGAGATCTCCTCCGTGGAGAACCTCGCCGACGTCCGCGCCAGTGCGGGCAGTCTTTCCGCCAAGCGCGACGCCACACAGGATCGGATCACCGAAGTACAGGAGGCCATCAAGAAGGCCGAAGTGCGGCGGATGGAGTATACGCGCCAGATCACGGAGTGCCGCAAGGAGAAGTCGGTCTCCGAAAACTTCCTCAACCAAAAGGCGCAGAAGGAGGCCGACCTCCTCGGCGATATTTCCGATCTCACCCGTTCGCAGCAGAAGATGACCGAGGAGATCAACGATTGCAACAACGCCATCTTTACCTATAAAAACAATTTGGAGCTGTATGTCAGCCTCAAAAACAGATTCGACGGCTACCGCGATTCCGTCCGCAAACTGCAGCTCGACGCCAAGAACAATCCCGAACTGCACAAGCGCATCATCGGCGCGATCGCGGACATCGTCACCACGGAGAAGAAATACGAAGTCGCCATCGAGACGGCGTTCGGACAGGCCATGCAGAACCTCGTCGTCGAGAAGGCGGAGGACGGGCGTTGGCTCATCGAATATCTGAAGCGGACGGGCGGCGGCATCGTCACATTCTTGCCCGTCGAGGCAATGCGCTCCCGCCCCGATACCCGCGAGGCCGAGATGGCGCTCCGCGAAACGGGCGCGCTGGGCCTTGCGACCAAGCTCGTCAAATACAATTCCTATTACGATAACGTCATCCGCAATCTGCTCGGCAACACGCTTGTCTGCGACACCATCGCCAATGCGACGAACATCTCGCGGAAATATCAGCGGGCGTTCCGCATCGTCACGCTCGACGGCGACACCATCGCGACGAGCGGTTCCATGACGGGCGGTTCCCGCAGAAGGGACAGCGGAAATTTGCTCGCCAACGAGCGTCAGATCAAGGAATGCGAGGAGGGCATCTCCCGCAAGACGGCGACGTTGGAGAAATTGAAGAAGGCGCTCGCCGGCTGCGTTGCGGAACTCGAGGAGGCCCGCGCCGCATACGAGGCGTTCCGCGTCAAAGTGCAGGAGGAGACGGCGAATTTTGCCGCGCTCGAGCAGAAGGAACTCGCGCTCGCGGGGCTCATCGCCGACGCACAGGCCGATTTCGACGAGTACAACTCCCTCATGCAGCGCCTGACGCGCACCATCAGCGACATCGAAGGGGAAGTGCTCTCCGCCGAACAGAACGAGGAGCTCATCAACAAGATCCGCGCGGAGGCCGCGCTCGAGGCGAAGGACCGCTCCATCCACATCGAAAAACTCAAGGCCGACCGCGACGCCATTGCGGAGCAGTTGCACGCACTGCGCGTCGAACAGGCGCAGATCTCTTCGGGCAAGGTCGCCGAGGAGGAGAATCTCAAGCGCTTCCGCGACGAGCGCGAGGTGTTGAGCAAGAGCCTCGACGAGAACCGGGAACTGCAAAAAGTTGCGGAGGGGCGCATCCGTGCCCTCGAAGAGGAGGAGGAAAAGGTCGCGCTCACGGAGGAGGAACAGCGCTCCGTCGCCGCGCTCCGCGCCGAATTGCAGAGCGTCGAACAGCACAAGGAGAAGATGGGGAACCGCCAGCAGGAGCTCTCCGACGAATCCCGCGAGCTCGCCGGCCGTCTCGCCGCCCTCACGGAGGACAAGACCAAGGCGCTCCGCGAGATCGACCGCGCGACCATCTATCTCGAAAACATGAAGCAGCGCCTTCAGGAGATGTACGATCTCACCTACGAGAGCGCCCAGAGCCTTCGCGACCCCGCGTTCGACGTCACGAAGGCCGAATCCAACATCAATTCCCTGCGCCACAAGATCGCGGCGCTCGGGCCCGTCAACCAAAACGCCGAGGCCGATTACGACGCGCTCTCGGCCCGTTACAACGAAATGCAGACCCAGAAAGAGGATCTGAACAAGGGCATCGAGGACCTTACAAACGTCCTCAACGAGCTCCGCGAGACGATCCAGAAACAGTTCGACGACGGGTTCAACCAGATCAATGCCAATTTCACACAGATCTTCAAGGAACTTTTCGGCGGCGGCAAGGCTGAGATGCAGCTCGACTACGCCGAAGGGGAGGACCCGCTCGAGGCGGGCGTGGAGATCGTGGCGTGCCCGCCCGGGAAGAAACTTGCCAAACTTTCCCTGCTTTCGGGCGGCGAGCAGGCGTTCACGGCCATCGCCATCCTCTTTGCGATCCTGAAATCGCATCCCATGCCGTTCTGTATCCTCGACGAGATCGAGGCGGCGCTCGACGAAGCCAACGTCGACCGCTTCGCGAAATATCTCAAAAAGTTCTCCCGCGAGACGCAGTTCATCGTCATCACGCACAGAAAGCCGACGATGGCCGAAGCGGATACCCTGTTCGGCGTCACCATGGAGGAGAAGGGCGTCTCCAAGATCGTTTCGGTCAAGTTGTCCGAGGTCGAGGAGCGGCTCGGCGGCGACACCGTCATCGCCTGAGATCGGGGCCCGTAAGGCCCGATCGCAGACATGCCCCCTTCCTTTTATGTCTGTGGCCCGATCGCCCCGTGAGGGGCCGTAAAAAAATTTTGTCAGCGAATTATGAGTTTTTTTGGAAAAATCAGAGACGCATTGAAGAAGACCAAGGCCAATGTCTCCACGCGGCTGCGGCAGCTCTTCCTCAAAAACAAGATCGGCGACGCCTTCTATGAGGAACTCGAGGAGATTCTCATCTCCTCCGACGTCTCGGTGAAGACGGCCGACGAAGTCGTCGAAGCGGTCAAGGAAGAGGCCATCGAGGGCAAGATCAAAGACGAGCAATTCGTCACCGATCTGCTCAAAGATATTCTCGAGGACACGTTAAACGAGGCACCCATGCCCGAGATCGAGTATCCGTGCGTCATGATGTTCGTGGGCGTGAACGGCGTCGGGAAGACGACGACCATCGGCAAGATCGCGACGTGGTTCACAAAGCAAAAGAAGTCGGTCACGATTGCCGCGGCCGATACGTTCCGCGCCGCCGCCATCGACCAGCTCGAAATTTGGGCCGATCGGGCCAAGGTGCGCATCGTCAAGCACGAGGAGGGGAGCGACCCCTCGGCCGTCGTGTTCGACGCCGTCTCCTCGGCCAAGGCGCGGGGGACGGACGTGCTTCTCATCGATACGGCGGGCCGGCTCCACGTCAAGGAAAACCTGATGAACGAGCTCAAGAAGATGGACCGCGTCGTCGGGCGGGAATTTCCCGAGGCGCATTTCTATAAGTTCCTCGTTCTCGACGCCACGACGGGCCAAAATGCCTATTCGCAGGCGCGCGTCTTCAAAGACGCGGTCGATCTCGACGGCATTGTTCTCACCAAGCTCGACGGAACGGCGAAGGGCGGGTTCGTGTTCTCCCTGTGCGGGGAGCTCAAAATTCCCGTCGTCTTTGTCGGCGTCGGCGAAAAACAGGACGATTTGGAACTGTTCGACGCAGAGCAGTTCGTCGAAGGATTCTTTTGATCGGGAGGCCTCGCATGGGAAACAGATCCAAAAAAAGAAAAAAGACCGCGCAAACGGCGAACTTCCTCCGCGCCTATCGTCTCGGCGTCGATTTCTGGGGGCTCGGCCTGTTCGGCGTATTGTTCATCCTCAACCTCGCGTGCTGGTGCGCGCTGCCCAACGTGTACTTTTGCAAGGCGTCCTCCGTGGGCATGTATGCCGCGGCGTATGTCTTGCAGGCCGTCGCGTGCCTCATTCTCACGTTTGTAAGACATGAGGACGAGGACCGGGACCCGAATTTTTCCTCGGCGCTGTTCCTCTTCTTTGCAATCGCCGCGCTGCTCTCCGTCGTCTCGTGGATCTTCTATCTCGCACAGTATCTCAACTGGGCGGTGCTCATCTTTTTGGCGGTATTCCCGACGGCGGCCGTGGCGCTCCTTGCCTGCATGCGGCGGAATTGGTTCGCGCTCGTTCCTACGGCCGTATCCTTTGCGCTCTGGCTCGCGCTCGTCATTCCGATGATGGCATGAGACCGCGCGACAAGAAAAAATCTTTTGCTCCGTCAAGTAAAAATGCTTGACGGATATTTTTTTATTTGGTATAATGACTGCGTCAAGTAAAAATGCTTGACGGAGGGGCATATGGAAATGGCGACGGGGAAGGCCGCCCCCGCGGCGGGACAGGCGCAGGGTAAGCGCCTCCACTATCTTCGTCTCTGGGATGTTTACGGCCCGCTCCTCACCGAGACGCAGCGCGAGATCGCGGAGCGGTATTATCTCTACGACCTCTCCCTCGCCGAGATCGCGGAAGAGAAGGAGATCTCCAAGCAGGCCGTCTCCGATGCACTCAAAAAGAGCCGCGAGCTCCTCGATTCCTATGAGGACAGATTGCATATCAGCGCGGACAACACGAAATACGCTTTGGCCGTCTCCGAGATGATGACGAACGTCACGCGGGCGCTTGCGGCGTTCGCCGAACGACACCCCGAATTTTCCGAAGAGATGGGGGCCATCGCAGACATGGTATGCGTCGGCGAGGTCATCGACCTCGATAAGGAGGACTAAATGGCACTTTTCGAATCGCTCTCCGAGCGCCTCAATCATATCTTTTCCAAGCTGACGAAGCGCGGAAAACTCACCGAGCTCGAGATCAAGGCCGCCATGCGCGAGGTGCGCGTTGCGCTCCTCGAAGCGGACGTCAATCTCAAAGTCGTCAAGAGCTTTATCAGCGACGTCTCCGAGAAGGCGGTGGGGAGCAAGGTTCTCGAGAGCCTCAATCCGGCGCAGCAGGTCATCAAGATCGTCAACGAAGAACTCATCGCGCTCATGGGCCCCTCAAACGCCAAACTCGAAGTGGCCTCCAAGCCCCCGACGGTCATCATGATGTGCGGGCTCCAGGGCGCCGGCAAGACGACGATGTGCGCCAAGCTCGCGGTCCTTCTCAAGAAACAGGGCAAGCGGCCCCTCCTCGTCGCGGGCGACATCTACCGTCCCGCCGCCATCGACCAGCTCAAAGTCGTGGGCGGGAAGGCGGGCGCCGAAGTCTTCGAACGCGGCACGCAGGACCCGGTCAAGACGGCCAAAGAGGCCGTGGAATACGCGAAGAAGATGGGCTTCGACACCGTCGTCATCGACACGGCCGGGCGCCTTCACATCGACGAAAAGCTCATGCTCGAGCTCGAGAATATCACGAAGGCGGTGGAGGTCACCGAGATCCTGCTCACCGTCGACGCCATGACGGGGCAGGACGCGGTCAACGTCGCCGAGACGTTCAACGCGAAGCTGAACATCACGGGCGTCATCCTCACCAAGCTCGACGGCGATACGCGGGGCGGCGCCTGCCTCTCCATCAAGGCCGTGACGGGCAAGCCCATCAAGTTCATCGGCGTGGGGGAAAAGATCACCGACCTCGAACCCTTCTATCCGGACCGTATGGCGAGCCGCATTCTGGGCATGGGGGACGTGTTGTCGCTCATCGAGAAGGCGCAGGCGGCCGTCACCGAACAGCAGGTGAAGGACATGGAGCGCAAGATGCGCGAAAATTCTTTCACGCTTTCCGACTATCTGACGCAGTTCGAGACGCTCAAGAAGATGGGCGGCGCCGGCGCGCTCGTGAGCATGCTCCCCGGGATGGGAAAGCTCAAACTCAAGGAGGGCGACGTCGACGAAAAGCGCATCGAGCGCATCCGCGCCATCATCCTCTCCATGACGCCGAAGGAGCGGGATAATCCGCAGATCATCGGCTCCTCGAGAAAGCGCCGCATTGCGCTCGGCTCGGGAACGTCGGTGCAGGAGGTCAACCAATTGCTGAAACAGTTCGAGCAGACCAAGCAACTGATGAAACAGATGAAGAGCGGGAAGCGGAGATTGCCGTTTTAACAGTCGCAAAATTTTCGGAGAGAGGAAATTTTGTGAGGCACGCGAGCGCCGCGCAGAGCGATTCGGACGTACCCATGTCCGAAAGCAGGGCGCAGAAACGAGAAAAAATGAAATTTTAACATAAAATCGGAGGTAACAACTATGGTCAAAATGAGACTCGTGAGATTGGGCGACAAGAAGTCTCCCGTCTACCGGATCGTCGTGGTCGACGCGCACAAGGCGGCGACGGGGGAATATATCGAGAAGATCGGCTTCTACGATCCCAAGTCCAACCCCGTGAAGCTCGAAGTGGACGTCGAAAAAGCCAAGGAATGGCTCGGCAAGGGCGTTCAGCCCACGGAGACGGTCAAGAATCTTCTCGTGAAAGCGGGCGCGCTCGAAAAGAGCGAAAAACTTTCCCCTTCCAAGACCAAGGGCAAGAAAAAGAAGAAGTAAGATTTCCCGAAAGCCCCGCTCCCGAGATCGAAGCGGGAACGGGCGTCGGCGCGAAATCCTTCCTCTCCCAAACTCACCTGAACTATGGAGGAATTTCTCATGTTGGAACTTATCAAATATATCGTCGGCCAATTCGCCGAGGAGAAGGACAAAGTAGACTATCAAGTCGAGGAATCGGAGGATGAGATCACCGTGACCGTCTTCCTCGCGGATTCGGATATGGGCAAAGTGATCGGCAAACAGGGCAAGATCGCGAAAGCGCTGCGGACGCTCGTCCGCGCCGCCACGCCCAAGGATTCCAAGAAGTATAACGTCGAGATCAAGGAACGCGAAGCGTGAGATGGATTCCAAATTCATTCTTCTGATCATCTCGTGGGCCGCGATCCTGGCGGGGATCGTCCTCATCGTTCTGTATTATACGATCAACCTTTCGGTGATCTACGGCAGCGCATGTCTTGCGGTGGGCGCCATTGTGAGCCTGATCGCCGTTTTGTTGCGCCGGAAAGAGATGGAGGAACGCAAAGAAGAGGAGCGGCGAAAGTCCAAACGTTCGAAAAAATGATGGAGTCGGAATATAAAACGGCGGGTGCATGGTCATCCGCCGTTTTACTTGTTGCGTGCGATCTTACAGAGGGGTGCGCAAAAAAGAGTGCGCAGTCTTACAAAAAAGGAGCCCGCGATGGGGCTCCTTTTTAAGACGGGCTTATCAGATGATATAGTCGGGATCGGAAGCGGCCTTGTCGAGGTCTTTCTTCTGAAGGTCGTAGCCGGGCTTGCCCAGAAGCGCGAACGTCGCCTTTTTGCCCGCTTCCACGCCGGGCTGATTGAACGTGTCGATGTTGAACATGGCCCCCGCGTATGCCGTCTGCAGTTCGAAGAGGAAGAGGAGCTGGCCGAGCGTAAATTCATTGACTTCGGGGAGCAGGATGGTATAGTTGAGCCTGCCCGCCTTGGTGAGGGCATAGGCCGTCGCGCGGTTCTCGGCCTGGATGAGCTCCTCCATGGTGTGTCCGCCGAGGAAGGAGACGTCGGGGATGTTCTCGCAGCCGTGCGGGATGGGGCTCGTCTCGCGGTAGTGCCCGACGGAGAGGAAGGTCACGACTTTATCGAACGGCCCTTCGGTATAGAGCTGGACCTGCGAATGCTGGTCGGTCACGCCGAGCGCCTTGACGGGCGTCTGGCCGACGTGGCAGGGCGCGCCGTCGAGCGTGACGTTCTTGCCGAGCGATTCCGCCCAAAGCTGGGCATACCAGTCGGAGACGTAGCGAAGGTTGTCGGAATAGGGCATGAGCACGCCGATGTTCTTGCCGTCCTGCATGGCGATGTATTGCAGCGTCGCGCACATGAGGGCGGGATTTTTGCGGATGTCGGCGGACTTGCAGAGCTTGTCCATGTAGGCCGCGCCCTTGAGGAGCGCCTTGATGTCGATGCCGAGCACCGCCGCGGGCAGGAGCCCGACGGGGGAGAGTTCGGAGAATCTGCCGCCGACGCCGTCGCCGAGCACATAGCTCTTCACGCCGCCGAGTTCCTTGGAGATCTTGACGAGATTGCCGCGGGAAGCGTCCGTCGTGAAGATGACGTTGTCGCGGATATTCACGCCCGCTTTTTTCAGAAGATCGGCGATGATGAGGTATTGCGTCATGGTCTCGCTCGTCGCGCCCGACTTGGAGATGACGTTGAAGCACGTCTTGGTGACGTCGATGACGTCTAACAGTTCCTTCATGCGCACGGGATCCACGTTGTCTTCCACATAGAATTTCGGACCCTTGCGCTTGGACTTGGGCAGGTCGTTGTAGTGCAGGTGGCAGAGGGCGTTGAACGCCATGATGGGGCCGAGGGCGGACCCGCCGATGCCCAGCACGACGAAATAGTCGAACTTCTTCCGCACGAGTTTGGCCGTCGCGAGGATATCCTGCACGATCTCGGTCTGGTTATAGGGGAGCTCCGTCCAGCCCATGAAGAGCTCGTCCTTGCCGCGGTTGGCGGCGACATAGGCATGGGCCGCTTTGGCAAGTTTTCTGTGCGCGTCGAGGGTCTTATCGGAGATGCCCTTGTCGCCGAGATACTTGTCGGTCATGTTGGTGTAGTCTACTTTGATCCGCAATTCTTTGCGCATAGCTTCGGTCAGTTTCATAATTCTCCTCCAATTGATTTCTGAGATATTATACCACGATTGGAAGAAATAGGCAACCCGCAAGAGATATTTTTCGGAAATAATTTCGGGAAAGATGAAGCTCTGCGCGAAGGCCGATTTTCGGGGGCTATGATCCGAGGACGCATTCGGCGACGGGCGGAGCGGGCAGCGCCGACGAAGCGCCGCCCTGTTGGCCGGCGATCGCGAGGATGACGCTCAGGACGAAGATGAAGAGGAAGAAGCCGCCGACGGCGATGAGCGCGATCTTGGTGACCTTTTTGTTGCGCTTGGTGATGCGGTTGTCGATGGTCTGTCCCTTCTTCATGCGGATGCCGAAGGGGTTATCGAAGAAGTATTCGATGTCGCCCGTGGTCGCGTTGACGCGGATGGTCACGAGGCGGTCCTTGAGCTTGTAGCTGAAGAACCAGCAGGGCACGAAGCCGAGATCGATCGTCGCCTCCCAATTGTCGGTGTCGATGTCCACGTCGATGCAGCCGACGGACCAGCCGTATTCCTTGCTCAGCGCCATCTCCACGGCGGTCGTTGCGGATTGCAGCGCATCGCGAAAATTCTTTTTGAAACTCTCCTCCTCCATGGCATCCATGTCGGGGACGGAGACGCGGATGCGCGCGTTTTCGGGCACGGGCTCCTCGCCGTGGAAGTAGTATGTTTTTTCTTCGCGGCGCAGGAAGAGGGGCGTCACAAGTTCATGGCGCTCGAGATAGTCGTAGTGCCCCTCCGCGGCCAGCACGCCCGAACCGGAGTGGCGGGTGATGGAGTCGCTCTCCTGATGGGTGTATGTATAACGGACTTCGTCCAATTGCTCGCCCGGGATATAAACGGGCTCATATTCGAGGGTGACCTCGGGCTGCATGCCCTTGATCTTGGCGACGATGTCCTTGCCGAGCAGTTTCGCGGCCTCTTTTTCGCCGAGATTGGCCTCCACGAGGGCGCGCGCCATGCTCTCGTTCTTGTCGATGCGTGAGAAGTAATAGCGCTCGTGCGCCTGATCCGTTCTGACAAAACGCTCAAATTCCTCGCGCCCGACGACGACGCCCCGCGCTCTTCCGCAGGCGGCGTAGTCTTCGTCGGTGAGAAGCCCCGAACCCAATGACGCGGCGTCGGAGAGCAGTTCCGTGTACCCCATGTCCGTGGGATCGGCCGCATGTAAGAGTTTGGCGCAGTACCACAGGCCATCGCGGTCGGGCGTTACGCGCTTGGATGCGGTCCAATATTCGTTGGCCTTTTCGGGCGTCTTGAGGGCGGCGAGATATAAGATCTTGAGATACAGGGTATTGGGTTCGCTTCCGCTCTGCGTGAAGTAGCCGAGCGCCGTTTCGGGTTCGCTGTCGGCGAGGTGCTCTGCCATCGAGGCCGCGGCGGCGGGATCTCCCGCATCGGCGGCGGCGCGCATGAGCTCCCAGCCCTTCTTTTCGTTTTTGGGAAGGCCGTCGAGGCCGTGGATATACCCATAGGCGATCTTTCTCTGTTCTTCTGCAGTCATGGTAATCTCTCCTTGCTTTTTGGGCGGTCAAAGCCGCTTTTAAGGAACTATACCAAACTGCATGCCAAAAAACCGCCAAAAATACGGCATCCGAAAAAATATTTCGGATGCCTTCGGGAAGGAGATGCTTAGAGAAGGCCGCGTGGCCGGGGCTATCCCTGCGCCTTCGCCTTCGCCGCCTGCCGCGCACCCTTTTTGCCGCGCCTTGCGGCCTTCTTATCCAAAAATTTTTCGAGGAATTTCACGACGTCGAAGAGCCCGAGGACGCGGAAGAGCACGAGCTCCGCGCCGCCGAGAAGCAGCATGACGATGGCGTGCGCGAGGAGGTAGTGGAGATAGATCATGAGGACCGAGAGGATACCCATGCCCGCGATCGAGAGCCCAAAAACGAGAAGAGAGAGCAAAAATACGGGCCTTGCGACGTGCAGTTTTCCCGTCTTCTTGACGAGGAGGATGATGGATAGGACGGCGGAGACGGTGTAGTCGGCGGCCATGCCGGCGAGCAGGGCGCCGCTTCCGAGCACGGGCGGCAAAAACCATGCGCATGCAAACATCGCGGCGGCCCCGAAGAGGAAGAAGAGGAGGGTGTATCTCTCGCAGCCCAAGGAGTTCAAAATGCTCGTCGAGATCATGGTCACGCTCATGGGGACGAGGATGAGCGCGCTCCGGGAAATGAGCAGTCCGCTCTCCGCGTTGGAGTAGAGGAAGACGCCGACGCCCTCGCCGCAGACGGTCAGGAACGGGATGAGCGCCCCCGCGATGAGCAGCGTCGAACTCAGCGCCTTGGAGGTGAGCGCGGAGAGCTTTTTTCGGTCGCCCTTATAGTAACATTCCGAGAGTTCGGGGACGAGGACGAGCGCAATGGAACTGATGAGCGAACAGGGAATGGTGAGAATGGGCATGACCATGCCCCCGACGACGCCGTAGGCGCTCATGGCGCGTGCGGACGACATGCCGATGTTCATGAGGGACATGGGGAAGATGACGGAGATGAGGGATCCCGTCAGGGAGGAGCAGGTGCGCATCGCCGTCACGGGGACGGAGGCCTTGAGCAGCGGCCGGATCTCTCCCTTGGGCGAGCGGAATTTCCCGCCCTTGCGTATAAAATAGACGAGCGCGATGGAGAACGAAGCGAGATAGGAGATGAGGACGGCGATGGCCGCCTTGTTGACGTCGGCGGGCCCGGTGTGGACCAGGAGCAGAAGCCCGACGCCGACGACGATCATCACGATCTCCTCGATGAGCTCGATGAGCGAGTAGGCGAAGAAGCGCTTGTTGCCCCAGAAATTTCCGCGGATGACGGCGTAGACCGAGGTGAACGAGAGGCCGAAGATGAGGATATAAAAGAGATCGGCGCAGCGGGGATCGGAAAAGACGGCGGAGAACGGCTTTCTGAGCAAAAAGAGGCCGAGCGTGAGGGTGAGACTGAGGCCCGCCGTGATGAGAATGGCCGCCGTCGTGGCCCTGTGTTCGCCTTCGGCGTAGCCGTGCGCGCGGTGTTTGGCGATGGTGCGCGAGAGCGTGATGGGGAGCCCCGACGACGAGACCGTCAGAAAAACGGCGAAGACGGAGAGGGAGACCTGGTAGACGCCCAGCCCCTCCGGGCCGAGGATGCGGGAGAGAATGATGCGGTAGAGAAAGCCGAGCCCGTGTTCAAAGGCGGCAAAGACGGTGACGAGCGCCGCGGTCCTGTATAAGTTCATACCGTATTGTATTCCTTGGGTGCACTTTTTTATGTGCTCCCGCATAAGATAAGAGCGTGAAACTTTTTCTTGTCGTCCCCGAATATTACCGGGTCAAACGCGGGCAGACGCTGTGCGGCGTTGCGCAGACGTTCGGGCTTCCGCCGCGGACGCTCGCGCGCGAAAATGGTCTTACGGAAGAACTCTTTGCCGGGCAGGTCATCAGGATCCCCCCCAAGACGGGCGATCTCTATGTCGTGCGGGGCGGCGAAAGCAAGACGCTGCTCTCCGGTTCGCCGCAAAAGTTCGAGGAAAAGAACGGGAAGCACCTGTATATCGGCCAATCGGTGCTCCTTTGATGTCACAACGGGCGGCGGTCGGCGCATAGGATACAGTAAACCGATACCGGTTGTTTTACGGAGGTAACCAATGTCGTTTTTTTCCAATTTTTCATCGGACCACTGCCCCGGGACGATCTCGGGCAATCCGTTGAACGGGCTCTGTGAAAAGGTATGCATTCAGGCGGAGAAGATCTTCGACGCGGGCATCATCCAGACGCGTCTCGAAAATTATACCGCCGTGCCGACGGCCTTTGTGCCTGCCAATCCTACATATCCGTTGACGTTCGTCAGCGCGCGTTCAACGACTTCCGTCGGAACGGTGACGGGCGTCAATGTCGAGCGCCAGGCCGAGGGCTGCTGCGCCCGCGTACAGGCGACCGTGACGCTGCCCATCGAGATCGTGTATCTCGACGCAAACGGCGTAGAGGGGGTGGCTACGAGCGCCATCGTCCTCACGGAAGACGTGCTCATGTACGTCCCGCCCGTGTCCGTCATGCCCTTCACGGTCACGTCGGTCGCGTCGTGCGTCTCCCCCGAGGGGACGTTCGATGCCGCTTCGGGCAACTTTGTCATCAGCGCATGCGTGACGTGCATCCTGAAAGTGGCCATGCAGGTGGAGCTGCTCGTCCCCAGCTACGGCTACTGTGCCATCCCGCCCGCTCAGGAATATTCCCAGGAGGTGTGCAGCGGATTCTTCGAATTGCCGCTCTACCCGCAGGGCAGGTCCTGCAGCAAAAAGTAACGCAAAAACTCTACGGAACGGAAAAACGGCCTCCTCGGAGGCCGTTCTTTTTCGGAAAGTCTTGACAAGAAACGGGAAGAAGGGTATAATAGCGAAATCAAATGCGGATTCGCAGGATCGGGAGGGAACCATGAACGTGAAACATTCCATCGCGGAGGCCGTCGGCAAGACGCCGCTCGTCGAGCTGGTCCGCTTCGAAGCGCGGCATGCGCTCCGCGCCAAACTCTTTGCCAAACTCGAATATTTCAACCCCGCGGGCAGCGTGAAAGACCGGATCGCATGCGCGATGATCGAGGACGCCGAACAGCGCGGAGTTCTCGCCCGCGGCGCCGACATCATTGAGCCGACGTCGGGCAACACCGGGATCGGGCTCGCGGCGATCGGCGTCGCCAAGGGGTACCATGTCTGCGTTGTGATGCCGGAAACGATGAGCGAGGAGCGAAAAAGCATGATCCGTGCGTTCGGCGCGGAGCTCGTTCTCACGCCCGGGAGCGAGGGGATGGCGGGGGCGATCCGCCGGGCCGAGGCGTTCCGGGCGGAGCGGCCGGGCAGCGCCATCCTGGGGCAGTTCACGAACCCCGCCAATCCGCGCGCCCACTACCAAACGACGGGCCCCGAGATCTGGGACGATACGGACGGCGGCGTCGATCTCTTTGTCGCGGGCGTCGGCACGGGCGGAACGATCACGGGCGTCGGGAAGTATCTGAAAGAAAAAAATCCCGCGGTGCGGGTGGTGGCGGTCGAGCCGGCGCGTTCGCCCGTGCTCTCGGGGGGCGCCGCGGGGAGCCACAAGATCCAGGGCATCGGCGCGGGATTTGTGCCCGAAACGCTCGACCGTGCGGTCTGTGACGAAGTGATCGCCGTCTCCGACGAAGACGCCTTTCGGTATGCGCGGGAGATCGGGCGGGAGGGATTCCTCGCCGGGATCTCCTCGGGGGCCGCGCTCTGCGCGGCGGCGCAACTTGCGGCGCGCCCCGAATATGCGGGCAAGCGCATCGTCGTGCTCTTCCCCGACGGCGGCGACCGCTATCTCTCCACGGCGCTGTTTTCCGAAAATTGACCTGTCCTCCTTGGACATGGGTGCCTTGTTTTTCGTCTATGATCGGGCGAAGCAGTGTTATTGCGGATTCCCCGCCAGGGTGGAGAAATCGGTATAGGTGACGAATCCCGCCTTGGCGCCCCGCGGTTTTTTGACGAATTTGACCAAACAGTAGTCGATGGGCACGCGGTCGCCGGGCGATTGGGAATACTTCGCGCAGAGGTCTGCGGCGTATTGCAGGACGTCTGCGGGGACGGGCCGCCCCTCCGTCTTGATGACGACGTGGCAGGAGTGGACGCGCTGCGCGTGCATCCAAAGATCGTCGGGGGAGGCGCTGCGCACCAGCCTATCGTTTTGCAGGTTGTTTCTGCCCGCGAGGATGCGGAATCCGTCCTTTTCAAAACTGCGGAATGCGATCTCCGCGGTTTTTTTGCGCACCTTTTGCACCTCTTTGAGGAGCCCGCACGAGACGAGTTCCTCCTCGCAGGAGGCGAGGTCCTCCTCGGAATCGGCGGAGGAGACGGCGGCATATAGACTTTCGAGGTAGTCGAGCTCGGCCTCCGTCTCCGCGATCTGCGGCGCGAGGACTTCGAGCGTGCGCTTGGCCTTCCGATAGCGCTTGAAGTAGCTCTGCGCGTTCTGCGAGGGCGTGAGCATGGGGTCGAGCGCGATCTTCAGTGTCCCGCCCGTTTCGTCGTACCAATTGGGGAGCTCACAGCCCTTCATGCCCTTTTCGAGCGCGTAGAGATTGGCCGTCAGGAGCTCGCCCTTGACGCGCAGCGTCTCGGCGTCGGCGCATTCCCGCTCCTTTTCCCGCGCCTGCGCCAGCCGCTTTTCGTGTTTTTTGACGGCGTTTTTGATCGCGGTAAGCTGCCGCCTTTGCGCCGCGTCGAACTTTTTTGCCTTGCGGCGGTTGCCGTAGAAATAGGTCTGCGCGTCGGAAAGCGTCGGAAATTCGATGCAATCGGGCTGCTTTCTCGCCGCGAAATCAACGGGAACGCCGCCCCGCATGACCACGCACGGGGATACCATGTCCGAGAACACATACTCCAAAACGTGTTTTGCGAGGTCGCCGCCCCGGTAGCACGCGGCGATGTCCGCGGCCGTGGACGGCGCGAGCCCCGCGATGTGGGTGAAGAGGAATTTGCCGAGATCGGCGGGCGCGTGCTCCAAAAGGGCGCGTAGTTCCTGTTCGCAACCGGGGGAGAGCGTCAGTTTTTCCGCCTGCGGGGCGGGCGGCGTATAGGGCATGCCGGGGAAGATCAGCCGCTTGGCCGTTCCGTCGAGCGCGGTCGTCTTGAGGGCGCCGAGGATGACGCCGTTCTCCGTCAGAATGAGGTTGGAATATTTTCCCATGACTTCGAGGTATAATTGTCGCTCAGATGTGGAAAACTCCGTACTCCCCCGAAGACGGAAGAGGAGAATGCGCTCGAATCCGACGAGCCCGATCCCTGCGATCTCGGCGCCCTGCGCGTATTTGCGCAGGAGCATGCAGAAATTGGGCGCGACGAGCGGGGCTTCGGCGTCCGTGACGTCGAAATAGGCGCCGCAGTCCGAGGCGTTGGCGTTGAGCACGAGCGGCACCGTCCGCTTCCCCGTATAGACGATGAGGCGCACTTCGTCGTTTGAGGGCTGAATGATCTTGTTGATGCGTCCGCCCGCGAGCGTGCGGTCGAGTTCGCGGGCGACATATCTGAGCGTAAAGGCATCCTGTGGCATAAGTTCGGCCTCCCGGCAGATCGCAAAGGCGGGCAATGCGCGTCCGTCCGCTCCTTTGCGCAGTCCATTTTTCCTTATTATACCGTAAAATGCCAAAAATGGCAACGAAATCGCTTTTCTTTTCCGAGAGGTTATGGTAAAATATAACATGCAAAATCATCTATGTCTTAAGAGGAGTTTCTTATGAAGTATCAAATCCAACCCGCAGAAAAGAGCACGGTCAAGGTCACAATGAATTTCGACGGCGACGAATGGAAGGCCGCCAACGACAAGGCGTATATTCAGAACCGCCACAAATACAGCGTGAACGGATTCCGGAAGGGGAAGGCGCCCAAGCACATTCTCGAACTCTATTACGGGAAGGGGCTCTTTTATGAAGACGCGCTCAATCTTCTTCTCGAAGAACACTACGAAAAGATTCTGGAGGACGAAAAGGAGAAGATCGAGGCCGTCGGGCGCGCGTCGTTCGAGCTCGGCGAGGGGATCGACCTGGAAGCCGGCAACGTCGTGCTCGTCGCGACCGTGCCCGTAAAGCCGGACGTCGCCATCGAGCGCTATACGGGTATAAAAATCCCCAAGGTGGAGTATACTGTTACGGACGCCGACGTCGAGAAGGAGATCGAAAGCGTCCGCGAACGCATTGCGGAGAGCGTCGAAGTGACCGACCGCCCCGCCGCGCTCAAAGACGTCGTCAACATCGACTTCGAGGGCAAACTGAACGGAGCGGCGTTTGAGGGCGGCACGGCGCAGGGCTACGATCTGACGTTGGGCTCCGGGCAGTTCATCCCCGGCTTCGAGGAGCAGGTCGTCGGCATGCAGATCGGGGAGACCAAGGACCTCAACGTCACGTTCCCCGAGGATTACCAGGCCGAAGAGCTCAAGGGCAAGGACGTCGTCTTCACCGTCAAACTCAACAAGATCACGGGCAAGGCGCTTCCCGCATTCGACGAGGCATTCGCCAAGAAGATGGGTTCCGATTCGACGGAGGCCTACACGGCCAAGGTGCGCGAGCGCCTCGAAAAGAACGCGGAGACCCGTTCGCGCAACGAGACGGAAAACAACATTTTGGCCGAGATCTCCAAGTTCGCGACGGCGGAGATCCCCGAGGCGATGGTGGAGCAGGAGGAAGAGGCCTCGATGCAGCGGCTCGAATATAACCTCATGTATCAGGGCATCCGGATCGACGACTACCTCGCCTATCTCAACACCACGCGCGAGGAATATAAGAAAAACTTCGCGGAGGACGCGAAGAAGGCCGTCCTCAACCAGCTCATCATCGAAAAGCTCATCAAGGAGCTCAAGATCGAGGCGGGCGCAGAGGAGATCGCCCAAAAGATCGCCGAGCAGGCCGCTTCCGTCGGCAAGGACGCCGCGGCGTATGAGCAGGGCATGGACCCCCGCCAGCGCGCCTACATCGAGAACGACATCAAGGTGACCAAGCTCTTCGACTACCTGACGGCAAACAACGAAATGACCGCGGAGGCCAACGTATGAACGAAAAAAACATCCTCATTCCCTATGTCGTAGAGCGGACCTCCGGCGGCGAGCGCAGCTATGACCTCTATTCCCGCCTCCTCGAGGACCGCATCATCTTCCTTTCGGGCGAGATCGAGGACAACATGGCCAATACCGTCGTGGCGCAGCTCATCTACCTCGAGGGGAAGGACCCCACCAAGGACATCAGTCTGTATATCAACAGTCCCGGCGGGTCCGTGTCCGCGGGCATGGCCATCTACGACACGATGAACTACATCAAGTGCGACGTCTCGACCATCTGCATCGGGCTGGCCGCGTCGATGGGGGCGTTCCTCCTCGCGGCGGGCGCCAAGGGCAAGCGGTACGCGCTCAAAAACAGCGAGATCATGATCCACCAGCCCCTCGGCGGCGCACAGGGACAGGCGAGCGACATCAAGATCCAGGCCGAGCACATCCTGCGCATCAAGGATAAGATGACGCGCATCCTTGCCGAGAACACAGGCAAGCCCTACGAGGTCATCGCGCGCGATACCGACCGCGACAACTACCTTACGGCCGACGAAGCGATGCAATACGGCCTCATCGACAGAGTGTATACCAAGCGTTGACGCGCGGTCCGTCCGATCGCAAAATTTGTTACGGAGAATGCTATGGCAAAATACGAACAGCGCTGCTCTTTCTGCGGGAAGGAGCGGTCCAAAACCAAAAAATTGATTGCGGGCCCCGACGGCGTCGCCATCTGCGACGAGTGCGTCGAGCTTTGCCGCGACATGATGGACAAGACCCCGTCGGAGGGGGACATGTCTGAGGTTGAGCTTAAGAAACCCGCCGAGATCAAGAAAGAACTCGATGAATATATCATCGGACAGGATAAGGCGAAGCGCGTTCTTTCCGTGGCGGTCTATAACCACTATAAGCGCATCAATGCCATGCTTGCGAGCAAGAAGGACGACGACGGCGTCGAGATCGAAAAGAGCAATATTCTCTTGTTGGGACCGACTGGCAGCGGAAAAACGCTGCTTGCCCGCACGCTTGCCAAGATCCTGAACGTGCCGTTTGCCACGAGCGACGCGACCACGCTCACGGAGGCCGGCTATGTGGGCGAGGACGTCGAAAATATCCTCTTGAAGCTCATCCAGAACGCCGACTACGACATCGAGCGCGCCCAGCGCGGCATCATCTATATCGACGAGATCGACAAGATCGCGCGCAAGGGGGAGAACGTCTCCATCACGCGCGACGTCTCGGGCGAAGGGGTTCAGCAGGCCCTCCTCAAGATCATCGAGAGCACGGTCGCAAACGTCCCCCCGCAGGGCGGCAGAAAGCACCCGCAGCAGGACTGCATGCGCATCGATACGACGAATATCCTCTTCATCTGCGGCGGCGCGTTTGTCGGGCTCGATAAGATTGTCGGCGCGCGGAAAGACGATTCGGGCCTCGGGTTCGGCGGCAAGGTGAAGCTCGGCGAGAACGAGGTGGACTATTCGCTGCTCGATGACGTCAAGCCGCAGGACCTCACCAAGTTCGGGCTCATTCCCGAATTTGTGGGGCGGATCCCCATCGTCGTCTCTCTGCAGGCGCTCGACGAGAACGCGCTCGTGAATATTCTCACCCAGCCCAAGAACGCCATCATCAAGCAGTACCAGAAACTGGTCGGGCTCGACGGCGTCAAACTCACGGTGGAAGACGCCGCCGTCCGCGAGATCGCGGGCACGGCCATCCGCCTGAAGACGGGCGCGCGGGGGCTCAGGACCATCATCGAGGGCATCATGACGGACATCATGTTCGATATCCCCACGGAACAGAACGTGGAAGAGGTCATCATCACGCGCGACTGTGTGGCCGAGGGCGCCAAGCCGACCGTCATCTATAAGAAGAGCGCATAACGAAACGCAACGAAGGCCTTCCCCCGCGGGAGGCCTTTTTTCTGCGCGTTTTCCGCGTTCCGTGGGGCAAAAATGGGCGCGTGTGCCGAAAATCATGAAAATTTTCCGGTCCGGATACAATTCTAACAAGATTTTCACCGTGGACAGCGGTCCACGCCTTGCAATTTCCAAAAAGATATGGTATAATGACCCTGTATCGAAACCGGAGAGACTATGGAGAAACCAATCATCTATTCCGCCGTGCAACCCAGCGGAAATCTCACCATCGGAAACTATGTCGGCGCCATCCGCAACTGGGTAAACTTGCAGGATTCCTATGACTGCTTCTTTTCCATTGCGGACATGCACGCCATCACGGTGCGGCAGGAGCCCGCCGAGCTCCGTCGGAGGACGCTGGAACTCGCGGCGCTCTATATCGCCTGCGGCGTCGATCCCGAAAAGTGCGTCCTCTATGTGCAGTCGCAGGTGCCGGCGCATGCCGCGCTGTGCTGGGTGCTCAATACGGTCACCTATGTCGGCGAGGCGTCCCGCATGACGCAGTTCAAGGATAAGAGCCAAAAACATGCCGACAATATCAATATGGGGCTGATGGACTACCCCGTCCTCATGGCGGCCGATATTCTGCTCTACCGCGCGGCGGCCGTGCCCGTCGGCGCCGATCAGAAGCAGCACGTCGAACTCGCGCGCGACCTCGCCGTGCGTTTCAACAACCGTTTCGGCGAGACGTTCGTCGTCCCCGAGCCGCTCATCTTCCGCGGAGGGGCCAAGATCGCGTCGTTGCTGGAGCCGACGAAAAAGATGTCCAAATCGGAGGAGAACCCCAACGCCTCCGTCTTCCTGTCCGACGACCGCGATACCGTCATCCGCAAGTTCAAGCGCGCCGTCACGGACAGCGGGAGCGAAGTGCGCTACGCCGAGGACAAGCCGGGCATCTCCAACCTGTTGAACATCTACTGCGCCTTCAAGGGCTGTACGCTCGCGGAAGCGGAGAAGGAGTTCGAGGGCAAGGGATACGGAGATTTCAAGATCGCGGTGGGGGAGACGGTCGCCGACGTCATCGCGCCCGTGCAGGCCGAACAAAAGCGGCTCCTCTCCGACAAAAAGGAGCTCGCGGCCTATCTGGTCTCGGGCAGAGACCGCGCCGCCTATGCCGCCCGCAAGACGCTCTCCAAAGTCTACCGCAAGATCGGATTCTGGGAAGCGTGATATGTTCGGATACGTTCGCTACGATTACCCCAATCTATTCGTGAAGGACGTCATGCTCTATCAGTCCGCCTATTGCGGGCTGTGCAAGGGCATCGCGCGCGCTTCGGGGCAGGCGGCCCGCCTCGGACTTTCCTACGATATGGCATTTCTCTCCGTGCTGTTGCATAACATCATGGGGGTCGATTTTCGGATCGAGAAACAAAATTGCTTCGAACATGCCGTCAAAAAGCGGCCCATCGCCGCCGTGGACCCGCTCACCGAGGAACTCGGCGCCCTCAACACCGTGCTGTGCTACTATAAGCTAACCGACGACATCGAGGACGCGGGCAAGGGAGGCGGCAAACGCCTGTGGTTCCGCGCGGGATTCAAGCGGGCGAAAAAGAAATACCCGTCGCTCGTGTCGCTTGTCGAGACGTACATGGCCGAACAGCGGCGCGCGGAGCGGGAAAAAATCGCCTCGCCCGAGATGGCGGCGGAGCCGAGCGCCTGCATGCTGCAATCGCTTTCCGAGCACTTCCTCGCGGACATGGGTACCTCCGATACGCTCGGACTGTTCCATGAACTCGGAAAATGGATCTATCTCGTCGACGCGCTCGACGACTATGATAAGGACCTCGAAAAGGGAAATTACAATCCGTTTGCGCTCGCCTACGGCGCCCCGTCCAAAGAGGCGCTCATTGCGGCGGCGGGCGCGGACATCGCATTTCTGTTCGATACGACGTTTTATGCCATGCGGGAGCATCTCGCGGGCGTCACATTTCATTTCAACCGCGACCTTACCGACAACGTCATTCTGCGCGGCATCCCGCTTGAAACACAGCGCGTGATGCGGGGCGAGCCGCGCGTGCGCATGTCGGTCAAAGTCTGAAAGGAGCATTCATGAAAGAAAGTTATACCATCCTCGGCCTCGACGAAACCGCCTCCATGGAGGAGATCGAGCGCCGCTATGAGGAGCTCAAGGCCAAGTACAACGAGGAAAAGTGGCAGGACGGCGAAGCGGGGACCCGCGCCGCCCGCATGCTCGAAAAGCTGGAAGCCGCATATTCCGACATCAAGGATGAGCGCAGAGAGGGGGGGCATGCCTCGGGCGACGCCTCCGCTTTCGATGAAGTCGGCTCTGCGATCCGCAGCGGCGATCTCTCCCGCGCCCAGCAGCTCCTCGACGCGTTCAACGAGCGGAGCGCCGAATGGCACTATCTGCAGTCCGTCGTCTTCTACAAAAAGAATTGGATGAACGAGAGCAAGAAGCAGCTCGAGATTGCGATGCAGATGGACCCCGCGAATGAAAAATATCGCGCGGCTTACGAAAAACTCAAGGCGCGCGCCGACTATTCCCAGCAGACGGGCGGCGCGACCAATACCAATCCCAACGTCTCGCAGGGAGACGAGCAGATGGGCGGGAATTGGTGCGTTTCGCTTTGGAACACCTGCGCCTGTCTCTCATGGGTTTGGTGCTGTTGCAACGGTTGCCGTTAAAGGAGCGCATGGATGCGGCGGCCTTCGAGATCGTTTGAGATCGCACTTTCCGCGATCTCTTGCGCCATCGCGGCGTTGGCGTTGACGATGGGCTGTTATGTGGAGATGCTCTTGGGATTCGGGTATGTCCTCGCTGTGTTTGCGCTCATGGTCCCGCTCTCCAAAGATTTTGTCTTGGGCAACGTGCTCGCGGCGATCGGCGCCGTGCTGCTTGCCTTTCTCTTTTCCATGTCTGTCTTTTGGAGCCTGATCCCCTTTGCCGTATTTTTCGCGTTTCATCCGCTCGTCAATTGGTTGCAAAAGAAATATGTCAAGACGAAACTCATGCACGGCCTGTGCCTTTTGGCGAAGGCGGTCTGGTTCGACCTCGCCATGTGGCTCTCGTGGGCGGTCGTCTTCGTGCCCATTCTCGGCATGAACAACGCGACATGGTATCCCTTCGTTGCGAAATATTTCTATCTCGTGCTCTTTGTGGGGGGCACGCTGTTCTTTGCCGTATATGATTATATGATTTTCCTCTGTCAGCGCTCGGTGAACATCGTCGTCGCAAAACTCAGGAAGTAGGGGGATGCAATGCAGAAAAACGATATCGTTACCGTGAGCGCGCAGAGCATGGGCACGCAGGGCGAGGGGATCGCCAAGGCAGACGGCGTCACGCTCTTTGTGCCCTACCTCTTGCCGGGCGAGCGCGCCGAAGTGCGCGTCGTCAAACTCAAAGGCAATATCGGTTATGCAAGGGCGGAGGAGATCGTGACTCCCGCGGAGGAGCGCGTAAGGCCGCAGTGTCCCGTGTTTCACCGCTGCGGCGGCTGTCAGCTTCAACACGTCCGCTACCGCGACCAACTGAAATTTAAGGCGGGATTGGTCCGGAACGCGCTCAAAAAGATCGCCGGCATCGACTTTGCCGTCTCCGCCTGCGAGCGCAGCGACAAGGAATACGGCTACCGCAATAAACTTCAGCTCCCCATCGGCAGACAGGACGGGGAAAACGTCATCGGCTTCTATGCCGAGCGCACGCACCGCATCATCCCGACGTCCGTCTGTCCCATCCATCCCGCGTGGTCGGAAAAGCTCATCGCCGCCACCCTCAATTTCATGGAGAAGTGCGGATTGGACGGCTACGACGAGACGACGAAGACGGGGCAGGTCCGCCATATCGTCGTGCGGGAGCTCCGCAAGCGCTATCTCGTCACGCTGGTCGTCACGGAGCCCGAGATCAAGGGCATCGATTATTTCGCCTTTCTTTTGGATTCGATCTTTTCGGAATACAGCCTCTATCTCAACATCAACAACGCCGAGACCAACGTGATCTTCGGGGAGGAATTTCGTCTCGTCAAGGGAAAACCGACCTATGAGTGCGCGGACATGGGTATCTCGTTTGAGGCCGGACCCAATACGTTCGTGCAGGTAAACGACGGCGTGCGCGGACGGCTCTATCAGCAGGCCGTGGAGCTTGCGGAGAGCGGTCCCGTGATCGACTGTTACGCGGGCGGCGGGCTCTTGACGGCGCTCTTTGCGCGGCAATACGGCAAGGCCTATGGCATCGAGGTCGTCGCGGAGGCCAGCGCCTGTGCGGACGCGCTTGCCGAGCGCAACGGGCTCACGGGGAAGATGATCAATCTCTGCGGCAGGGTGGAGGAAAAACTGCCCGCGCTGTTGGCGCAGGAGCCCTCCGCCGTTGTGGTGCTCGATCCGCCGCGGGCGGGCGTCGGGCGGGGCGTCCTCAAAGAGCTCTTAAAGCAGGCTCCCGCGCGCATTCTCATGATCTCCTGCAATCCCGCGACGCTTGCCCGCGACCTCGGATTTTTGACGGGCACGCTTGTCGAAAATGAGAGCGGAGAACTCGTGAAGAGCAAAGAGCCCCATACCATGTACGAGATCAAGGCCGTCAAACCGTTTGATATGTTCCCGCAGACCAAGCACGTCGAGACGCTCGTTCTGCTCTCCCGCACAGGATCGTAACGCAGGCTCGCCGCCGTGCATCGCTCCGCATTTCCGGGACCATGGGGGAAAATTTGCGGTTGCGCCCTCCGCCCACGGATGGCGAGGAGCAGTAGGGGTAACGTTCTGCGGTGCAAAAGTAAAACAGAGATCAAGAGCCTGTGCGCCCGAAAGGGTGCGCAGGCTCTTTGCATGCAAATAGTTGTCTATGACGGTGGTGCAACGGGGAGCAGACAAAAAACGGGCATACCATGTCTGCGAGCAGACTTCATGTTTTCCTTCTTAAAAATCTGTCGGGAGTAGCCAAAAGACGGCTTGACGAATCGTCAAGCCGTCTTCATCTGCAATTTGTATGGGAGGCAGTTTAATCTGTAACGCCCAAAAGATAGTCGGTGGTCTCTTTGAAAAAAGCGGCGAGTGTGATGATGGCGGAAGCGGTCGGCTCGGTTTTTCCGAGTTCCCATTTTGCGATCGCCGATTGGCTCAACCCGACCGCTTGCGCAAGCTGCATTTGGCTCATCCCTTTTGCCGTGCGCAATTCCTTTAACCGTTCTTGGAACCTCATATTTCTATTATATATTTTGCAAGTATTAAAATACTTGACAAGTCTGATAAGACTTGATATAATCAAATTATCATTCGGAAGGCAAGGCGGTTGCCGTCAGGTTGAGGCCGTTTGCCCCGAAATTTTTGGAGGTATTTTCTATGGAATCAAACACGCCCGATCGGGGGAAAATCAGAATGGCCGTTATCATCACGGTCGTCATCATTCTCGCAATCACGCTCTTTGTCGTCGTTTCCAACCGTTCATGCGCTTCGTCATCTTCCAAGATCGAAGTCATTCAAGAACCGCGCATGACGATGGTAGCGGGATCTCTCGGCTATCGGCCCCGCGTAACTGCGACCGTAAAAAACAAGACAAACTCCACGATCAAAGTTCAGCTCTCCTGTTCGATTTATGACCGCAATGGACATGTAACAGAGAATATCTCGAGCAGCTATATCACGCTTGCCGGCGGGGAAACCACGACGCTTGTTGCGGAATCTTATGTTGATTATTCCATCATCGAATATTCAACGGTGTGCGCTTCCTTCGGCAATGTCGAATATAAGTTTTTATAAGAGGACACGGGGCCTCTTGGGCGGCCGTCGTTATAAGTGAAATAAAGAGAAAGAGCCTACGCGCCCGAACGGGCGCGCAGGCTCTTTGCGTGCAATCAATCATTGTCTGTGACGGCGATGAAATGCGAAGCAGACAAAAAACGGGCATACCATGTCTGCGGGCGGCAGGGTGGAGGTAGCGTATGAAAAAATAAAAAGTCAAAAAGTCCCAAAAAATAATCAAAAACATTGACAAACAGGGGGGGGGGTGGCTCTATAATGGTGGTAACTATCCGAAAATGAGGAGATCGAAATGAGAAGAATTATTTCACTGATCCTGCTGTGCGCGCTGTGCCTGCTCCCGTGCACGCTCTCGGCCTGTGGCGGTGAGCGCGTGACCGTGGAAGAGATCAAGATCGTCGCCCCCGAAAAGATCAGAGCGGGCGATGTGTTCCGGCTGGAGTATACGACCGTCCCGGAAGAGGCCGCCGAAAAGGTGCGGGTGGACTGGGAGATCGGCGATCCGCGCAGACTGTCCTATGAAGACGGCGAATTTACCGCGCTCACTTGCGGCAAGGTGACGGTCTCCGCGCACGTCCGCGGCTGCGAAGCGGCCGATGAGATCGAATTGACGGTCGCCGTTCCGGAGGGATTCCGCCGCTATTCCGCCGAGGGCTACGCGGTGGTGTATCCGTCGGGGTGGACGTCGTCCGCAGCGGGTAGGGTGCAGACATGGGTGGCACCGAGCGGGTTTCCCAACATGAACGTGACCACGGAAGCGCTGAATGCGACATACTTTACGGCGCCCGCCGCCTCATTCCAGACGGTGCTCGAATCCTCTTACGGACTGATGGGATTCACCGTGCAATTTACCGAGCCGACGGTCGTCAAAAAGCAGACCTACCTGGGCGTTTCGCGGCTGCAGGTGGATTATCGGTATACCTTGACACTTATGGGGAACACGACGTCGCTCCGCCAGACCCAGCTCATCTTCAACAATGCCGAGGCCGACCTCTCCTGCATTCTCACGGTGACGTTCGAGGCGGAAACGTTTGACGACGCCGCGGCGGAGCTCCAAAAAACGATTTTCGATCAGTTCCTGCCGGAATAAACCGCGAAGGACCGCGCCGTGCACAGCTTTTCTTGCGCGGTTCATAGAATTTTCACGCCGAAGTCACCGAAAGCGCTTGACGAAATGGGAATTTATGGGTAAAATAGAATTATCATAGCCACAGGAGGCTGAAAGTGAACAAAAAATTATTCCGTTTCGGCGCGCTTGCCGTATCCGCCGCGCTCTCCGCGGGCATCCTCACGATGTTTGCGGGCTGTTCGACGGACCATCCCGAAGTCGCCATCACCTATACGTTCAGCGGGCACGACTATAAAGTGGAGTATGTGCTCTCCCGCACGGACGCGCCGCAGACCGTCATCCACTTCCTCGAACTCGCCGACGCCGGCTTCTACGAGGGCATCTGCATTCATGACTACGATTCCAATTTCCTCTATACGGGCGGCTATAAGATCGTCAACGATGAACTCGAGGAAGTCGATTACTTCTCATGGGTCGAAAATTACGAGACCGATAAGAAACACTTCACGCAGTCTGTTTGGAAAAAGGCGGGCACGGCTTCGAATCCCCAGAAGGGCGATGGGCTCTATACCGTCTACGGCGAACAGGAGGGGAAGGTCGAAAACGAATACGGACGCGAATATCGGCATCTCCAGGGCGCGCTCGTCATGTACTATTCCGACAAGGGGGATAAAGTGACCGATGAGGTGACCGTCTCCCGCGCCGACGGCGGCAAGGCGACGGGCGGCAACCCGCTTCAATACGACAACTATCTCTACAACAGCGCGACGTCGCTCTTCTATACCTATCTCTCGCCCAGCACGTCGCCCAACACCGATCTCGCGAAGAAGTATTGCGTGTTCGGCATGGCCAAGCACTATAAGGAACAGCTTGAAGACGGGCTTCTTGCGGCCATCAACGCCTATATCGGCGAGGACCACGAGGACGATTTCTCGTTCACGACGACGCAGGAAAACGTCGTCCTCAACCAATACGATAAGTTCGAAGATATCAGAAAGGGCGCCTGGACGGCGACTTACGAGACGCCCATCGACATGCCAATCGTCATCAAATCCGTCAAAGTGACGAAATATTGAGAGCGGAACGACGAACAGATCGCATTCATAACGGACAGCAAAAAGGAGCAACGGCGGTTGCTCCTTTTTCATAGGAAACGAAACAGAGTGAAGCGGAGTTTCGTAGAAATCCACCGGCTATGCCGGTGGTGAAAAGCTTTA
>CANQWO010000014.1 GCA_947627565.1 uncultured Clostridia bacterium
CACCGCTCATGTCGCGCCGCCGCTCACAGCCCACCGGGCTGTTGAGCGAGAATTGCGGCGCTCCACCCACGGAAATTCTTTGCCCTTGATATGCTTCCCGCAGGGAGCTCCTATAAAAAGAATTTCGTGAATATTCGGGGGCGGCAAAACATATGGTATCCGTATGGAACAATATCGGAAAAGCGCGCGGGAAGTGCTCGCGGAGGTCGGCCGCGGAGAGCGCGGTCTGACGCGGGAAGAGGCGGAGGCGCGGCTTACGCGACGCGGCCGGAACGTGCTCGAAACGGGCAAAAAAAAGAGCAAGATCGGGCTCTTTTTTTCGCAATTCAAAGATCTCATGACCGTCATCCTCATCGCCGCGGCGGCGCTTTCGGGCGTTTTGGCGTTTTTGACACGCGACACGGCCGAGCTCGTGGATACGGGCATCCTGCTTTTCATCATCCTGCTCAACGCGGTCGTCGGATTTTTACAGGAATACCGCGCCGATTCCGCGCTCGAAAAGCTCAAAAAACTTGCGCGCTGTGAGGCCAAGGTCGTCCGCGACGGCAAGATCGTCAAGATCGACGCCGAGGAGCTCGTTCCGGGGGACATCGTCGAGATCGAGGAGGGCGACCGCATCCCGGCCGATTGCAGGATCCTGTCTTCGGAGGACCTCCGCTGCGATGAATCGGCGCTCACGGGGGAATCGTTGCCCGTAAAAAAATTCGATTGCATCGTCTCCAAGAATGCGCTCGCCGAGCGGCGGAACACGGTGTTTTCCTCCACATATTGTGTGCGCGGCAACGCACGCTGCGTCGTCGTGGCGACGGGCATGGAGACGGAGATGGGGCGCATCGCGGCGCTCCTCAAGGGCGGCGAGGAGATCAAGTCGCCCCTCGACAGGATCATCACGCGGCTGGGCAAGATCATTACGGTCAGCGTGCTCGTCATCGCCGCGATCCTGTTCGTCGGCGGACTGCTCTCGGGACGCGTCGGATTTTTACAGAACTTGATGTCGGCCGTCGCCGTCGCCGTTGCCGCCATTCCCGAGGGCATGGGTGCGGTCGTCACCGTCATTCTCGCGATGGGCGTGCAACGCATGGCGGGGCGGCGCGCCGTGATGCGCAAGCTCTCCGCCGTCGAGGCGCTCGGCAGTTGCAGCGTCATCTGCACGGATAAGACGGGGACGCTGACCGAGAACAGGATGCACGTCGAAGAGGTGGGCACCGAGGCGCAGGAGGAATTGCTCCGCTGCATCCGCGCCTGCCACACCGTCAAGGGGACCGCGGGCAGTTACATCGGCGACTCCACGGAGATCGCGCTTTTGGAATATGCGGACAGCGCCTCATACCAATTTGCCCCCACCCATGTCGGGGGTACCCCCTTCACGTCGGAGCGAAAGATGATGAGTGTGCTCGTCACATTCGACGGCATGACGCGCCTCTACGCCAAGGGCGGCGCCGATATTCTCCTCAAAAAATGCACCAAGATCTTAAAGCGCGACGGCCTGCATCCGCTCGGGGAGGCCGACAGGCGCGCCATCGAGGCCGCGTGTCTCGGCTATTCCGCGCGGGCGATGCGCGTTCTGGCCTTTGCTTACGGGGAGAGGGCGGAGGAGGACCTCGTCTTTCTGGGGCTCGCCGCCATGCTCGATCCGCCCAAGAAGGGCGCCGCCGAAGCCGTGCGCGCGTGCCGGGAAGCGGGCGTCAAGACGGTCATGATCACGGGCGATTCCGCCGAGACGGCCTTTGCCATCGCGGAGCGGCTGGGCATCGCCGCGGACCGTTCGGAGGTCGTCACGGGGGAGGAAATCGACGACATGGGGTCAGAAAATTTCGCGAACAGCGTCTCGCGCTATGCCGTCTATGCCCGCGTTTCGCCCAAACACAAGTCGGAGATCGTCGAAGCGCTGCGGGCCCGCGGGGAGGTCGTCGCCATGACGGGAGACGGCATCAACGACGCGCCCGCGCTGCGCGCCGCCGATATCGGGGTGGCGATGGGCTCGGGGACGGACGTCACAAAAAACGCCGCCGATATTATCATTTCCGACGACGATTTCTCCACCATTGTCGGTGCGGTGGAGGAGGGGCGCAACGTCTTTTTCAACGTCAAAAAGACGATCTCGTTCTTCCTTGCCACCAACCTTGCGGAGGTCTTGTGCGTGCTCATCGTCTCGCTGTTCCTCTGGCGATACGATTTTCTGACGTCGACGCAACTGCTCTGGATCAACCTCATCACCGATTCCCTGCCCGTTCTGGCGCTCGGGGTCGAGCGGACGGAGGGGGCCATGCGCCGCCCGCCGACGCGCGACAGCGAGATCTATTCCGCGGAGGCGCTCTTCGAGATCGCGCTGTTCGGCGTCCTGCAGACGGCCATTCTCGTCACGACGTTTGTCTTCGCGGTGCGCGCATGGGGGAACGGTGTTGCAAGCACCATGGCGTTTGCGATGCTCTCCTTCCTCGAGCTCTTTTATGCGTTTGTCATCAAATCGGACGATACCATGTCCGAGATCAAGAGCTTATTTTCCAATCGCGCGTTGCTCGTTACGGTCGCCTTCGGCATCCTCATGACGGTGCTCCTGATCGCGACGCCCGTGCGCGTGCTGTTCGATCTGACGGCACTCGCGTGGAATCAATGGGCCGTCGTGTTCGGCCTCTCGCTCGTCGTCATTCCGCTCGGGATGCTCTATCGCACGGTGCGGCGGGGGTCGGTGCGGCGCGTGCGCGCAAAGCGTCCCGCGCCGGCGCTCAAAATGTCTTAAAAATGTAATGATTTTCGCGGAAATAGGCGATAATCGCCGGGAGGGCCTCTGCCGTCGCGGTGTGCGGTGCGGAGTCGTGCAGAAGCAGCACGACTCTTTGCCTGTTTCCGGCGGTCGTTGCGGACGTCTCGAGCAGCGTCTGTGCGCTCGCGTGGGGGATCTCCTCATCGCCACATACGGCGTTCCACCACACGATCTTGTAGCCCATGTCTTTCAAGACGGCCTCCTTGGATGGATGACGGCCGCCCCCGGGGAAGCGGTAAACGCGCGGCGTTGCGCCCGTCACCTTTCGGATGGCGGCGGCGCACGATTCCACATCCTTGCGAAATGCGGCGTCGCTGGCATAGATCTCCTCGTAGCGGTGCGTCATGGAGTGCACACCTAAGACATGCCCCTCCTCGGCGATGCGGCGGAGCGTCGTTTCGCGGCCGCTTATGCGTTCGCCGACGATGAAAAAGGTTGCGTGGACATGCTCTTTTTGAAGGGTGTCGAGGATGCGTCCCGTGACCACGGTGCTCGGCCCGTCGTCAAAAGTTAAGTATACTTCTTTTTCCTCCTCCGCAAACGTGAAAACGGGCGTCGCCATATTGCGCCCCGCGAGATGGGCCGCCAAAATGAGCATGACGGTGAGACAAAAGATTACGATCGGAAGCCAACGTTTTTGCATGGAGGGAGTTTGTGTAAATCTGCGCAAAAATATTTACTTTTGTCGATCGTTGTGTTATAATGGAAAAAACAAGGGAGGCAAAGTATGATCACAACCAGAGTTTTCGGCAGGACCAAGGAGGGAAAACGGGTCCTCGCCTTTACCATTGCCGACGGGCGCAGGAGCGTGACCGTCCTGAATCTCGGCGGGATCGTCCAGCGGCTCGTCGTTCCCGCGAAGGACGGCCGCCTCACCGACGTCGTGCTCGGCTATCGCACCGTCGCGGAATACGAGGCGAACGGCGGCTATCTCGGGGCGCTCATCGGCCGCTTCGGCAACCGCATCGGCGAGGGAAAACTCTCGGTTGACGGACGGCAATATCAGCTCTTCCAAAACGACCGCGGCAACCATCTCCACGGCGGGAAGGCGGGATTCAACAAGAAGATCTGGGCGCACGGCATCGCGGGCAATACGCTGGCCCTCTCCATCATCTCCCCCGACGGCGAGGAAAATTATCCCGGAACGCTCAAAGTGACCGTCGTCTATACGTTCGTGAACGGCGTTCTGCGCATCCATTACCGCGCCGTCTCCGACAAGAAGACGGTCGTCAATCTGACCAATCATGCCTATTTCAATCTCGGCGGCGAGGGGAGCGGCACGGTGCTCGATCAGACGCTTGCGATCGACGCCGACGCGATCACCCCGACGAACGATACGATGATCCCCGAGGGCGCGTTCCGCTGCGTTGACGGCACGCCGTTCGACTTCCGCACCGCCAAGCCGATCGGCCGCGACATCGGCGTTGACGACGAGGATCTTCGGAAGGGGAACGGGTATGACCACTGCTTCGTCTTAAACGGCGCGGGCTTCAAACAGTATGCGACGGCCTATTGCGAGAAGACGGGCATTCAGATGAATTGCTACACCGACATGCCCGCCGTCCAGCTCTATACGGGCAACGGCCTCAACCAGCAGGGCAAATACGCGAAATACACCGCGCGCACCGGCTTCTGCCTCGAGACGCAGGCCATTCCGAACAACGTCAATGTCCCCGCCTATGCGGAGAAGGGGAGTTCCTATCTCGACGCGGGCGAAACATACGATTACTGCGCGGAATACGAATTTCTCGTCAAATAATCGTTCCGGAAGGAAAAACGTCCCTCACTCGCAGACATGGGTGGGGGATTTTATGTCAAAAGAGAAGGAGAACCATGAAAACATTCCGCTTTGTCGCTCGATTCATGCTGATCGCGGCCGCGCTGCTTGCGGCGGTTTTGGGGATCGCCGCATGCGGCTCGGATCCCTATGAGTTTGCGGAGGGCGAGCGGGAGACGGCGGAGCACTATGAATATACGTTTCAGCCGTATGTTCTGAAACGCGGGCCGCTGACCGTCGGCACGGAGCAGGATCTCTATACCGCCGAGGGCGCGCGCGTGGCGCTTTTCAAGACCATAGAGGCGGACATGGGTGCCCTGAAAGCCGTCTTCCCGCGGGGGAAGTCCATCCGGCTTTTCGTCCTCTCCGACGCCCGCGCGTCGGCACTGCCGCTTGGCATTTATGCGGACGGCACGGTGTATGTGAAGGAGAGCGCCGTGGAGAGCGGGGAATACCGGCTGTTCCTCTCGGCCGCCTATCTCGGGACGGGCGAGCCGTGGAAGGCCTATGCGGCGCGGGCGGCCGCGTTCGGCGAGACGTCGGAGATCTCCGAGAGCGCGCTCGCGAGCTACTATGCGGGGCAACCGGAGGCCGCGTCCCTTTTCGCCGCCTACTTTTTCGAGGGATTTGCCGACGAGGAGACGCGCGCCTATGCCGTTGCGGGCGCGGAGGCGTTCGGCGCGTTTTTGCGGGAGCAACGCGGCGCCGCGGCCATCGGATATACCCGTCTTGACGCCGACAGGGCGGAATTTCTCGCGTCACTCGGCGTTACGGCGGCCTATCCGGGCGGAGATCATACCTTTTTGGACGGGGCCTCGTATACGACGGACGATGAATTTTCGCTCGTCGTGGAGACGAAGGACAGGCGGTGGTTTCTCGACCCCATCCCCGCAAAAACCGAGTTCGGCGCAGAATACGCGATGGATACGCCGGCGCGCGTTCTGGCGCGGCTGACGGAGGCCGACGCCGACCTCAAGGCCTTGATGGAGACGGTCGCAAAGCAGGCCCCCGTGGAATATAAGCGCATCAAGGCCCGTTTTGCCCGGCACATCGACTATGCGCTCTCCCCCGACGAGCCGCAGACCTATGTGGGGTCGCAGACGGTGCGCCTCAATGACCTCGGCGAGATCGTTTCGGCCACGGCGCGCCTGCTCATTTCCGACCCGGAGGGCACGACATGGTTGGAGACGGGCGTCGCGGAGTATTTCGCCCGCTTCCTCGTCCGCCGTGCGAGCGAGACGACCCGCCGCGCCTATCTCTGTTTTTCGGGCGACGGGAGCGGGCTGACGGGCGACGAGCTTGCCTTCGTGCAGGAGGTCAAGGCGCGCTATCTCGCGGCCGGGGGATCGCTGGATGACTTCATATCCTATGACCATGCCCGCATCCTCGAGGCGATCGCGTATGTCACCCTGCGCACGCCCGCCTATAAGGAGACGGTCGATCTTCCCATTGCGACGGCTTCGCTTGGCGGCGGGGAGTCCTCCGGAGAGGGCGCCGCGCTCACTTTGCCGGAGACCTATCTGTTCGCGAAGTATCTCATCGCGCGGTTCGGCATGGACGACGTCTTAGAGGCGGTGCGCACGGAGCTCTCCGTACTCGGCGACTATTATACGCTGCAAGCCGCGTTCCTGCGGGAGATCGAGGCGGGGCGGACGTCGTGGACGCTCAAACTCCCCGCGGAAGACAAGAGCGCGTTCTATAACGACATGACGTTCATCATTTTTGTCGTGATCTCCGTCGCCGCGGCCGTCGCCGTCGTGCTGTTGTTGACGCCCAAGAAAAAGAAGAAAAAGTGAAGCGCAACGCGCCCCGTCGTAACAATCTATCGCGCCGCAGACACGCGGTCATAAAAAAAGCGTGCAACGAATCCGTTGCACGCTTTTTGTCTCCCGCCTCAAACGGGCGATGGGTCAAAGTAAGATGCCGAGGATGGTCCAGAAGAGAACGATCCAAAGGAGGCAGCCCCAGGCGGCCGATCTTCCGCAATCGACGGCGATCTCATCCTTTTCGCCCTTGCTCCAGACGAAGTAGAGCACAAGCCCCGCCGGGAAGACGAGCAAGGAGAGCAACTGCCAGATGAACGTGGGGCTGGTCAGTTTCTCGGAGAACCACCGCCCGATCGACTTATAAAATCCGACGGAATGCTCGACGCTGACGGCAAAGCCGAGGGCGAGGAAGATGACGTCGACGGCCAAATACAGCCACGACAGCACGGTCGCGCCTCCGCCCGCAGCGTTGGTGCACAGATTCATGATCATCGAAATGAGCCCGACGCTCATGAAGAACGAGACATCCGCGACATCGGAATGACGGTTGATGTAACCGTAATACGCGAGCATGAATGCCGTCAGGAGCAACGTAATGATCCCGATTGCCAAATTCATAAAACTTCCCCCATATTTTTGAAATTTTCTCTATTATAATACGAATACCCGCGGTTGTCAAGACACACGGTGAAATTTCCCGCGAAAAATTCTTGCGGAGGCGTTTTTCGCGGGACGGCGGGTCGGAACGTCCGCGGCGGGTCGGCACATAGGATGAATTGACCGCAATCCGGCCGTTCGGGGGTTTTACAAATGCAATGGTTTTATGCCATGGAAGTCTGGCAACAGGCCCTTCTCGCTTCGCTGATGACCTATTTTGCGACCGTACTCGGCGCAAGTCTCGTATTTTTCACCAAGCGCCTCAACCAAACCGCGCTGACCGCGCTCACGGGCGGGGCGGCCGGCATCATGATCGCGGCAAGTTTCTTCTCCCTGCTCCTGCCCGCGCTCGAGTATCCGTCCGCGCTCCCGACCTATCTCACCGTGACGCTCGGCTTTCTGCTCGGCGGGGGATTCCTCATTGCCAGCGACTTTATTTCGTCGCGCTGCGGCCTGCGGTTCGGCGAGATGGGCAGACGCAACGGCCTGATGTTTCTCGCCGTCACGCTCCACAACATCCCCGAGGGCATGGCGGTGGGCGTGGCCTTCGCCGCGGGCGCGGGGGACGTCGCGCTGCTTGCGGCGGCGGCGCTCTTTGCCGTCGGGATCGCCGTGCAGAACTTCCCGGAGGGCGCGTGCGTCGCGTTTCCGCTCCGGCAGGGCGGGATGTCGCCCGGGCGGGCCTTCCTCTTTTCGCAGGGCTCGGGCGCGGTGGAGATCCCCGCCTGCGTATTGGGGGCCGTCGCCGCGACGTTCATCCGCGGCCTCATGCCGTGGGCGCTCTCCTTTTCCGCGGGCGCCATGATCGCCGTCGTCTGCGCGGAGCTCATTCCCGAGAGCTATGCGGGCAACAAGACGGTGGCCTCCCTCGGCATTCTGCTCGGATTTTGTCTCATGATGGTGCTCGACCTCGCGCTCGGCTGATCGGAAATGCCGCGGCGCGCTTTGCATAAAGTTTCCAAAGACGTGCATACTTTCGGTATGAAAAATGAGCCGAAACAGACGACGAACGAAGAAAAAGTTCGGGAACGCAAAGAAGTTTCCGCGCCTATGAGAGAAGACGGGTATACCATGTCCGCGAGGAAGACCGCGGTAATCGTCGGCGCCTCCTCGGGGATCGGACGGGAGACGGCCCTGAGATTGCTTGCAAAGGGGTATCGCGTATACAATATTTCCCGCACGCCGTTCAAGGGGGAGCGGGTGAAGACGCTTTCGGCCGACGCCGCCATGGAGGGCGAGCTCGGCGAGGCGGTGAAGAAGGCGGGCGAAGAGGCGGGCGCCATCGACCTCTTTGTCTACTCGGCGGGATTTTCCATGGCCGCGCCCATCGAGTACGCGAAGAGCGGGGACTACCGGTATCTCTTCGAGGTCAACTATTTCGGCGCCGTGGAGGCGCTGCGGGCCGCGACGCCCTTTTTGAAACGGCGCGGCGGCAGGGCCGTGCTCGTCGGGTCGCTGGGCGGCGACGTGCCCATTCCCTACGACAGCTTTTATTCCTCGTCCAAGGCGGCGATCGCGATGTTTGCGCGGGAGGCCGATTTGGAACTCCGTCCGCACGGCGTGCGGGTGAGCGCGCTGCTGCCCGGGGGGACAGCGACGGATTTTACCTACGCGCGGCGGGTCTACGGAGAGGAGGAGAGCCTCGCCTATGCCCCGTCGGTCAAAAAGGCGTCCGCGGCGCTTGCCAACATGGAGCAGGGCGGAATGAATCCCTCGCTGGTCGCCGAAGCCGTGCTCAAACTGGCGGAAAAGCGGAATCCTCCGCCCGTTTCGGCCGTGGGCGGGATCAACAATTTCGTCCGCTATGCCAATAAGCTCCTGCCCGAGCGCGTGACCGATTGGTTCGTGCGCAAGAAATTCAATCAACGATAGATTTGTCCGTTTTGTTCCGAATCTTGACAGGATTTTTCATGCGGAGAAAGAGGCGCCGAACGCTTGACGGCGCGCCGCGCAATCGCGTATAATATTGTCATGAAAGGAATGACGTTCCCCGCTCTTTGGGGCAGGGGCCAAAAAGAAATACCGCTTTTCTGAGGCAGTTTTTTTCGTGCAGAAAAAAACTGCCTCATTTTACGTTTACATTCCGTTTACAGGAGGCGCAAAATGAAAAAAGTTGCGATCGTCATGGGAAGCGATTCCGACCTGCCCGTCGTGGAAAAGGCGTTCGGCGTTTTGGACGGGTTCGGCATTCCCTATCGCGTGCACGTCTTCTCCGCACACCGCACGCCCAAGGAGGCGGCGGACTTCGCGATGCATACGGCGAAGGAGGGATACGGCGTTGTCATCGCGGCGGCGGGCATGGCCGCCCATCTCGCGGGCGCGCTCGCGGCGAACACGGTGCTGCCCGTCATCGGCATCCCCGTCAAAAGCGGCGGGCTCGGCGGGCTGGACGCGCTTCTGTCCACCGTCATGATGCCCTCCGGGATCCCCGTGGCGACGGTCGCCATCGACGGCGCGAAGAATGCGGCCTTTCTGGCGGCCGAGATTTTGGCCGTCGAAGACGGTGCGCTCCGCGACAAACTTCTCGCGGCGCGCGCGGCGGGTGCGGAAGAGGTCCTGCAAAAGGACGGGCTTCTTTCGGAAAGATACGGGAAATAAAAGCGATCCCCCGCGGACCGCTTGGCTTGCCGTCCTCCGCGGAAGGGGCGCATGCTTGCGGGACGGAATTTATCCAACGATCTTAAATTTTGGAAGGAGATACAACATGGAAAAGCGAGAACAACTCTATGAAGGTAAGGCCAAAAAAGTCTTTGCGACCGACGACGAGAATCTCGTGATCGTCTCGTATAAAGACGACGCGACGGCGTTCAACGGCCTCAAAAAGGGCACCATTGTGGGGAAAGGGGTCGTCAACAACCGCATGACCAACATGATGATGCAGCTTCTCGAAGAGCACGGCGTGCCCACGCACTTCGTAAAAGAACTCTCCGAACGCGAGACTTTGGTCAAAAAAGTCAAGATCGTGCCCCTCGAGGTCATTGTCCGGAACGTCTCCGCGGGCTCATTTTCCAAGCGGTACGGCGTCGAAGAGGGGATCGTGTTCGACGAACCGACCGTGGAGTTCTCCTATAAGAACGACGAACTCGGCGATCCGCTCCTCAATACCTATCACGCACTCGCCCTGAAACTTGCGACCAAGGAGGAGATCGCGTGCATCGAGCGGTACGCGCTGACCGTCAACCGGGTTCTCAAAGAGTATTTCCTTACGTTGGGCGTCAAGCTCATCGACTTCAAGCTGGAGTTCGGCAAGACGGCCGACGGCGCGCTCGTTCTCGCCGATGAAATCAGCCCCGACACCTGCCGTTTTTGGGACGCCGTGACCAACGAAAAATTGGACAAGGACCGCTTCCGTCGCGACATGGGTGGGGTGGAAGACGCCTACAGAGAAATTTTCAAGCGCGTGACCGCAAAGAAATAGAGCGGGAAGGTTCACGAATTTCTATCAATTCTTTGCCCTTGATATGCCTCCCGCAGGGAGTTCCTATAAAAAGAAATTCGTGAACCCATTTCGTGATGCTGTAGTAAAGGAGTTTTTATGTCTGAAGTTCATGAAGAGTGCGGCGTATTCGGCATCTTTGCCCCCGCGCGGCAAGACGTGGCCGCCACCGCCTACTATGCCCTGTTCGCCCTTCAGCACAGAGGGCAGGAGTCGGCGGGCATTGTCGTCAACGATGACGGCGTGTTCAGAAGCTATAAGGATGTCGGGCTGGTCAACGACGTCTTTACGGCGGAAAACCTTGCCCGTCTCGGGCAGGGCAACATGGCCATCGGGCATGTCCGCTATTCCACGACGGGCTCGGGCGGCCGAGAGAATGCCCAGCCCATCGTCGTCAACCATTTGAAGGGCAACATGGCACTCGCGCACAACGGCAATCTCGTCAACGCGACCGAGCTCCGAAGCGAATTGGAAAACGAGGGCAGTATTTTTCATACCACGTCAGACAGCGAGGTCATCTCCTATATTATCACCAAGGAGCGCGTCCGAAGCCGTTCCATCGAGGAGGCCGTGCTCGCCGCCATGGGCAGACTGCGGGGCGCCTATTCCTTCCTCGTGATGTCGCCCTCCAAACTCATCGCCGCCCGCGATCCGTTCGGCTTCCACCCGCTCTGCTTCGGCAGACGCGAGGACGGCGCGTATGTCATCGCTTCCGAATCGTGCGCCTTAGACACGGTAGGGGCGAAACTCGAGCGGGAGTTCGAACCGGGGGAGATGCTCGTCTTTACGAAAGACGGCGTCGCCTCCAACCGCACGCACTGCGGCAGGGGCAAACATCTCTGCGTCTTCGAATACCTCTACATCGCCCGTCCCGATTCCGTCATCGAGGGGAAATCGGTGCACGAGGCCAGAAAACAGGCGGGAAGATTCCTCGCGGAGACCTATCGGATCGACGCGGACATCGTGGTCGGCGTGCCCGATTCGGGGCTCGACGCCGCCTACGGCTATGCCGAGGCCTCGGGCATTCCCTATGGCATCGGCTTCATCAAAAATAAATACATCGGCCGGACGTTCATCGCACCCGGACAGGCCGCGCGCGAGGACAGGGTCCGCATCAAACTCAACGTCTTGAAGTCGGCCATCACGGGCAAGCGGGTGGTCCTCGTCGACGATTCCATCGTCCGCGGGACGACGTGCGCCCGCATCGTGCGGCTGCTTCGCGACGCGGGGGCGACGGAGGTGCACATGCTTTCGTCCGCGCCCGCCTTTCTCAACCCCTGTTACTACGGCACGGACATCGATTCGCGCGAAAATCTCATCGCCTGCCATCATTCCGTATCGGAGATCGCTTCGATCATCGGCGCGGACAGCGTGGGCTATCTTCCGCTCGAGAAGGTGGCCTTCCTCACGGGCGGCGACGGAACGGGGTTCTGCACGGCCTGTTTCGACGGAAATTACCCCGCCGGGGAGCCCGCGGAGAGCGGGAAGAGCCGCTTCGAGCGCTGGGAGCGGCCCATTTCGGAGAATCCCAAATACAAAATTCGTTGATCGGTGAAGATCACGGGCGGAGAAACTATGCAAAAAAGTTATTCGGAAAGTTATAAAGAGGCGGGCGTCGACATCACTGCGGGGTACCGCGCCGTCGAGCTCATGAAAAAGCACATCGCGCGGACCATGCCCGCGGGCAAGGCCGACATCGGCGGCTTCGGCGGGCTCTTTCCGCTCGCGCTTGCGGGGATGAAGGAGCCCGTGCTCGTCTCGGGAACGGACGGCGTGGGCACCAAACTCCGCGTCGCGCAGCTCCTGAACAGGAACGACACCGTCGGCATCGACTGCGTCGCCATGTGCGTCAACGACGTCCTCTGCTGCGGCGCGCGGCCGCTCTTTTTCCTCGACTACATCGCCTGCGGGAAGAATGTCCCCGAGAAGATCGCGGAGATCGTCGGCGGCGTCGCGGAGGGGTGCGTACAGGCCGGTTGTCAGCTCATCGGCGGCGAGACGGCCGAACATCCCGGTACCATGTCCGAGGATGACTACGATATAGCGGGATTTACCGTCGGGATCGTGGACCGCGAGAAGATCATCGACAATCAAACGATGCGGGCGGGGGATCTCATGCTCGCGCTTCCCTCGACGGGCGTGCATTCCAACGGATTTTCGCTCGTCCGCAAGGTGTTCGATGTCGAGCACACCGATTTGGAGGCACCCATGTCCGAGCTCGGGGGCGCGCCTATGGGCGAAACGCTCTTGACGCCCACCCGCATCTATGTGAAGCCCATGCTCGAGCTCTTCAACAGCGTGGAGGTCTCGGGCGTTTCGCACATCACGGGCGGCGGGTTCTACGAAAATATTCCGCGTTCACTGCCCAAGGGATTGGGCGTCCGCATCGCGCGGCGCGACGTCCGCGTGCTGCCCATCTTCGACCTCATTCGCGAACGGGGCGGCATTTCCGAGCACGACATGTTCAATACGTTCAATATGGGCGTCGGCATGACGGCCGTCGTGAGGGCGGACGACGCACCCGGTGCGCTCGCGATTTTGAAGCAAAACGGGCTCGACGCCTATATCCTCGGCGAGATCGTTGCGGGAGAGGGCGTGGAGATTAAGGGGTAGTTCAGGAAAGGGTTCACGAAAAGGTTCACGAAGAAGTTCACGAATTTCTATCATATAGAAGCCTTTTATAATAAGGGCATAGAAATTCCGTGAGGATTTAAGAAAGTGCATCTCAGAGCGATTCGCCCACACCCATGTCTGCCATCAAAGACAACAAGCGCGAAGCGCAAATTGAGGGAAAAAACAAAAAGCGTGGTTTTTGTTTTTTCAGCGGATTTTTCACGAAATTCTTTTTATAGAAGCTCCCTGCGGGAGGCATATTGTGGGCAAAGAATTTCCGTGAGGATTTAAGAAAGTGCATCTCAGAGCGATTCGCCCACACCCATGTCTGCCTTCAAAGACAAGAAGCGCGAAGCGCAAATTGAGGGAAAAAACAAAAAGCGTGGTTTTTGTTTTTTCAGCGGATTTTTCACGAAATACTTTATATAGAAGCTCCCTGCGGGAAGCATATCATGGGCAAAGAATTTCCGTGGGTGGAGCGCCGCAATTCTCGCTCAGCAGCCCGGTGGGCTGTGAGCGGCGGCGCGACATGAGCGGTGGCCTCCGCGAAGGGGCCGCAGGCGGTCCCTGCCGCCAAGGCGCGACCTGCTTACAGACAACAAGCGCGAAGCGCAAATTGAGGGAAAAAACAAAAAGCGTGGTTATTGTTTTTTCAGGGAAATAGGAAATCTTTGACCTCATTTCCCATACCCATGTCTGCGATCAAGGCGTAGGAACGCCGTTCAACGTTGTAAAAAAAGAGGAAATCATAATGCCGAATATCAAGATCGCCGTGCTGTGCTCGGGCGGCGGGACGAACTTTCAGGCCATAGTAAACGCGAAGGAGGCGGGGCTCATCCCCGACGGGGACATCGCGCTCGTCGTGTGCGACCATGCGGGGGCATATGTCCTCGAGCGCGCCAAAAAGTATGCGATTCCCGCCGTTGTCTGCGATCGCAGGGAGACGCCCGACCGCGCGCTCCGGGAACAGGCGATCCTCCGCGCCCTCGAGGCGCACGGGATCGGGCTCGTCGTCTTGGCGGGCTTCATGACCATCCTCTCGGAGCAGTTCGTCGCGCGCTATGCGGGCCGCATCATCAACATTCATCCTGCGCTGCTCCCGAGCTTCGGCGGGCGGGGCATGTACGGGCTCCGCGTCCACGAAGCCGTCTTGAAGGCCGGCGTCAAGGTGACGGGCGCGACCGTACACTACGTCACGGGCGAGTGCGACGGCGGCCCGATCATCGCGCAGAAGGCGGTGGAGGTCAAGGAGGGAGATACCCCCGAAGTGTTGCAAAAGCGCGTCATGCGCGAGGCCGAGTGGGTCATCTTTCCCCAAGCCGTGGAAGAAATCTGCCGAACCCTGCGCGCCCAAACCCAATAACCATTTTTACAGGAGAAAACGATGGCAATCAGAAAAAATTTAGGAAGACTTCTCAAGGGCAACGCCTATCCCGGCCGCGGCATCATCGTCGGGATGTCGTCGGACGGAAAAAAGGCGATGTTCGCCTATTTCATCATGGGCAGGAGCGAAAACAGCCGCAACCGCGTGTTCCGGGAGTACGGCGACGAGCTCAGGACCGAGCCCTTCGACGAGAGCAAGGTCTCCGATCCCTCCCTCATCATCTATTCTCCGGTGAAGGTCGTGGGAAGGGAGATCATCGTGACCAACGGCGACCAGACCGACAGCATCGAAGAGGCGATGAAGGCGGACATCTGCTTTCGGCGCGCCCTCATGAAGCGCACGTTCGAGCCCGACGCCCCGCTCTACACGCCCCGCATCAGCGCGGTCTTGCATCTCGGCAAGAAGGCGTCGGAATATTCTTACGAGCTCTCCATTCTGAAGTGCGCCGACGGGAAGGGCAAGCGGACAAGCCGTCAGTTCTTCCTCTATGAGGCGATGCGCGGCACCGCGCACTTCCTCCATACCTATCAAAGAGACGGCAATCCCCCCGCTTCTTTTGCGGGAGAACCGATTTGCGTAAAAATCGGCAATGACATCCGGGCGTTTGCCGATGAGATCTGGGACAATCTCAACGAGGACAACAAGATCTCGCTCTATTGCCGTGCCATTGATCTCAAGACGGGAGACACGGCAAGCGTGCTCTTAAACAAATATCGGAAGTGAGGATGGTATGAACGAATTTTCGCTGAAATACGGCTGCAATCCCAACCAAAAACCCGCCCGCATCTACATGGAAAACGGCGGCGATCTGCCCGTCGAAATTCTGAACGGGCGCCCCGGGTATATCAATTTTCTCGACGCGCTCAATTCGTGGCAATTGGTCAAAGAGATCAAGGAGAACACGGGCATGGTGGCCGCGTCGAGCTTCAAACATGTCTCGCCGACCTCGGCGGCCGTCGGAAAAAAACTTCCGCGCGCGCTAAAAAAGTCGTGCTTTGTCGACGACGTGGAGGGCCTCGACGACAGCCCGCTCGCCTGTGCCTATGCGCGCGCCCGCGGCACCGACCGCATGTCTTCGTTCGGCGATTTCATCGCGCTCTCCGATGTCTGCGATGAGGTGACGGCAAAGATCATCGCCCGCGAGGTCTCCGACGGCATCATCGCGCCCGGGTATTCCCCGAGGGCGCTCGAGATCCTGAAGGGCAAGCGGAAGGGCGCCTATAATATCGTAAAAATTGACAAAGATTATGTGCCCGCGGAGATCGAGCGCAAGCAGGTCTTCGGGGTGACGTTCGAGCAGGGCCGCAACAATTTCAAGATCGACCGCGCCCTTCTTTCCAACATCGTCACCAAGAACCGCGCGCTTCCCGAGGACAAGGCAACGGACCTCGTCATCGCGCTCATCACGCTCAAATATACGCAGAGCAATTCCGTCTGTTTCGCCGCGGATGGGCAGGCCATCGGCGTGGGGGCGGGGCAGCAGTCCCGCATCCACTGTACCCGCCTCGCCGCGCAAAAGGCCGATCTGTGGCACCTGCGCATGCACGAAAAAGTGCTCTCGTTGCAGTTTGCCGAGGGCGTGGGGCGGCCCGAAAAGAACAACATCATCGACCTCTATCTCTCCGACGAGGCCGAAGAAGTCTTGGGTGACGGCGTTTGGCGGCAATACTTTGCCGTGCGGCCAGCGCCGTTTTCGCGCGAAGAGAAGGCGGCGTATTTGAAGACGGTCTCCGGCGTTTCGCTTGCGAGCGACGCGTTTTTCCCGTTTGCGGACAACATCGAACGGGCGGCGCGGAGCGGCGTAAGCTATGTGGCCGAGCCGGGCGGCTCCGTGCGCGACGACCTCGTGATCGAGGCGGCCGACGCGCATGATATGGTGATGGCCTTCACGGGCATGCGGCTGTTCCATCATTAAAGTCTCGCTTTCGTTGCGAATTGGGAGAACGATATGAATCTTTTAGTCATCGGTGGGGGCGGCCGCGAGCACGCCATCATCAAAGCCTTAAAAAAGAGCCCGAAGTGCGAAACGATCTGGTGCCTTCCCGGCAACGGCGGCATCGCGCGCGACGCGGAGTGCTATCCCGTCAAGGCGACCGACCTCGACGGGATCGTGCAGTTCGCGAAATCTCATCCCGTGGATTTTGCCGTCGTCACGCCGGACGATCCCCTCGTCCTCGGCTGCGTGGACCTGCTCGAAGCGTGCGGCATCCCCTGTTTCGGGCCCGACAAACGGGCCGCGATCATCGAGGGGAGCAAGGTTTTTTCCAAAGAACTCATGATGAAATACGGCATTCCCACGGCCGCCGCGAGACAATTCGACGACCCCATGTCCGCGATCGAGTACTTAAAAACGTGTGACTATCCCACCGTCGTCAAGGCGGACGGCCTCGCCCTCGGCAAGGGAGCCGTCGTCGCAAACAGCTTCGAAGAGGCGGAGAAAGCGGTCCGCGAAATGATGGTCGAGCGCGTCTTCGGCGCAAGCGGCGCGCGCGTCCTCATCGAGGAATTTTTGACGGGACCCGAGGTCTCCGTGCTCACCTTTACCGATGGGAAGACGATCGTCCCCATGGTCTCCTCCATGGACCACAAGCGCGCTTTGGACGGGGACGAGGGCCCGAATACGGGCGGAATGGGGACGGTCGCGCCCAATCCGTATTATACGGAGCGCGTCGCGGCGCAATGTATGCGGGAAATTTTTCTGCCGACGGTCGCGGCGATGCGGCAGGAGGGGCGCACGTTCAAGGGCTGCCTCTACTTCGGCCTCATGCTCACGGAGCGCGGCCCCAAGGTCATCGAATACAACTGTCGTTTCGGCGATCCCGAGACGCAAGTCGTGCTGCCGCTCCTCGAGAGCGATCTCCTCGAAATCATGCTTGCGGTGCATAGCGGAAGCCTGACCGCGGACATGGTACGCTTCTCTTCTGCCTCGGCCTGCTGCGTCGTCTTGGCGTCGCGGGGGTATCCCAAGCGGTATGAGACGGGGTTCGAGATCGCGCTTCCCGAAGAGCCGCAGGGCGAAATCTACATTGCGGGGGCGAGAAAAGAGGGGGACGCGCTCTACACTGCGGGCGGCCGCGTGCTCGGCGCCGTCGCCACGGCGCCCACGTTGCGGCAGGCGATCGACGGGGCCTATGCGCTCGCCGAAAGCATCCGCTTCGAAAACGCTTATCTGCGGCACGACATCGGCGCGCGGGCCCTCGGCGCAACCAAGTGACCCGATCCTTACGAAAGAATGGAGGAAACCATGATATTCAGAGTTTATGTGGAAAAGAAAGCGGGGTTTGACCATGAAGCGCGCGCGCTCCTCAAGGACTTCCGCGAACTTCTGGAACTCGAACATCTCGAGAATCTCCGCGTCCTCAACCGCTACGACGTCGAGGACATCGGGGAGGAGCTTTTCAAGACTTGCGTGAAGACGGTGTTTTCCGAACCGCAGATGGATACGGCGGAGGAGAACGTCGATCTCTCGGGGGCGCGCGTCTTCGCCGTGGAATATCTTCCCGGCCAGTTCGATCAAAGGGCGGATTCGGCGGCGCAGTGCATCCAGCTCGTCTCCATGGGCGAGCGGCCGTTCATCCGCACCGCCAAGGTCTACGCGCTCTACGGCCCCGTCACGGAGGACGACCTTGCCGCCGTCAAAAACTATGTCATCAATCCCGTCGAGAGCCGCGAGGCGAGCCTCGCCATACCCGAGACGCTGAAGCCGGTGCAGCCCGTTCCGCAGGAGGTGGAGACGGTGCACGGATTTTTGCAGTTGGACCGCGAAGCGCTCGGCGGTTTTATCGAAAAATACGGCCTCGCGATGGACGAGGACGACGTCGCGTTCTGCCAAGATTACTTCCGGAGCGAACGGCGCGATCCCACGCTCACCGAACTCCGCATGATCGACACCTATTGGTCCGACCACTGCCGCCATACGACCTTTTTGACCACGCTCGACAGCGTTTCTTTCCAAGAGGAACTGCTCGAGAAGACGTATGCGGAATATCTTGCCGCGCGGGAGGAATTGGGCCGCACCAAGCCCGTCAACCTCATGGACGTCGGCACCATTGCGTGCAAACTGCTCAAACGGCGCGGGCTCCTCGGCGGGCTCGACGAGAGCGACGAGATCAACGCCTGCACCGTCAAAATCAAGGTGGACGTTGACGGGACGCTGCGGGACTATTTGCTGCTCTTCAAAAACGAGACGCACAACCATCCCACCGAGATCGAGCCCTTCGGCGGCGCGGCTACCTGCATCGGCGGCGCCATCCGCGATCCGCTCTCGGGCAGGGGGTATGTCTACGCCGCCATGCGCGTGACGGGGGCGGGCGATCCGCTCGTGCCCGTCAAGGAGACCCTGCCCGGCAAACTTCCCCAGAGAAAGATTGTCACGACGGCCGCGGCGGGCTATTCCTCCTATGGCAACCAGATCGGGCTCGCGACGGGGCAGGTCGATGAGATCTATCACGAAGGGTACATCGCCAAGCACCTCGAGATCGGCGCGGTCATCGCCGCGGTCCCCGCGGAGAACGTGCGGCGGGAGGCGCCTCTCCCCGGCGACAAGGTGATCTTGCTCGGCGGAAGAACGGGGCGCGACGGCTGCGGCGGCGCGACGGGATCGTCGAAATCGCTCACCGTGCAGTCGCTTGCGGTGTGCGGCGCGGAGGTCCAGAAGGGCAACGCGCCCGAGGAGAGGAAGCTCCAGCGGCTCTTCCGCAACCGGGAGGCCATGCTGCTCGTGAAGCGGTGCAACGACTTCGGCGCGGGCGGCGTCTCCGTCGCCATCGGGGAACTCGCCGACGGGCTGGATATCGACCTCGACCGCGTCCCCAAGAAGTACGACGGGCTCGACGGCACCGAGCTCGCCATCTCCGAATCGCAGGAGCGGATGGCCGTCGTCGTCGAGGCGGACAGAGCGGAAGATTTCATCCGTATTGCGGAAGAGGAGAACCTCGAGGCGACAATCGTGGCTACCGTGTCCGCGACGCCCCGTCTCAAAATGCATTTCGGCGGCAAGACGATCGTCGATCTCTCGCGGGAATTTTTGGATTCCAACGGCGCGGAAAAACATGCCGCGGCGGCGCCCGCCAAGGCGGAGCCGTATGAAAGATCGCTGCCCGAACATTTCGCGGAGGGCTACCGCGCGCTTGCGGGGGATCTCAACGTCTGCTCCAAGCGCGGCCTCTCCGAGCGATTCGATTCCACCATCGGCGCCGGGACCGTGCTCATGCCGTTCGGCGGGAAGTATCAGCTCACGCCCCCGCAGGCCATGGTGCACCTCGTTTCGGTGGAAAAGGGGCACACCGACGCCGTCTCCTATATGGCATGGGGCGGCAATCCCCATATTGCCGAAAAGAGCCCCTATCACGGGGCCTACCTCGCCGTTGTGGAAAGCGTCGCCAAATTGATCGCGACGGGCGCTTCGTTTGAAGAAATCTACCTCTCGTTCCAGGAATATTTCCCGAAGCTGGGCAAGGATCCCGCCCGCTGGGGGCAGCCGCTTGCGGCGTTGCTCGGCGCGTTCAAGGCGCAGACGGAGCTCGGCGTCGCCGCCATCGGCGGCAAGGACTCCATGAGCGGGACGTTCGAACACATTGATGTGCCGCCCACGTTCATCTCCTTCGCGGTGACGACGGGGCGCGTCTCGGAGGTCGTCTCGCCCGAATTTAAGGAGACGGGGCATAAAGTCGTCTTGCTTTCGCCCGTCTATGACGCGAACGGACTGCCCGTGACGGGATCGCTGATCGCCAACATGCATGCCGTCACCGCGCTCATGCGCGCGGGCAAGGTCGTTTCCGCCTATACGCCCGGCTACGGCGGCGTCGCCGAAGGCATTCTGAAAATGTGCCTCGGAAACAAAATCGGATTCCGATTCTCGGACATGGTATCCACGGATACTGTCTTCGGGTATCGTTACGGCGCGTTTATCCTCGAACTTTCGGAGGAGACGGAGATCGGCGAAGAGCTCGGCCGCACCACGGCGCAGGACTGCATCGTGCGCGGGCTCGATTACCTCTCTCTCTCCGAACTCGGCGGGATCTACGAGGGCAAGCTGGAGCCCGTCTATCCCTGCAACATTCCGTCGCCCGCGCGGCCCGTCTGGAATTTTACGGCCGAAGAGAAGCCGCCGCGCGTCTCCGCATTCAAAACTGCCGCGCCCAAGGTGCTCCTGCCTGTATTCCCGGGCACCAACTGCGAATACGATACGGCCAAGGCGTTTGAGGACGCGGGCGCCGTTGCGGACGTCTTCGTCATCCGGAACAACACGGCTTCGGAGGTCGCGCAGTCGGCGGAGGAATTTGCAAGGCGCATGCGGGAGGCGCAGATCGTCTTTATTCCGGGCGGGTTCTCGGGCGGAGACGAGCCCGACGGCTCCGGAAAGTTCATCACGGCGTTCTTCCGCAGCGAAAGGATGCGGGAGGAGACGGCCGCTCTGCTCGAAAAGCGCGACGGGCTCATGGGCGGGATCTGCAACGGATTCCAGGCCCTTGTGAAGCTCGGCCTCGTGCCCTACGGCAAGATCGTCGAGACCGATGCAACTTGCCCGACGCTCACCTATAACGACATCGGCCGCCATCAGAGCAGGATCGTGCGCGTGCGCGTCGCGGCCGCCGATTCGCCGTGGCTCGCGGGCGTCAAGCCGGGCGATATCTTCTCCGTCCCCATTTCCCACGGCGAGGGCAAGTTCGTCTGCCCGGACGAACTGGTGCGGCAGCTCGCGGCAAACGGGCAGATCATGACGCAGTATGTGGACCTCGAGGGGAACGCGACGATGGACATCCGCTTCAATCCCAACGGCAGCGCCTATGCCATCGAGGGCATTCTCTCGCCCGACGGCAGGGTCTTCGGCAAGATGGGGCATGCGGAGCGGACGGGCCGCGGGCTCTACCGGAACGTGCTCGGAGAGTATGACATGAAGCTGTTCGAGAGCGCGGTGAAGTATTTCAAATAGCTTTTTTACGGGATAAACGAAAAGGCTCGGAAAGTCAAGAAGACGGAAAATGAAGGGGGCATGTCCGCGATTGACCCCTCACAAAGCCGATTAATCCACAAAACCGACCGTCAGACGGCGCACGAAATTTCGCATCATACAGGAGGCATCATGAAAACAGACATCGAGATCGCCCAAGCGGCGAAGAAGGCGCACATTCTCGAAATCGCAGAAAAACTTGGCCTCACCGAGGACGATATCGAGTATTACGGCAAATACAAGGCCAAGATCGCGCCGTCCGCGCTCGAGGGAAAATCGGAGAAGGGCAAACTTATTCTCGTCACGGCCATCACGCCCACGCCCGCGGGCGAGGGAAAGACCACGACGACCATCGGCCTTGCGGACGGCCTCGCCCGCCTCGGGAAGAAGGTCGTCGTCGCGCTCCGCGAACCGTCGCTCGGGCCCGTCTTCGGCATCAAGGGCGGCGCCGCGGGCGGGGGATACGCGCAGGTCGTCCCCATGGAGGATATCAACCTGCACTTTACGGGCGATTTTCATGCCATCGGGGCGGCCAACAATCTTCTCGCGGCCATGCTCGATAACCATATTTTCCAGGGCAATGCCTTGGAGATCGATCCCGAGCGCATCACATGGAAGCGCTGCGTGGATATGAACGACCGCCAGCTCCGTTATCTCGAAGACGGATTGGGCGGGCCCAAGTCGGGCGTGCCGAGAAAGGACGGATTCGATATCACCGTTGCGAGCGAAGTGATGGCCGTCCTGTGCCTTGCGACGTCGCTCACCGATCTCAAGACCCGCCTCGCCCGCATCATCGTGGGCTATAACCGCCGCGGGGAGCCCGTCACGGCGGGCGATCTCAGGGCCGAGGGCGCCATGGCGGCGCTTTTGAAGGACGCGATGAAGCCCAACCTCGTGCAGACGCTCGAGGGGACGCCCGCGCTCGTCCACGGCGGGCCCTTCGCCAACATCGCCCACGGCTGCAACTCCGTCGTCGCGACGAAGACCGCCCTGAAACTCGGCGATTACGTCGTCACCGAGGCCGGGTTCGGCGCGGATTTGGGCGCGGAAAAGTTCCTCGACATAAAGTGCCGCTTCGCGCATCTCAAGCCTGCCGCCGTCGTCGTGGTGGCGACCGTGCGCGCGCTGAAGATGCACGGCGGCCTTCCCAAGACGGAACTCGGCCGGGAGGACCTCGCGGCGCTCGAAAACGGGCTGCCCAATCTCCTTCGCCATGTCTCGAATATCAAGAATGTGTACGGATTGCCCGCCGTCGTCGCCGTCAACCGCTTCCCGACGGATACCGACGCCGAAATCGGGCTCGTGATCGAGCGATGCAGGGCGCTCGGCGTCAACGTGCGGCTCTCCACCGTTTGGGCGGAGGGCGGCAAGGGCGGCGAAGAGCTCGCGAAGGAGGTCGTGCGGCTCGCCGAAGAGAAGAACGATTTCCGCTATGCCTACGACGACGCGCTCTCCATCAAGGAGAAAATCCATGCCGTCGTGACGAAGATCTATGGCGGCCGCGGCGTCGTCTATACGCCCGAGGCGGAGGCCGAGATCGAGACGCTCGAACGCCTCGGTTTCGGACATGCCCCCGTCTGCATGGCCAAGACGCAGTATTCGTTTTCCGATGACCAGACCAAACTCGGCGCGCCGACGGGCTTCGATGTGACGGTGCGGCAGGTCAAGATCTCCGCGGGCGCAGGGTTTGTCGTCGCGCTGACGGGCAACATCATGACGATGCCGGGGCTCCCCAAAGTTCCCGCCGCGGAGAAGATCGACGTCGACGAAAACGGCAACATCACGGGGCTCTTCTGATGGACGAGCGCGAAACGCTCCGCCTCGCCGCGCCGCCCCTGCTCGACTGGTTCCGTCTGCATCGGCGCGATCTCCCGTGGCGGAAAAACCGCACGCCCTATACCGTTCTCGTCTCCGAACTCATGTTGCAACAGACGCGCGTGGAGGCGGTGAAGGAGCGCTACGTCGCCTTTTTGGAGGCGTTTCCGACGGCCGAATCGCTCGCGGCGGCGCCGGAGGAGGACGTCATGAAGGCGTGGGAAGGGCTCGGCTACTATTCCCGCGCCCGCAATCTGCACGCGGCGGCCAAAATCATCGCGCGTGAGGGCTTCCCGCAGACATGGGTGGGGGTGAGAGCGCTTCCGGGCGTCGGCGACTACACGGCCGGCGCCGTCTCTTCCATCGCGTTGGGGCTCGGAACGCCCGCGGTGGACGGCAATGTGCTCAGAATTTTGACGAGATTGTTCGCCGATCCGCGCAATGTCGACGAAATGCCCGCAAAAAAGTATTTTTCCGCCCTGCTTGCCGACGTCTATCCCCCCGAGGCGGGGGAATTTACCGAGGCGCTCATGGAGCTCGGGGCGATCGTCTGCACGCCGAACGGACCTCCGACGTGCGGGGCATGTCCGTGGTCTACCCTCTGCAAAGCACATTTGAGCGGGCGGGAGACGGCGTTTCCCGTGCGGAGTGAGAAGCGGGCGCGGAGAGTGGTCTTTCTCGACGTCTACGTCTTGAAAGCGGGGGATCGCTATGCCCTCGAACGGCGCACGGAAGGCCTTTTGGCGGGGCTCTACGGATTCCCCGCGGAAGTCTCCTCCGCACCCCGATCCATTGCGCCCCGATCCTCTCCGTCCGAATCCACTGCGCCCCGATCCACCGCGCCCGAGCCTTCGAAATCCGACCCCTCTGCGGCTTTTCCCGCCACGGCCGCGGGGAGCCTGCGGTTTTGCGGCACGGAGCTCGCCGTAAAAAAGGCCAAACACGTCTTCACGCATATCGAATGGCACATGACCGGCCATTTCATCGAGGTGTCCGAAGTCCCTGCGGGCTATCTCTGGGCGACGGCGGAGGAGATCCGCCGAAAATACGCCATCCCCTCGGCATTCAGGGCATTTCGGACATGGCTCGCGTAACTTTCCGCAAACTTTGCGTTCCGCGTTGACATCAACGCGGAATTTTGCTATAATAGAGAAAAAATCGGCGGGACAGACGCGCCCGCGCACACGTTGAAAAGATGAAGAGAGGAAAGTTTATCGTATTCGAAGGGACGGACGGCAGCGGGAAGTCCACCCAGCTCAGGTTGCTTGCGGGATACCTCGAACGCAGGGGCGTCCCCGTCTATTGCACGGCCGAGCCCACAAAGTCCCCGTTCGGCGCCCTTCTTCGCGACTGCATGTCGGGGAGGGTGGAGACGAACGAGCACACCATCGCGCTGCTGTTTGCGGCCGACCGCATCGACCATGTGAAGGATCCGGCAAACGGCATCCTTGCCAAGCTGAATGCGGGCTACACGGTGCTTGCGGACCGCTACTATCTCTCCTCCTTCGCCTATAACGGCGGGTTCGTGCCCCTCGATTGGGTCATCGAGCTCAACCGCCCCGCGATGGAGATCGTGCGGCCCGACCTCACGCTCTATCTCGATCTCTCCGCCGAAGATTGCATGCGCCGCGTCGCGCGGAGGGGGGATACGGAGCGCTACGAGAGTATCGAGCGCCAGACGCTCATCCGTGCGCGGTACCTCGAACTCATCGCGCGCTTCCAAAAGGACGAGACCATCGCCGTCGTGAAGAGCGAGGCGCGCAAGGAGGATACCCACGCCGCCGTTTTGAGGGCGGTAGAGCAGTGTTTCGGAGGGAGTTTATGAGCGAACTCGTCGTCGGCACCGTTTTGAAGCCGCAGGGCATCCGCGGCGAGATCAAGATCAAGCCCTTTACCGATTCCGCGGAGGTCTTCGAGCACTTCAAACGTATCTTTTTGGACGGAACGGAATATAAAATTTTGTCGGTCAGGGCGGCCGACGGCTTCGTCTTTGCGGGGCTTCGGGGCGTTCCCGACCGCAACGCCGCCGAACTGCTTCGCGGCATGCGCGTCACCGTCCCCCGCGAAGAGGCGCCCGAACTTCCCGTCGGCAGCTACTATATCGCCGACATTTTGGGGAGCGCCGTCGTCACCGAAAAGGGGGAGACGCTCGGGACGCTGAAAGACGTCACAAATGCCGCTACCGACATCTATACCTTGGACATGGGTGGGCGCGATGTGCTCTTCCCCGTCGCCAAGGGCGTCGTTTTGCAGGTGGATCCGGAGCGGAAGATCATCACGGTAGACGGCAAACGTTTCTACGAAGTCGCCGTACTTTGAAAAAGAAGGAGAAAAAAGAAGGAGGTATCATGGCAACCATTCTCGAATGCAACGGGCTCTATAAGAGCTACGGAAAAGTGCCGGCGCTCGTCGGCGTGAGTTTTTGCGTGGAAGAGGGGGGCGTCGTAGGACTTTTGGGCCCCAACGGCAGCGGGAAATCCACGCTCATCAAGTTGGCGATGGGCATGCTGCAACCGTCGTCGGGGCGCATTTTGATCGACGGGAAGGCGCCCTGTCCCGCTACGAAGGCCGTCACGGCCTATCTTCCCGACAAGGACTTTCTGACGAGTTGGATGCGGGTGGAGCAGGCGGTCGCATACAGCGCCGACTTCTTCGCCGATTTCAGCAGGCAGAAGGCGGAGGCCATGCTCGCGCGCCTCGGCATCGGCATGAAGCAGAAGATCCGCACGCTCTCCAAGGGGACGCGCGAAAAGCTCGCGCTCATCCTCACGATGGCGCGCGACGCCAAGCTCTACATTCTCGATGAGCCCATCGCGGGCGTCGATCCCGCCGCGCGCGACTTCATCCTCGATACGGTGATGAGCAACCGGCCCGCGGGCTCCACCGTCTTTTTGTGTACCCACCTCATTGCCGACGTCGAACCCATTCTCACGCATGCGATCTTTTTGAACCGCGGCAGCATCGTGCTCGACGAAGAGGTCGCGCCGCTCAAAGCGCAGACGGGCAAGACGCTCGATGAACTTTTCAGGGAGGAATTTCGATGGTAAAACTCATGAAACATGAGCTCTATGCGCTCTTTCGCATCCTTGTCTTCATTGCGGCCGCCGTCGTGCTGTTTGCCGTTTTGAGCCGCGTACTCATCAGCATTAATCTCTCGGGCGATCGGGCCACGGAGGTGCAGTCCGTTCTTTTGCTTCTCGTCATCATGTTCTACATCATTGCGATCTGCGCACTGATCTTCGTGGCGTGGGGGCTCGGCATCTCCCGCTTCTATAAGACGCTGTTTACGGGCGAGGGGTATATGACGCTCTCGCTGCCTGTCTCGGCCGACCGTCTCATTTGGTCCAAACTGCTCTCCTCGCTCATCGCGATGGCGTTTGCGACGGCCGTCAGCGCGCTCTCCCTGTTGATCTTCTTCATCGGGTGGGACGCGGCCGTCATGCAGGCGATCGGGGCGTCCTTCGGCGAACTCTTTCAGGCGATCTACGATTCCTTCCGCGCGGAGCCGCTCCTCCTCACCGAGCAGCTTGCCATCGGCATTGCGAGCATTCCCATGATGCTTTTGCTGGTCTACGCGCTCATCTCCGTCGGGCAGCTCTTCACGTCGCGCCGCAGTGCGATGATCTTCCTCATCGCGCTCGCCGCCTATGCCCTCTATATGTTCTTCAGTGTGCTCGTCTCCGCGCCCTTCGCGAACTATCTGCATGAACAGGTTCCCGCGTATGCGGAGCACATTCTCAACTGCATCCGGCTCGTCTGCGTGCTCGCAATCGACGTCGGCTGCTTCTTCCTCGTGCGCTACATCCTGCGGAATAAGGTCAATCTCATTGCGTGACGGAGGGGATATGGGCCGGGCCTTCGGGAAGAGTTTGGGCTATCTGCTGAAACGGCTCTTTTGGGCCGCGCTTGCGATCCCGCTCGCGGCCTTTCTCGTGTGGGGCGTCCGGATGATCGACCGCAACGAATACGAGATGACGGGCCTGATCATGGCGATCGTCTTTTACGGCTTGGTCTGCGTTGCCTGCTTGGCCGTTTTGTATGCGCGCGGCGTCTCGTATGCCGTGCGGAACACCCTCTCCACGGCCGAAGTCTGCGGTTTTTGATCGTCGTCAAGGAAAATAAGCCATGAAAATTACTGTGCTCACACTCTTTCCCGAAATGTTTACGGCGCTCGGCGCGAGCATTCTCGGCCGCGCCCAAAAGGCGGGCAAACTCGAACTCGAAGTGGTGGACATCCGCGATTATACCGAGGACAAGCACCAAAAATGCGACGACTATCCGTTCGGCGGCGGCGCGGGAATGGTCATGATGGCGCAGCCCATCGGAAGCGCTTTCGAAGCGGTAGACCCCGGACATGGTGCCCACCGAATTTATCTGTCGCCCAAGGGAAAGGTCTTAAAACAGGAGCGTATCTTCGGGCTTGCGGAGGAGGAACATCTCGTGCTTCTCTGCGGACACTATGAGGGCGTCGACCAGCGCGCCATCGACCTCTTTGTCGACGAGGAACTGTCTATCGGCGACTATGTTCTGACGGGCGGGGAACTGCCCGCGATGGTCCTCATCGACTGCGTGGCGCGGTATATCGACGGCGTGCTCTCGCCCGAGTCGCTCGTCGACGAGAGCTTTTCGGACGGGCTCTTGGAATACCCGCAATACACGCGTCCCGTCGAATACCACGGGCTCACGGTGCCCGAAGTTTTGCGGAGCGGCAACCATGCGGAGATCGACAAATGGCGGCGCGAGCAGGCCCTTGCGCTCACCCGCAAACGCCGTCCCGACCTCCTAAAATGAGAGAAATTGGTGGAAAAGTTCACGAAATTTTTCTTAACGAAAAATTTCCGTGAGCGGATTGCTTTTGCGTTTTCATTGCTCTTAGCCGCACACACCGATTCGTTTCATCGGACAATAAGCGCGAAGCGCAAATTGAGGGAAAAACAAAAAGCGTGGTTTTTGTTTTTTCAGAAGATTTTAGTTCACGAAATTCTTCTTATAGAAGCTCCCTGCGGGAAGCATATCAAGGGCAAAGAATTTCCGTGAAGGGTTAAGAAAGTGCATCTCAAAACGATTCGCCCACACCCATGTCTGCCTTCAAAGACAACAAGCGTGCGGTGGCGTGGCAAATTGGGCCGCGCACGGCGGAAGTCAATTCCGCCTAACGCACATCATTTGGAACGCCCCACCCCCTTGCCCCCTCCCGAGGGAGGGGCGGAAAGAGCGCCTCCTTGGGGAGGAGCTGTCACGACGTGACTGAGGTGGGGGCACTGCTTCACGGATGGGGAAACTACGACACGGAGTTAGCATTTCCCACCCCCTTTCGGCCCTTCGTGAATCTATAACTTATGAAAGTGATTCAATGGTATCCCGGGCACATGGCCAAAGCCGTGCGCATGATGGAAGAAAATCTCAGCGTCAGCGACGCCGTCGTATTCGTCCTGGACGCACGCTGCCCCGCCGCGAGCTTCAACCCGCGGCTGCTTGCGCTTGTCAAAGAAAAGCCTGTTCTCTACGTCTTCAATAAGGCCGACCTCGCCGACGGCCGCCTCGACGTCGTTGCGCTGCTCAAAAAGAGCGGAAAGCGCGCCGTCAAGGTCGCCGCAAATTCCCCCGCGTCCGCCCGTCCGCTCCGCGAAGCGCTGGCGGACATCGTCCGGGAAAAGCGCGCGCGTCTCGAAGAGCGCGGGATGGCGCGGCCGCTTCGGTTTATGGTCGCGGGCATTCCCAATACGGGCAAGAGCACCGTCATCAACCTGCTCGCGGGCGGGAAGAAGGCGCAGACGGGCGATAAGGCGGGCGTGACCCGCGCAAAACAGTGGGTGAAATGCGACGGCTACGATCTCCTCGACACCCCCGGCACGATGCCGCCCTCCTGCGACGACCAGACGCTCGCAAGACGGCTCGCCTATGTCGGCAGCCTCAACGACGACATCCTCGCCATCGACGAAATTGCGCTGTCGCTCTTAGAGGAGATGCAAAACGCCTACCCCATGTCTTTGATGGAGCGTTACGGAACGTGTGAAGGAACCCCGCTCGAGCTGCTCGGCGCGGTCTGCAAAAAGCGCGGATTCATGCTCCGCGGCGGGGAGTATGACTATGAGCGCGGCGAACGCGCCGTCATCGACGATCTCAGAAAGGGCAGGCTCGGGCGCGTCCTCTTCGACGGGGAAGAGGACCTCAGAAACGCGGGTCTCATATAGCGATGGATATTCCGACTTACGAAAGAGAATACTTCGACCGTGGATTTACGGCCGTCGCAGGCGTCGACGAAGTGGGCAGGGGCCCTTTGGCGGGGCCCGTCGTCTGCGCCGCCGTCATTTTGCCGATCGACGAGGCCCGCCGCGTCGCCGGGGTGGACGATTCCAAAAAGCTCTCGGCGAAGAAGCGGGCAAAGCTCGCCGAGGAGATCAAGGAGATCGCCCGCGCCTATGCTATCGCGGAGGTGGACGAGGCGACGATCGACCGGATCAACATCTTGCAGGCGACCCGTCTCGGCATGCGCCGCGCCATCTGCGCGTTGGGGGTGACCGCGGACATGGTCCTCATCGACGGCAACATGAAGCTGGATATTTCCGTGCCGCAGCGGAGCATCGTGAAGGGGGACGCCCTCGTCTATTCCATCGGTGCGGCGAGCATCCTCGCCAAGGAATACCGCGACGCGCTCATGCGCAAGTATGCGGAGGAATATCCCGAATACGCGTTTGAAAAAAATGTCGGATACGGCACGGCGGAGCACATCGCCGCCATCAAGGAGTATGGCATATGCAAAATTCACCGGAGGACCTTCGTAAAAAACTTTTGGGACGGAAGGGAGAGGAGCTGACCGCGCAGTATCTGAAAAAACGCGGATATCGGGTGCTCAAGCGCAATTATAAGACGCCTTACGGCGAGGCGGACATCGTGGCGTTGAGCCCGGACGGCTACACCTGTTTCGTGGAGGTCAAGACGCGGACGAGCGATGAATACGGACTGCCGGCGGAGGCGGTCACGCGGGAAAAGCGGCAGCGCTATCGCATGATGGCGAAACACTGGTGCGCCGCGCTCCGCGAGGAGGTGCCCATCCGATACGATATCGCTTCCGTCTTCGAGGGCGAGGTCGAATATTTCGAAAATGCATATATCTGAATTGGTCAAGGCCCTCTGCGAAGAGGGCCTTGGTCGTTAAAATTCAATTTGTATGACCCGCGGAAAGCGGGAGCAGACGGTCCCCGCGGCAATTTGGTCACCGCCCCGCCGATTCGAGCAGTTCGCAGTCGTGCAGGGTGGGGTCGAACGGCGCGGCCATGGGGTAGACAAAATCGTCGCGCAGGCGGAAGCTCTCGGGCAGCGTGCGCGGGGAGTAGCCCGTGACGGCGTGGAACACGCGGTTGAAGTTGCGGACGGTCCCGAAGCCCGCGCGGTCGGCGATTTCCGTCATGGTATATTCCTTGGTCCGCATGAGTTCGATGGCGTGCTCGACGCGCGCATAATTGAGGAAGCCGGAGAACGTGAGTCCCGTCGCGCTGTGGAAGTAGCGGGAAAAATAGCCTGCGCTCATGCCCATGAACGACGCGGCGTCGGAAAATGTGAAACATTCCGGCTTTTCCGCGACCTGTTCGATGAGCGACATGAACCGCTTGTCCGTCTCGTCCTGCGCCGGGCGCGGAGCCACCTCCTCGCCGCGGAAGATGTCGGCCATGAGCAGCATGATGTGGGCCGTTGCGTCCAAACCGCAGAAGGGGGCCTTGCGGAGCAGGATGTCGCGCACCGTCCGATAGACGGCGGGGATGTCGTAATTTCCGCGCAGACGGGGGTGCAACAGGCGCACTTCGCCCAGATAGGGCTTCAGGATCTCATAGTCGAAGATGATGACGATGAGTGTGGTATCCGCTTCGCATGCGGACATATAGTGCACGCGGCCGCCGTCGATATAGAGGGCTTCGCCGCGCGTAAGTCTGTGTGTTTGGCGCTCGCAGAAGACGTCGATGCTGCCCTTTTCGACATAGAGCAGTTCGCAGTCGGGGTGCCAGTGCAGGAGATTGTGGGAGTGCCGGTATTTTCCCACCCATACTTTGACCGCTTCGGGGTATTTCCAAACTTCACGTTTTGCTATCATCATTCCTATTTTAAGCGATCGGACGGCTTCTGTCAATCGGATCATGTCAAAAAATGTCCGAAATCGGTGAAAATTCTGCTTGCGTGCCGCGGCCCCGTTCTGTTATAATAAAATGTGTAGAGACGGTGGGGCAAGTCGCCCCTTTACGCCAAACATTCCCCCCCTGAAACCGAGCAAGGCGATCCTGTCTCTACGCTCGGTTTTTTTCATAGGAGTTATAATGGATTTTTCGACGGCGCTCGGCAAACTCATGGATTATGCTTCCCGCTATCTTGCGCTCAAAAAGCGAAACGAGATCTATGCGCGCAACACTGTTCTCATGCTCCTCGGCAGGGAGAGCTGGGAGGAGTGCGCGGCGGTCTACGAGGGCGAGCCGCTCGCCGTCCTTCTCGACGCGCTCACGGCGGAGATCGACGAAGCGGAGCGGGAAAAGGTGCAGGACGCGGTGATGGGCGCGGTCATGCTGTCCCCCGCGGAGGTGGAGGACGCGTTCTCCGCACACTATGCGAAGTCGCCCGCGGATGCGACGGATTGGTTTTACCGCTATTGCGTCGCTTCGAATTACGTCAAAAAAGCGCTGCTGGATCAAAATCCCCGCTTCACGGGCAGCAACGGGCTCGTCGTCACCATCAACCGCACCAAGCCGGAGTTCCGCGACCCCAAGAAGGCGATGAGCGGGAACAGCGTCAAGGGCGGCTATCCCAAGTGCTCCATCTGCCGGGAAAACGAGGGGTATTCCCCGCGCGGGAAGCGGACGCTGCGCACCGTCTCGTTTACGCTTGCGGACGGCAAGTGGTTTTGGCAGTTTTCGCCCTACGGCTACTTTTACCAGCACGGGATTGCCGTCAACGAACGGCACACGCCCATGCATGTGGACGGGGCGACCTTTGCGGCGCTCATGGATTTTCTCGACGCGTTTCCGCATTACTTCATCGGCTGCAATGCGGCCCTGCCGAGCATCGGCGGAAGCGTGTTGGCGCACGATCACTTTCAGGGCGGCGGCGAAATGCTGCCCATGTTCGCGGCGAAGGTCGCCGTTCCGCTCCGTCACGACCGTTTCCCCGGATTGGAGATGGGGATCCTCGACTGGTTCAATACCGTCGTCCGGATCGAGGGCGAGGATGCCGGCGCCGTCATGGCCGCCTCGGAACTCATCGCAAATTTCTGGAAGAGCTACCGCAACGAAGCGCTCGGCCTCATTCCCGAGGACGAGAACGGACGGCACCACGCGGTCAGCCCCACGGTGTATATGAACGGCAGGAAATACTGCATGAATCTCATCTTCCGGAGCAACATCACGTCTTCGGAGTTTCCGGACGGCGTCTTCCATGTCCATCCCGAATTTCATATCATCAAGAAGGAGTCCATCGGGCTCATCGAGGCGCAGGGGCTGTTCATCCTGCCCGGACGGCTCGTCGAACAGCTCGGCGCACTGAAGAAGGCGATCGCGGCTGGGTCGCTCCCGCCCGAACTCGAAGAGTTCCGCCTGCTCTATGACGAGATCGGGCAAATGGACGGCGATCCCGACGCGTGTATCCGCGAGGAGCTTGCGAGCATCTGCGAGCGCATGCTCCAAAACACCGCCGTGTTCAAGACGCATGCGGAGACGGCGGAATTTCTCAAAGGAGCAGGTTTTTATGTGGAGTAAGAGCGACTTTCCGTTTGAAGTTTCGGCGGCGGGCAGGGTCAACCTCATCGGCGAGCACGTCGATTATTGCGGCGGGAAAGTCCTGCCCTGCGCGCTGTCCCTCAAAAATACCGTCTACGCGCGCCCCAACGGCGAGGACGTGATCCGCATCCGCTGGACCGATCTCCCCGACGAGGCGACGCTTCGGCTCGACGCGTTGGAGGAGGGCCGCCGGCATCCGTATGCCAAATACCACGCGGGCTGCGCGGCGCTTTGGCGCGCGGCGGGGCACACGGTCGTCGGGTGCGATCTGCTCATGGACTGCACCGTGCCCTTCGGGAGCGGCCTCTCTTCCTCGGCCGCCATCGAGGTCTCCACCATCGCGGCGCTCGCAACGGTCGCGGGGGAGCCGTTCGATCCCGTCGAGGTCGCGCTCGTCGCCCAGAAGGCGGAACACGAATACGCGGGCGTCAACTGCGGCATCATGGACCAGTTCGTCTCGGCAAACGGGCGGGCGGGATGCGCGCTGCTTTTGGACTGCGCCACGCTGCAAAAGGAGGATATTCCCGTGGCATTGGGGGACTGCGTCCTCGTGATCGCCGATTGCAAGAAGCCGCACAGTCTCGTGAAGAGCAAGTATAACGAGCGGCGGGCGGAGGTGGAGGAGGCGCTGCGCATCCTGCAAAAGCGGATCGACGCAGACTGCCTCGCCGACGTGCGCCCCTATCTGCTCGAGGAATACAAGAAACTGCTCCTGCCCGTCGTCTACCGCCGCGCCAAGCACGTCGTGGAGGAATGCGAGCGGGTGCGCCGTGCGGTGCAGTACCTGAGGAGCGGGAACGTCGTCGCCTTCGGCGAACTGCTCAATGCGTCCCATGCCTCGCTTCGGGACCTCTATGAGGTGACGGGCAAGGAGTTGGACACGCTGGCCGACGCAGCGCAGAGCCATCCCGCCTGCCTCGGTTCGCGCATGACGGGCGCGGGCTTCGGCGGCTGCACCGTCTCCATCGTCAGACGGGAGGCGGAGGAGAACTTCAAGGCCTTCGTGGCGGAAAAATACGAGCGTGCGACGGGTTACCGCGCCGCATTCTACCGCGCCGAGATCGCCGACGGCATCGTCGTGAAACGGTGATCGGAAGCACGGCGCAAAGGATCGAAATCGAAACAACGCCCCCGTATCGGAGGCGTTGTCATTTTATGAAGGAGAGATGCGGGCGGCGGCGCTATTCCCGCTCGATGCGGATGAGGGGTTCATAATCCCCGAGGCGCTTCACGGCGCATTCGAGCGCAAGGCGGAGTTCCTCGTCCGATCGCTTGCAGGCGTAGGGAACGCCCACGTCAAATTCCACCCGGTTTGTGCCGGGAATGAGGCGGAAATCGTGCAATTCTAACCCGTCGGCGATCGCGTGCGCCGCTTCCGAGACCAGAATTTTCAGAGTGGATTCCTCGCGGTTGGTGAGGTCCACGGGGTCGAGATGGATGGTGAGGAGCACGCCCGTCTCCTGTTTGACCCGTATCTCCATGCCGTCGATCACCGTGTGCGCGTCGAGCATGGTAAGCCTTGCGTCCATTTCGGCGTGGATGGTCGCGAAGGAGACGCCCTTGCCGTAGTTATAAATTTGCAGATCGTGCACGCCGAGGATGGAGGGCGAGGCGAGGAGCGTCGCCTTGATCTGTTCCGCGAGCGCGGGGTCGGGCGCCTGCCCCAATAATTTGGAGGCCGCCTCCTTCAGAATGCGGAAGCCCTGCCATGCGATGAACAGGGAGACTGCGACGCCCGCCCAACCGTCTGCGGCGGGGAGGTGCGGCGAGAGCGCGGCGCCCGCGATGACCGCGGCGGTCGCGAGGCTGTCGCAAAAGCTGTCCGTCGCCGCCGCCCGCAGCGTATCCGAGTCGAGTTTTTTGGCCGCGATCCGATAGCACGCGAACATGCCGAGTTTGACGGCAATGGAGATTCCGAGAACGAGGAACACGGACATGGTACCCACGGACGCGGTGTCACCGAGGATACTGACGACGGAGGCGCGGACGAGTTCGAGCGCCAGAAACAGGATGAAGATGCCCGTGATGAGCGCCGCAACGGATTCCGCGCGGCGATGGCCGAACGGGTGGCGGCGGTCGGCCGGCTTGGCGGCGATGGAGAGGGAGACGAGCGCAACGACGCCGCTGCCGCAGTCGCTGAGATTGTTGAACCCGTCGGCAGTCACCGAGACGAACCCGGTGAGGAGCCCGGCGGCGATCTTGCCCGCGGACAGGAGCAGGTTGCAGAGGATCCCGGCAATGCAGACGGCGGCCCCGCCGCGTGTTGTGCGATCGAGCGGTTTCATATCGCTATTATATGAGAAGAACGGCCGGATGTCAACGCATTTGGCGCTTTTTGCGGCCGATTTTGCGGGCGATTTTCCCGCGCGGAATGTCTTTGCCGCAAGGTGCATACAATAAGAAGAAATGAGGTTGGGAGAGGAAATTTTCAAAGCGCTCGGCGGGGAGGACCCGCAGCGCATTTCCTATACCGTCACCGACGGCGGGGAGGGATATTTCCGCAACGTGAAGCGCATCCTCGCCTTTTCGGACGCGTGCGTCGCGCTGAAGGGGAAGCGGGGCGGCGTGCGGGTGGAGGGGACTTCGCTCTCGCTCGGGCACTACTGTGCGGGCGATCTCGTCGTCCGCGGCTGTATCTTGCAGGTACAGCACACCGATTAGGAGGGGACCATGCCCGGGAGCATCGCATTTACCGTTCGGAGTCTGAGCGCGCACCGCGCCGTCGAAAAACTGGCGCGGGCGGGCGTTGCCGTGCGCGCGTGCCGCCCCCTGCAAAAAAATGCGGTGGACCTCAAGATCCGCGCCAAAGATGCGAAAAAATCTTTTGCAATTTTACGCGGTTCATGTTATAATATAGAAAATATTCGTTACTGCGGTTCCGCACGGCTTCTGCGCGAGGCCGTCCGCGCCGCGGGACTGCTCCTCGGCGCGCTCTTCTTTCTCTTCGCCGTCCGGTTTGCGGAGGGACGGGTCCTCGCCGTGGAATTTACGGGGAGCGGCGCATACTATCAAAGAGAGATCGAAGCCATGCTGCGGGAAGAAGGGGTCGGCCCGTTTTCCCCCATGCCCGCGGATACCGCGCGGCTGACGGCCCGCGTGCTCTCGCTTCCACGCGTCGAATTTTGCGCGTTCAAAAAGCGGGGCGGCGTGCTCACCGTTGAGGTGCAGTGTACGGACGGCGTCGAGCCGATCGCGGGCATGCCCCTCACGTCGAACGTCTCCGGGGTCGTCGAAACGCTGGTAGTGATCCGCGGGACGCCGCTCGTCGAGGAGGGCGCGGCCGTGGAGAAAGGGGATCTTCTCGTCGGCGATTATCTTCTCGTCGGGGAGGAAAAACTGCCCGCGCTCGTCATCGCCAAGGCGGTCATCCGCCGCGATATTTCCGTGGAATACGAGCTCGGAGAGGCGCAGGCGATCGCGCAGGCGCTGCTCGATTTCGGGGAGCTCGCAGAGTTACATACCGGCAAAACAGAGAAAGGTTGGCGCGTGGAGGGCGTCGCGCGGACGACGGTCTCCCTCAACCTCGGGGAGGAGAATTGACATATACGGTAGAAACGGGGACGCTGGACAGGCTGACGCAGGTCGTCGGCGTCTTTGATGAAAATCTGAGCACCATCACGCGGGAGCTGGGCATCGTCTCCCGCATCGAGGGCACCGAGATCGTCTTCGAGGGCGACGCGGAAGGGGTGCGCATCGGCGCCGAGGTCGTCGAAAGTCTTCTCGCGACCATTGCGGCGGGGGAGAGCATCGATAAGACCCGCCTGTTCTATTGCATCGAGCTTGCGCGGGAGGGACATGCCCAAGACATCGAGGGCATCATGCACGACGTCGTCGCCATCACGGCGCGCGGGAAGCCCGTCAAATGCAAGACGGTGGGGCAAAAGACGTATGTCGACGCCGTCAAGCGCAACACGGTGACCTTCGGTGTCGGCCCCGCCGGGACGGGCAAGACCTATCTCGCCGTCTGTCTGGCGGTGGCGGCGTATAAGAGCAAGGAGGTCGAGAAGATCATCCTGACGCGCCCCGCCGTGGAGGCGGGGGAGAAGCTCGGCTTTCTTCCGGGCGATCTGCAGACCAAGGTCGATCCCTACCTGCGCCCGCTCTACGACGCGTTGCAGGAGATGTTCGGCCCGGAGGCCTATCAAAAACTGATGGAGAAGGGCGTCATCGAGGTCGCGCCGCTCGCCTATATGCGCGGCAGAACGCTCTCCGAGGCCTTTGTCATTCTCGACGAGGCGCAAAACGCCACCCGCGAGCAGATGAAGATGTTTTTGACCCGCCTCGGGGAGGGCAGCAAGATGGTCATTACGGGCGACCTCACGCAGACCGACCTGCCCGAGGGCAAGACGAGCGGCCTCAGACATGCCGTCCGCATCCTCGACGGCGTCGAGGATATCGCCGTCGTCAAGCTGTCGGAGAAGGACGTCGTGCGGCACCCGCTGGTATCGCGCATCGTGCGCGCCTACGAGCGGGATGAAAATAAACGAAAGAAAGGAGAAAAATGATGGGACTTTTGGGAACGGATACCAAGAAAAAGCTTGCCATGAGCGGGCTTGTCTTCGTGTTCTGCTATCTCGTCATGCTGTTCGTCGTATTTTTGATCATCGTCGTCGGCAACTTTTCGGGGTGGCAGACTTATATCGTCGAAAATTTTCCGGAAGTGCTTTCCCTCATCGTCAGCATCTTCTTCCTGTTCGGGATCGTCTATTGGTATTACCTGTTTGAGGACGCGGACGCGCTCGTAAACCGCAAAAATATCCTGCTCATCTTTACCATTCTGATCGTCTCCGTCATCATCTCCTATATCTTCGGCGAATTTGTGCATATCGACTCCCGCCCCGTCGCCGTATTTGCGTTTTTGGCGCTCTTTCTGACGAGCCGCCGCCATGCGCTCTTCCTCAACTTCATCTTCTCCTTCGTCATGTTCGTCATCGACCTCTTCACCAATACGGCGCCCATGACGAACATCAACAACGAGATCTATGCGTCCTTTTTGTTGAGCTTCATCGGGGGCACGGTGGCCGTGTTCCTCGCGGGCAAGGTCAAGACGAGGGGCGGCCTGCTCCTGTCCGGCGTGTTCATCGCCGTCCCCACCGTGCTCATCGTCATGCTCTTCAATTTGCCGGAGATCACGACGGACTGGATCGAATATGTCTCCTCCGTCGGATTCCGCATTCTGAGCAGCATTCTTTCGGCCGTGTTGGCGCTGGCGCTCCTGCCGTTTTTCGAACACGCCTTCAACCGCCTCACCGTCTTCCGGCTCCGGGAGCTCACGAGTACCGACGCCGCGCTCCTCGTCCGCCTCAAAAAGGAGGCGCCGGGGACGTTCAACCACTCCCTCATCGTGGCCCAGCTCGCCGAGACGTGCGCCGTGGCCGTCGGGGAGAACGCCGAACTTGCGCGTACCGCCGCCTACTATCACGACGTCGGCAAGCTCAAGCAGCCCGACTGTTTCACCGAAAATCAGACCGATTACAACGTGCACGACGAAATCACGCCCGAGCTCTCGGCCGACATCATCCGTTCCCACACCAAGGACGGCTACGATCTGCTCATCAAGAGCCATCTGCCCAAGATCATCGCGGACGTCGCGCTCGAGCATCACGGCACGCTGCCCATCAAATATTTTTACGACAAGGCCATCCGCTATTCGGGCGACGCCGATCTCAAGGATTTCTCCTATTTGGGGCCCATCCCCCAGACCAAGATCGCGGCGATCGTCATGATCTGCGACGGCGCCGAGGCGGCCGCCCGCGCGATGTCCGACCGCACGCCCGAGAAAGTGGAAAAAGTCTGCCGTTCCATCATCGAGGAGCGCATGGACCTCGGCCAGTTCGATGAGTGCGACATCACGATGAAGGAACTTACGGTCATCAAGAAGGCGCTCGTGGAGGCGCTGTCCGGCGTTCATCACCACCGCGTCAAGTATCCCGCCATCCAATTCGGGCGGGACAGGCAGGCCGTCAAGACGGAGGACGACAGGAATGAGTAAGCTGTTTCTCGACTGCGAGACGCTCGCCGACGCGGAACGGAAAACGTTGGAAAATGTGCTTTCCGAGGGGTTTGTCGCGGACATGCCCCTCGTTCTTGAGCTCTTGTTTGTCTCCGAGGAGGAAATCAGGAGCCTCAACGCGCGCGCCCGCGGGGTCGATCGCGTCACCGACGTTTTGAGCTTTCCCGCCATGGAACTCGAGGCGGGGAAGCCCATCGTCTCCGAGGAGCACGGCGAGTGCATCGAACCCGTCGAGGCGGACGGCGAGGAGGGGGACGCCCTCTTCTTGGGGAGCGTGGTCATCTGCACCGCGCGCGCGAAGGAGCAGGCTGAGGAATACGGCCATTCCTACGCCCGCGAGGTGTGCTATCTCGCCGTGCACGGCATGCTGCACTGCCTCGGCTACGACCACATGACGGAGGCCGAAAAGCGCGTAATGCGCGCGGAAGAGGAGCGGCTCATGCAAAAATTGGGCCTCGGGAGGGAAGCATGAAGAGCGGTACGGTCGCCGTCATCGGCAAGGCCAATGCGGGCAAGAGCACGCTGATCAACGTCCTCGTCGGCGAAAAGGTCGCCATCGTCTCCCCCAAACCGCAGACGACGCGCGACCGCATCCTCGGCATTCTCACGCGGGACGATCATCAGATCGTCTTCGTCGATACGCCCGGCATCTACCGCCAGAGGAATGCCCTCACCGCGCGCATGATGAAGACGACGGAGACGACCGCGAAGGACGTCGACGCCATTCTCTTCGTCCACGACGGCCATGCGGGACTCTCGGAGGACGACCTCGCGCTCATTCTGCGCTACGAAGCCCTCGGGCTTCCGCTGCTCATCGCGTATACCAAGATCGACATCATGCCCAAGGAGAAGATCCCCGGCGACATCAAAGCGCTGTTCGACGCGGGTGTGACGGCGGACGTCTACCCCGTGTCCGCGAGGAAGGGCGTCAATCTCAAAAAATTGGAACAAGCGATCGCGGAACTTCTTCCGGAGGGCGGCCCGCTCTACCCGGAGGACATCATCTCCGACCGCAGCGAAAAATTCATGATCGCGGAGCTCATGCGCGAGAAAATTCTGCTCAAATACGAGAAGGAGATTCCGCACGGCGTGGCGGTGGTCGTCAACAAATTCGAGCGGCATGAAAACGGCGCCTATGAGATCGACCTCGATATCGTCTGCGAAAAGAAAAATCACAAGGCCATCCTCATCGGCAAGCAGGGCAGGGCGCTCAAGGAGACGGCCTCCTTCGCCCGCGCCGACATGGAGAAATTTTTGGGCGCGAAGGTCTTCCTCACCGTCTATGTCAAGGTGCGCGAGGACTGGCGCGACAAGGCCACGCTCATGAAGGAATTTGGCTACGGCGAAGAGGACTGAGTATAAACCGCCCCGCCTCTCGGCATACTGTTTGCATGAAAGAGGAAAAGGGGAAGAGCGCCAAGGAGATTGCGTGGAAACTCTTTGAGGAGACGGGCAATTTCAGCTACTATATGTTATACAAACGGTTGAAGTGATGGAGTTCAAGGCGGACGCCCTGCTGCTTCGGGCGGCGGATTACGGCGAAAACGACAAAATGGTGACCCTGCTCACCGCTGCGCGCGGCAAGATCGGCGCGGCGATGAAGGGGGTGAGAAAGGCGGGCGCGAAGTTGAATTTCGCGTCGCAGCCTTTTTGTTTTGCCGAATACGTCCTCGCCGAGCGCGACGGCCGCTACACCGTGACGCAGGCCTCGCTCCACGACGGGTTTTACGGGCTCCGCACCGATCTGACCAAGTATTACGCCGCCGCTTCGGTGCTCGCCGCCGCCGATCGGTTCTCCGCGGAAAACATGCCGTGCGGGGAATTGCTCGTCGCCGCGGTGGAGGCGTTGGAGGCGATCGAGACGGAAGACGGGCATACCATGTCCGCGTTGATCGCGTTCCTTTTGCGCGCCGTCGCCTTGGCTGGCTATCCCGTTTCGGCGGGGGACTGTCCCGTCTGCGGGAAAAAAATTGTCGGAAGATGTCGGTTCGACATGACGAGCGGGGCGTTCACCTGCGACGCGTGCGCGGTCGGGGCGCCTGCGAGCGAATCGACCTATCGTTTGCTTCGCGCCTTTGCGGCGGGTGCGGCGCCCGAGGAGGGCGACGGAGCGCTGCGGGCTCTTCGTCTTCTCAACGCCTACATCGCCTATCAGACCGATCTGCCGCTCGCACCCTTGGGCGATCTCATCGCGATCTTATAATTATATATGGAAAGAAATTCGGCCGATGTCCCGCGGGGCGTTGGCCAATTTTACAAAATTTTGTCCAAACGTGCAAAAACACCGAAAAAGAAAAGATATTTTTTTACAAAAACATATTGACACGAAAATTTTTTTGTTGTAGAATAGTACTGCCATTCTTGAAAGGTGGCGAAATCAATTTTATAAAGGGGAGGACAAACAAGACATGAGAAGACTCAAGGTCGCTCTTGTCGCGCTTTTTGCTGTGGTATTGTCACTGGCTCTCTTTGCCTGCGGCAAGAAAGCGAGCGATTGGATCGATACGATCGACGTCAGCGGCGGAACCGGCATCACCATCGATGATGCGGCGAAGGAAGACACAGCGCGTGCAGAGCTCGAGAAACTCACATTTACGGCTATCTACTTCAACGGTACGGAAGATCGCAAGATCGAGTCCAAAGATTTGACAGTAGATTGGTCGGGCGTCACGTTCGGAAAGACGGGTAGCTATACGGTGCACGTCTCCACGAACAAGGATAACAAGGATAAGGTCGCGGCGGATGTTCCCGTTACGATCACCCACCACTTTGTAGCCGGCGACAAGGAGGGGACCCAGGTCTGCTCCGTTTGCTCCGCGGTTTCCATCACCGAGACGATCAACGATAGCTTCGAGATCGGACCTTGGCACGACGGCGTGACGGTCGGCACGGAAAACAAGTATGTCAAACTTGATACCCGTCTCGGCAATGCGACGTCTGTCGTCGGCCGTCTCGACAAGGGCATGAAGATCACCCTCAGCGGGAAAGGCAAAGCTCTGAGCAAGGGCAACGACTACAACTATCCCATCCTCGGTGTCGCCAACATCGAAGACAACGGTTCGGTTATCCTGAGAAACGATAACTACACCATCTACGACGCAATGGCCGGCGTGCTCAACGGTTGGTTCAAGAATGCCGACGCGACGGGCGGTGTCTCGCTTGCGAATACCGATGCGATCGCGGGATGGGTCGGCGCCGATGCGGCGACGCTCTATCAAACGTATACCGAAGGCACGATTTCCCACTCGGTGGATTATTATGTTGACGACGCGGAAAGCGACGGTATCGACATCTCCCTCTCCTGGGAATATGGCGAAGACAATGTCGTGATCTGGACGTGGTATTGGAACAACGGCACGACGTCCCGTACCCGTACCGCTTATGTCAAGCTCCCCGATCGTCAGTTCTACAACGCCATTCTCCACGGCGAACAGTTCAAGGCGAAGTTCACGAAGGTCGAAGTCGTTCAGACTTTGAAACTCAAGGAAGTCGGCGAGCCGAAAGTGACCGATGCCAAGAAAGTTCTCGAAAACAAGTATTTCGATAAGAACTGCTTCGATATCGACGTCACCTACGAAGGCGGCAAGACGGGCAAGGCCGATGCCGGCATGATCACCGTCTATGGCAACCCCGATGAGGTCGCGGCGGATAAGCTCGATCCCGCCGGCCGCGAGAACCAGGAAGGCGGCCAGCCTTGGGAAGATCTCGCTTACAACCCCGTTTCCAGCAAGTACAAGACGTATAAGGTCCGCGTCGAACTCGGTAACGATGCATTCGAAAAGGTTCTGTCCGCGACCGAAAACGCCAAGCTCGTAGGCGCCGTCGTCAAGAATGCGGTCGAGCACGGCAATACCAACGACGTCACCGTCGACAGCGTGCTGTTCCCCGCTACGGCGCTCAACCCGATCGAATTTGTCCAGACGTCCGATAACAAGGCGGGCGTGAGCGTCTCCGGTACGGCCGCAACGCTCTCGACCGCACAGGCCGCGAAGCTCACCCTCGGCACCGGCACTGCGAAGCACTACGTCGCATTCTCGCTCTATACGGATCCGGAGGGCGGCGCGACCAAGTTTGCAGGCACGCCGACTGTCACCGGCACCAAGGGCGCCGTTGCGGTCGCGGCGGACGGCGCGCGTCTCGACGTCGTTCTCGCAGTCTCCGCAGACGTGAAGTCCGCGACGATCTCCGGCGTCAACGGCGGCACCGACATCGTGGTGTCCTTCGGCAAAATCGGCGGCTATGCCGTCACGTCGACGCTCAGCGCCAACACGCTCAAGATCAACGAAACCAAGCAGATCACCATTGAGTATGATATCTCCGGCGTCACCGCGGTCAAGGATGCCGCGACGGCCGCTTCCCAGCTCAAGCTCTCCATCAACGGCGTCAACAAGACGTTGAAGGCCAACGGCAACACCCTCACCCCGGCCACGCAGACCGTAATGGGCTTTGCCGGCCTCACGGTCGATGAAGTCACATATGCAACGGGCAAACTCACGGTGAAATACACCCTGCCCAAGATGAATCCCGCGAAGCCCGTCGGCTACACCTTCACGCTGTTCTCGGGCTCCGAGACCCTCGCAACCGACAGAGTGTTCTACACCCTTGGATTTGCGGAGAACGACAATGCGGTCGTCGATGGCTACTATGCAGTCGCAGACGGCAACTATCTCTATCTCCTCAAGCCCTACACCGGTAGCGATATCAAGACGGCCGATCTCAACGGCGTCGTCACCATCGCCCTCAATGCCGGCGCAAAGACGGGCGTCGACTTCACGAAGGAAGACGATCCCGACTTCAAGAGCTACACCTACCTCAAGACGCACAACATCAGCTACGTCACCGGTGAAGACGGTACGGTTTCCATGACGGATTCGAAACTCCTTGCGGAACTCGCAACGGGTAATTTGACCGTCTTCGGCGGCACGGCCAACAACAGCGAAGATACCGATTACGGCGCAGTCGTTGTGCTCAGGATCGATACGAGAAAAGTCGGCGTCAGAGAGCAGTCCTTTGCGTTCGAGCTCAATGGCAGCGGAAATTCCGGTTCCTATGTCCCCGTGACGTATGATACCACGAAAGAAACCTACACGATGGGTCAGGCGAAGTCTTACACGTTGACCGGCGAAGCGACTCAGGTCAACGATGTCGATCCCGAAGACTGCACGGCGGAAGTCACGCACGGGTATGAGCTCGGCGGCACCGGCGATAATGCAGAGTTCTATGCAAACGTCAGCTTCACTAAGAACGAGCACAATTGGCTCAATTCTCAGAACCAGGCCGCCGCTTACGGCGAAGACGCGACCTGCTCGCGTTGCGGCGCAGAGAGATTCAAGGTCACCGTCAGCAACACCACGTATGAGTGGGTCGAGCTCGAGGGCCCTGTTGATGTCCCGAACACCTCGTATGAGTGGTGGGCAGGCGCGACCGGCGTTGTCCCCGGCATGAGCGGCGACTTCGCAGTCAAGTATACCTATACCCATGCGGACGGCACCGGCAATTATACCAACGCCCGCTTGATGTTGGTCGATTCCACGAAGGGTGCGGCGTATGCGGTCGCCGATGCGGATGTCCTCATCGACCTTGCGAACCCGGACGACGCGAATGCTACCGTCACCTCCGACGGAAAAGCTGCGAATGTCACGAAGGAGCTCAAGATCGACGGTAAGGTTTCCACGGAATACCTCACGCACGGTAACGGCAACGGCGAGTTCAACGGCAATGTGACCGCCCTCATCAAGAGAGTCGGCAACGTGCTCACCGTCACCTCTTCCTGGACGTCCAAGACGGAAAAGAAATACGAGTGCAAAGTCGTCATTTCCAACGTCAAGTCCAACGATGTCACCGTACAGATCGGCGGTTGGGGCGCTGCTGTTACGAACCTCAAAGTTCAGACCGGTACCGTTACGACCTATGGTCCCAAGACCTATGCGCAGTCTGAGTTCCAGAAGTGGGGCGATCCTGTTCCCAGGTACTACACGGTGAAGGACAACGAGAAAGTCACGTTGGAAGTTGAGTGGAACAACGGGCTTGAACCCAGCAACTTCAGCGGCGCTGTTGTCAATCTCATCGGCGTAGAAGGCAAGAATTACTTCCTTCGTCCCGATGCAGAGGGCGCAGATTCCACCGGTGACTTCCAGTGGAGACCCGCGGGCGTCACGTTCCCCGAAGGGAAGAACTGGGGCCTTACCGAAGGTAAGTGGGTTAATGATGACGCTGCGGTTGCGGCGCTCAACGCAACCAAGAAAGACGGCAAGCAGGTGATCGAAGTCTCGCTTCAGGGCGGAAAGCTCACGATTACGTTCTCGTTCTATGCGAAGGGTCAGACCAATGCGCTCGCTTCGTGGACCTGCTACATCGCAGACGCTCCCGCAGCTTCCTACAACATGGAACTTGCGATCGACCATGCGGGTACGGCGACCGAGACGGAGACCATCATGACCGCAAAGTCGATCACAGTCACCAACTCGATGCTGTAATCCCAATCAAACCGTATCATGGATCCAAACGCATGATGTTGTAATGCAACGAAACGTATCACATGATATGCACGAAAAAAAGAACTCCCTCGGGAGTTCTTTTTTCACCTCTCCGTTCTCCGCGCCCCCTCCCTCCGGGAGGGGGGTAGGGGGGTGGGCCCTCTTTCCGTTTCCCTGCGGAATCCGCAAAAAAAATCGTAAATCCGTATCAAAATCGGTTGACAAGCTACTGCGAATGTGGTAGACTCTTAGTAAGCACCTGAGGGGTGTAATTTTTTTGTATGGAGTTTTCACGCAATGGCTGTCAAATCTACGCGGATGAAGGTCACGTTCGAGTGCACGGAGTGCAAAAACAGAAATTATGATAGCTTCAAGAACAAGCGCAACGATCCCGATCGTCTCGAGCTCAAGAAGTATTGCCCCGTCTGCAAGAAACATACCGTTCACAAGGAATCCAAGTAAGCGTACCGGAGATAAGAATCATGGCTAAAAAAGAAACCGAGGTCGAGAAGAAGGGCAAAGAAGCGCCCAAGAAGGACGCGAAGAAAGCGCCCAAAAAGCCCAACATCTTCGTGCGGATCGGAAGAAAATTCAAAGAGACGTTTTCCGAGCTCAAGCGCGTCACATGGCCCACGGTCGGCAACGCGCTCAAATCCACGGGCGTTGTCATCGTCATCGTGCTCATCTTCCTTGTCCTCATCACACTCATCAATATCGGGTTTACGGAGCTTTTGGAGCTTCTCACCTCTTTGGGGTAACCGTCTATGGCAATCACGAGCGTCGATACCGAACCCAAGTGGTATATTCTGCACACCTACTCGGGCTATGAGCTACTTGTGAGAGAGAGTCTCTTCCGGCTCATTGAAAACAACAATTTAAGCGATCAGATCTTCGACGTCAAAATTCCCACGGAGCAGACCATTGAGGAGAAGGCGAACGGCAAGAAGAAAGTCGTCGAGCGCAAGCTCCTGCCGTGCTATGTCTTCATCAAGATGATCTATTCCAACCAGCTTTGGTACCTCGTGACGAATACGCGCGGGGTGACGGGGTTTGTGGGTCCGCAGGGCCGTCCCATTCCCATGAAAGAGGAAGAGATCCGCAAGATGCGCCTTGAAGACTATGTGGTCGACGCCGATTTCCACACGGGCGACCGTGTGACCATCGACAACGGCCCGCTGGAGGGATTCATCGGCGTCATCAAAGAGGTCAACGACGAGACGCAGCGCGCCAAGGTCACCATCACGATGTTCGGCCGCGAGCAGGACGTCGAGGTGGAGTATGTCCAAATGACCAAGATCTCCGACGACGCCGTCGAGATCCCCAAGGAAGAGGACGAATAATCTGAAGAAACCGCCTTCGGGCGTTTCGAGTGGGAGACGGCAAAATCCCAGACCGCCGTCAGCAATACCACGCATATAGGAGTTTTTTATGGCTAAGAAAGTAACCGCAGTCGTCAAGCTGCAGCTTCCTGCCGGAAAAGCGACCCCCGGTCCCCCCGTAGGTTCTACGCTCGGCCCGCACGGCGTCAACATTCCCGGCTTCACCAAAGAGTTCAACGC
>CANQWO010000015.1 GCA_947627565.1 uncultured Clostridia bacterium
TTGGCTGAAAAAGAGACCCATTATCTCGTTTTGGGTACGAACCAAGAGGGGCTCATCTACTACACGTTGCCCGTGAACTACGAACTCACGCCTTCGTTCGAAAAGAACAACAGCGTTATCAACGTCGTAGAAGCAAACGGCATTTTGCACATCAAGCCGATCGACGGCGGTTTCGCGACGGTGAAGTTCACAACCGACAAGACCTACACCATCGAAGTCTATGTCGATCGCACGGTGGATGCAAGCGACATCAAGATCAAATTTAACAACGGGGAAGATGTCAAGGGCACGACGGCAACCTCCGTCACGTTCACCGTTTCGGCGACGGGGGCAGGCGCCGGCGCGCTGAAAGGCAAGAAGGTCTATTTGATGGTTGACGGTAAGAAAGAGTACGGCACCGCGAATGACGAGGGCACGACGTTCACCCTCAGTTTCCCGAAGGCGAACAGCACCCTTACCATCAAGTACAATTTGGAGTACGACGGCGAGCTGTTGCAGTCGTATGGCCTTTCGGGCGAACAACTGAGTTTGGAGATTCCGTCAACCACGGTTGGGCGCAATGCCGAGACCATCACCGTCGCTTTCGGCGGCGCGCAGGAAATCGAGCATCTCGTCACGAGCGAGCAGGATGTCACTTTCTTGCTGGAGAAACCGGCAGACAGCGCGTCGATCACCACCGGTGCGATTGCCATCGTCACCATTGGGCCCGACAACCACACCGACAACGGGATGAAGTATACCTTCGAAAAGGACGCTGCTCCGAACACTATCACCGAAGCAGGCAAGCTCACGTTTAATAGCAAAGAGCCCGTCACGGTCACGGTCAACATTTCCGTCATGCGCGGCGAAGTGGTCACGCTCACAAAGTCGATCACCGTCACCTACATTCCCAAGGCGAACGCGAGCGAAGACAAGAATCAAAGCGTCGAGCTTGGCACGCAGATGGAAGGCGACAAGCTGAAGGAAAACTTCGATGTCGTCCTTACTACGGAAAAGGGGAGCACGTCTTCGCCCGAAGATCCCAACGAGATCCCCGATACTCCGCTCTATGTCAATGCTTCCATGGGTTCCACCATCACGACGGAAGTGACAAAGGGCGGTGAAGAGGGCAACAAAGTCGTCGAACTTGTTTCCGTGAAGGATGCCGATGGGCAGCCGATTCCCGGCGCTTACACGATCCATGCGGTGAAGGGCGGATTTGCGACGATCACGATCACGGTGTCGGGAGCGGCGCCCGTCTCGCTCGCCCGCCGTGCGCGCAGTGCCGTCCGCACCATCGCCGAAAACGAAACGACCTACACCATCCAAGTCTATGTCGATAAGCCTGTTTCGAAAGATGACATCAAGGTTGAGTTCAAGAATGCAAATAATAAGGTCTTGACGCCTGCCGTAGCCGGCGAAACGGTTTTCCGCACGTTCTATGAGACAGTTACCTTCACGGTGACCGTCACAGGCCATGAGAACGACGGCGCCATGGAAGGCAAGAGATTGTATGTTAAGCTCGGCAGTTTGGATAGCGCTGAATTTGTGCCGAATACGGAGGGCGCTCTCACGCTCACGGGCACACTGGATGATGAAATAGCAGGGAACGAAGCGTGCATCATCTACTTCGGCGTTAAATATGAAGCGGACGCTTTGAAGCTCCTCGGCAAAGGCGAGAGCGATGCCACTTCCGTCAAGTATTCTGTTCAGTCCACGCACGGCAAACTTTATTCCAAGCCCGCAGGGGAGTGGTACTATGCTAATGAGGTTGGTACGCCACTTGCCGATAGCCCCAAGGTTCCGTTAAACCCGGCTGGGCCGACTACGTTACAGTTTAACAATATTGGCAAGAACTTACTGATCGTGCTTTCGTTTGATATAACCAAACTTGATCCTGCAGATACGATTCCTAAGGCCACTTTGCCGGATTTTTCGACCAAAACTGTTAAATGGGGGGGAGGCGGCGCTATATCGATTCCATTTGTAAATGGAGGTTATCTAGCCTCGAAAAGCCCTGCTACAATTAGATTACAAGCTAATGATGTTTTCAGCAACGCACAGGGTTGGATCGATTTCTTGGGAGTGAGGTTTGACTTCCTCGTCTCCGCGCCAATAAGAACGGAAACCATGTCGGTAAAAGCGGGGCCCAAGTTGGAGGAACTCAATGACGGGATAACCTATAAGACCATCATCGACAAACTCAATTTCCAGATCGATATTGGACGTAGCGATGGGGCGATTATCACGAATAAGAATATCGAATGGAGCTATACCGGCGCAGAAAATAGCTGGAACGTCGTTGAGAATCTATCAACGCAAACGACTGTTACCATAGACCTCAGCGCCTCTCCGAGCAATTCGCTGTTCTTCCGCTCGCAGGACGGCGGCGTGAGCAGGGTAATCCTGATCGACTATGTGCAGCCCTCACAGGCAGAATTGCGGTATACGCTATTCGTATCCGTTCCGGGCGAAGGCGGCGTAAACAAGAGAAAGGTCTTCGGCACGATCGAATCCAATCAGATCGGGACGGGGCAGGAGCTTGCCTTCACGGTTCCGGCCGATATGGTCGGCGGCGCGATCACCTTCCAGCTCGAGCTCTCTAAGGAGAGTGCTGAATATCTCGACGGCTTCGGTACGTATGAGGTATTTAAGGATCGCACGAAAGAGAGCAAGGTTTTGGCTGCGAATGATCAGGAGCTGAGCAATTGGAGTGCTGATTTTAACGAATGGGGTCAAATTATATTCAAGACGGAAAAATCCGACAACTTCAAGACGATGAAATGCGTGGTTGATTATGCTTCGCAGAGCGTCACTGTCTCGTTCTCGTATAACCAGCAGAACATCGAACTCATCGGCTTCGATAGCGGAAACAAGACCGACGTCTACAAGGGCTATCAGCAGGTGCGCGTCTTCGCCAAGCACAGCGACTACGGCACGAACAAGACGAGCCAAATCGTCGATTACTTCAAGGTTCCCTATAAGGCGCTGGACCGCGCCTCGGAAGGCACTGTGACCCAGTGGTCGCTCACGCCCTATAACGGGAGCGAGGAAGATACCACACTTGCCAAGACGACGCAGGATGGCTACAACGTCACCGTGACCAAGGGCGAAGAGACTACGAAGTATAAGATCAAGAAAATCAGCGAAGATGGCACCGAATACGGCCTGTATACGGTAGACGAAAGCGGCAGTGCGACGGATACGCTCGCCCCTGAAACCGTCATGTGGGTCGATGCTTACAGCGAGCCCGGCTATGCCCGGATCCACTTCGGCGACTTCGTCGGCCTTTCCGAATCCGACGTGCAGAACGATCTCTTCGGCGACTTCGACGAAACGAGAACGTGGACAAAGCCGGAGAACGTGGTCAATAGCGCCGGCAAGTCGGTCACAGCTTCCGCAGGCGCATTCAAGTTCCTCCGCTTCGCGGCAAGCACGGATGGGAGCGGCCCTCACTTCAACTTGAACGTGTTGCAAGATCCGGCGAACGTTCAGCTCGTCAACGTCTTCAATGCCACGGGCTATTATGCGTCGAGAAACGTCGTCCTGCATGCCAATCTCTATGGCCCCGATGAATTGGAGAAAGGCGCTCTCGCCGAAATCGCGGAGGAGAACGACCAAGTCCTGAATAGGGCCGTAAGCATTCAGAACGATAGCGCCGTAACCAAAGATTGGCTCTTCGGCAACGGCTATCAGGTCAACCTGAAGATCTTGCGCGATACGATCCAGGATGACCAGTTGCAGGATAGGAAAGCGAATACAAGCGTTCCGACGAACTTCGGCACGCTCTACAATGTGGTATTGAAAGGCAACAATCCGCACAACGACATCACGCCGCTCAAAGACAGATTGTTCTTTATCATCAATGGCGCCTATTATTCGGATATTCAATATTACACGAAGATGAATGTCGCATCGGGCGGGATCATCAAGAACACCGCGTTGCGGTATGTGGCGAGTGCGGCTGTGCAGCTCTGGAACGCGGAGGGGACACCTCCTCCAACGGTATATCTCGAAAATGTCGTCATCGCCGAGTGCCTGAAGGGGTTGACGCTGGAAAACGCAGGCCTTACAAATGCAGATGCAGATCAGAAGTTTTACTTCAAGGGCTTCTTCGACGTCCTGAACTATTATAGTCTCACGGGGCTTGGGAAAGCCATGGCCAACTTGGAGGGCGCAGGCACTTCCGCGGCAGCTATGCTGAACGATGATCTTGTACCGCAACAGTACGCAGAGTGGTTCGGGAAATCGACCGATTATGCCGGTTATGCAATAAAAGATGATAAATATCTCAACATTGCGGTCTATAGTAGTCGTATAGGAGCCGATGTTGGGTCAAGCCCGCTTAACTATTGGGACGGAAGCGGGTTCGAAATCACAGATCCGGAAGAGGCGAACTATAAGTTAGGGATTGCTCTTGCCGCAGGCGAACGCGGCGCTTGCGTTACCGGATGGACTTACAAGACCGGAATCGACGTGGACGGCGGCTATAAGATTGAGAAGACCGGTATCTATGACCGCGACATGAGCAAGCTCTTTGCCGCGGGGGATGAGATCCGTCTGCTCTGCCAGTATCTTGATAGCGACAATGCAAGCGGCGAGCCGATTAAGAACACCGACCACATCCTGTGGCACTTGCAGAAGTGCTATCGGAAACCGATCGAAGGCAGAGAAGACAACCACATGGAGGCTTTGAAACAGTCGCTCAAGAACGCGGAGAAGCACGGCTGGGACGGCGTTTGGCCCGACGGCATGACGCTCGATAAAGCCCTCAGCGAAGCCCAAAAGAACGCCGCGGCGCTCACCGCGATGGTCTCCGAAACCGTTCTCCCCTCCAAGCGCGACTTCGCCTGATCTTTTCGCCCGCCGCCGTCCCCCTTTCGGGGCGGCGGCGTGGGTGGGGGACGTAAACGGTCACCGTAAAAAAACAACAAGATGAAAGTTCAAGTCGGAAACGGTTATTATTTCATGTATATCGGGCTCGCAGTGCTCCTGCTCGTCCTGCTCGTGCTCAGCTTGCGAAAATGCAGCCAAAAAACGGCGCACACCGTCTTGCTCGTGCTGCTCTTCGTCAACCTCGCCCTGCACTTCCTCAAGCAGGCCTTCCCGCCCTATATCAACGACTTCCCCAACTCCCTCATCCGCTCGGGACTGCAAAATATCTGCGCCGTTTCGACGGTCCTCTTCCCGTTCATCTACCTCTTCAGGAAGCAGAACGTGCTGCATGACTTTGCGTATTTCATCGGCATGTGCGGCGGGATCGGGGCGCTCGCCTATCCCACTGAAGCGCTGGGAATGCCGGTCTTCGCGTTCGACACCATCCGCTTCTATATCTGCCACAGCCTCTTGGTGATGGTGCCCGTTGCGGCCGCCATTCTCGGCGTGTACCGCCCGCGCCTCAGAGTATTTTGGACCGTCCCGCTCATCTTTATGGCGTGGGAGACGATCATCGCGCTCTATGAGGCCTTCATCGTGGGGACGGGGCTCGTCCCCAACGCCAAGCTGGTCGATCTGCTCAATCCGGGCTTCCGCAACAGCAGTTTTGAGTTCGGCGTGCGCCCGGACTTCGCCTGGGCCGCGAAGATTTTCCATCCCTTCGTGCCGACGTTCCTGCGCACGGACTATTGGAACATCAACGGCGGGAAACCGTTTTACTTTCCCGTGCTGTGGCTCATCGGCCCCGCGATCGTCTATACGACGCCCGTCTATGTGCTCTTCTCATCGCCGTTCTGGATCTATGAGCTCGTCAAGCGGCGCGGTAAGCGCGGAAAAACCGCCGATCATCAAAGCGGGGAAGAGCGCGGAAAGAGCGCCCAAAAGGACGAAAATCCTTGACAAAGGTGCGGAAAAGAATGTATAATGCCGAAGACGGCACGGTTACGATCGTGGAAGTTCCCGAGGAACCCGCCGCCTGACGGCATCGAGCGAAACGCTGAAGTCCCCCGAAGGCAAACGCTTTCGGGGGACTCTTTGCTCCATCTCGGGCGGCCGCGGCAGGGCCCGCCATGTATGCGGCCGCGATAACTTCAAGATTTCCATGAAACGGCCGCTTTTAAGTGACGGCTTTTAAGTGCGAATGACAGCTTTTAAGTGGGACGACCGCTTTCAAGTATGGACAACCGCTTTCAAGTGCGGGGCGGGATTTCGCAGACGGCGATCTCTTCGGGAAATTGCGTGCAGACGCACACAAGATAGTCTCCGATCACGCGGTGCCAAAGCGTCGCCTCGACCGGGGTTCCGTGTTCATAGAGCGTACCGCGTTCGTAGCGGAGCGCGGGGAGCATGGCGGAGAGCGTCCCGCCGCGAAACTTGACGTAGGCCTCCTTGGCCGTCCACAGTTCCGCAAAATTCTCGCCGCGCTCGGCCGGAAGCAGTCGCCTTTGAACGGCCTCGGCCCGCCGCGGGGACATGCGTTCGGCATCCACGCCGACTTCCTGCCGCCCGACGGCCATGGCGATGAACGCGCCGGTGTGCGTCAAATTGAATTTGGGGGACATGGGGTCGGGAAAGTGCGGCTTGCCGCCGTCCCGGAGCCAATCCCGCTCGCCCAACGCGCACCGCTCGCGGGTAAATGCCGCCCGTATGAGTTCCGCGCGCGGGAGGGCCGTCGTATAATAGAGGTTCATAAATTCAGTATACCACGTTCGGAGGAGAAAGTAAATGACAAGAGCGCAAATCGCACGGGAGAATTTTCTTTCCGGTTACAACTGCGCGCAGGCCGTCCTGCTGGCCTTCGCCGATCTCGTGAAAGTCGACCGCGAAACGTTGGAAAACATTGCCCGCCCGTTCGGAGGCGGATTCGCCCGCCTGCGCGAGGTCTGCGGGACGGTCTCCGGCGCCGCGATGACGATGGGGCTGTTGTTCTCCGAAAAGAGCAAGAGCGAGCTCTACGCCCTGGTGCAGGCGCACGCGAACGCATTCAAGGAACAAAACGGCAGCTATCTCTGCCGCGAACTCCTCGACGGCGCGGGCGTGCGGGCCGAGACGGCGCCCACGGCCGAAGCGCGCACGGCTGCCTATTATCACAAGCGCCCCTGCGCCGAGCTCTGCGCCTGTTCGGCCGCCATTCTCGAGGAACTCTGCGCCCAATACGGAAAAATTTGACGGTTTTTCAGCGGTTTTGCGCGCCCGACGCGTGGAAATCGAAAAATTGCAAAGACTGTCTGTATGTGGAAAATTTTATTGTCGGTGGGGGTCCTGCTCTCCCTGTGCTCGCTGGCGGGCTGTGAGGCGGAGGACCTCGGCTCCCTCGAGGCGCTGTCGAGACCGTATGCGGGCGTCTATCACTGCGAACGGCTGCTCCTTGCGGGCGTCGATGTCACCGAAGATTACCGCCTCTCTCTGGAACTCGCCTATGGCGGCGAGATGACGGTCTCATACAAAACAAAATACGGACAGCAGGACGAATGGAGCGGACGCTATGAAGTGGATGAGACGCGCGAGGAGATAACCATGTCCGTGGGTGAGGGGTCACGGACGATGTCTCGGACCTATCGCATGGAGGACGGCGCCATCGTCGTCGAGGAAAATTTTCTCGGCCGCAGTCTGTATGCGGAATTTCGTCCCGAATAATTTTCGGAAAATCGTAAACAAAAGTTTGCATCTTTTCGGACAGTGTGCTATAATAGGCGCATGAAGTCTGCGCTGACCAACCAAGTCGTGCTCACGTCCGACCAAGCCGAGGCGGCCGCACTCATCGAGGAGTGGTTTTTTCATCTGAATACGCAGATCTTTGTGCTCTGCGGCTATGCCGGGACGGGGAAGACATTCCTCGTCGATTTTGTCGTGCGGAAGTTGGGATTGGTCGCGGGGGAGAGCGCGGCGTTCGTCGCGCCCACGGGCAAGGCGGCCTCCGTGCTCATCCGCGGCGGGAATGCCGCGAGCACCATCCACAGCCTCATCTATATCCGTGAAGAGGACATCGAGGTGGATGAGAACGGCGAGGTCATTTCCGAGCGGTTTTTGCGGTTTGTCCGCAAGGAAAAACTGCCCTCCGAGCTCAGGCTCATCGTCGTCGATGAGACTTCGATGGTCTCCGACGAGATGCTGAAAGACCTTCTGTCTTATGGCGTTAAATGCCTTTTTTGCGGCGACCCCGCGCAGCTTCCTCCCGTGAACGGGACGTGCAATCTCCTATCCATGCCCGTGATCACCCTGCGGGAAATCGTGCGGCAGGAGCTCGGCAACCCCATCGTGCGCATGGCGGAGGCTGTGCGCGGCGGCGGTTTCCTCGAATACGGGAGGTACGGCGACAACGCGGCCGTCGTCTCGAAAAAGCGCATCTCTCCCGCGATGCGGGCGCGGCTGTTGTTGGAAGCCGATCAGATCATCGTCGGCACGAACAAGACGAGGAACGCCGTCAACCGCGAGGTGCGCTTGCTGCACGGCATCCCCGAGACGGCGCGCCTTCCCATCGACGGCGAGAAACTCGTCTGCACGCTCAACGATTGGTCCAAAAAGCTCGACGAGAAGGGGGACTACCATCTCGTCAACGGCACGGCGGGGACGTGCTTCAACGTCCGCGAGCAGGAGGACGGGCTCGGCCAATTCGATTTCCGCCCCGACTTTTTGCCGGATACCCTCTACGATCTGCCCTTCGACGAGGGCGTCTTCCTCGAGGGGAAGTATTTCCACGGCTACGGCGACAAGGCCTGCCTTCTGGAAGGGGGCAAGCTCGTGCATGAGGAGAACTTCGCGCTCCTGAGGCGGGTGCGCGTGAAGCGGGAGGAGACAATTTGCCGCTTCGAATTTGCCTATGCGATCACCTGCCACAAGGCGCAGGGGTCGGAGTATGACTTCGTCGTCGTCTTCGACGAGAGCAGGCTGTTCGAGGAGGGCGCGGCATGGCTGTATACGGCGATCACCCGCGCGAAGAAGAAACTCATCATCATTCGCTGAGGCCGCCGTTTCGGGAGACCGCGGCGGTTTTTTTGTGAGAAGCCGCGGCGCGAAACGCGGAGACGCGAGGACGAAACGCGGAGACGCGAGGACGAAGCCGCGACAAAAAATAAAAATTTCACAAAGTTGACACGCACCTTCGTTTGAAAGTCACGGACGCGGTCTAAAATGGGGAGAGGAAACAGATCATTGGGAGGGATCTATGAAACGTTTTGTGAAAAAGAGTTTGGCGCTTTTGTGCGGGCTGGCGCTTGCCCTGACCCTCGCGGGTTGTTCGATGCCCGCCGAGAGCAAAAACTACATTGTCAACATGACTTCCTCGGGCATGCCCGCGCCGGCTTCCGCGACGGAGGTGCTCGCGCGCATCCGTCCCGCCGTCGTAGACGTCATGAGCTACACGGAGACGGGCACGAGCGCGGGGAGCGGCGTCATCATCGGCTCCGCCGAAGAGGACGGCGAGTATTTCATTGTCACCAATCATCACGTCATCGACGGCGGCAAGACGTTTACGGTGGACGTCTTGTCCATCGACGGCGAGGAGGAATTTACCACCGCATACGACGCCGCGCTCATCGGGAGTTCGATGAAGCGGGATATCGCCGTGCTCTCCATCCGTCCCCCCGAGGGGACCGAACTCTCCGCCGTCTCCTTCATCGAGGACAGCGACAGCGTCAAAGTGGGCACGGAAGTGTTCGCCATCGGCAATCCGCTCGGCATTTTGGGCGGCACGGTCACCCACGGCATCGTCTCCGCGACCAAGCGCGCCGTCAACGTGGGCGAGATCGGGACCATGACCCTCATGCAGACGGACGCCTCCATCAACGGCGGCAATTCGGGCGGAGGACTCTTCGATACGGAGGGCAACCTCATCGGCATCATCAATTCCGGATACGAGAGCTACAACGGCCAGAATGTGGAGGGTCTCAACTTCGCCATTCCCGCCAATGACGCGCAGTATGCCGCCCGGGCGCTCATCGAAACGCACGAGGAGCAGGGCGGGACGGTCACGCAATACGGCTATGTCGCGGGCGACGCCGAGACCAATATCACCTTCTCGACGGCGACGCTGTATACCGATTCCGCTTTGCGCGAGCGCGAAACTGCGCTCATCGCCGCGGCGACGGGCACCGAGGGCCCGCTCTACGCGGCATGGGGGAACAGCGCGAAGGCCGTCGTTGCCGTCACGGTGAACGGGACGCGCTATGACTTCACCGAGCGCGGCGGCGGCTCGTATTCGCTAAGCGAGCGCGCCAATTCCGTCATGGCGGACGTGCGGGCGGGGGACGCCGTGCGGATCGAATACCGCAACGTGCTCTCGCGCGGCGTGGGTGGATTCGGCGGGTTCGGCCTCACATATAACTATCTCGACGGCGAGACACAGGAGGTCTCCCTCACCGCCTCGCAGTATATCTACGAGCCGTAAACCCGCAGAGGAAAATTCCAAAAACAAAATGAGCGGGGCCGATCATAGGCGGCTCTTTTTGCAATTCCACGCACGGCAGGGCGTCATTTTGTTGACATTTTGCGCCGAAAAGTTTACAATAAGAGAAAAAATGTCTTACGAGGCAAGGTATGTATTACAGAACGCACAACTGCGGCGAACTTCGCGAGGAGCACGTCGGCCAAAAGGTGAAACTTGCGGGCTGGTTAGACAGCAAGCGCGACAAGGGAGGGCTGCTCTTCGCCGTTCTCCGCGATTTTTACGGCACGACGCAGGTCGTCTGCTCGGACGGGGACACGGTCGCGGCCTTCCGCGAGATCCCCACGGAATCCACCGTCAGCGTCGAGGGCACGGTCGTGCTCCGCTCCGCGCCCAACGAGAAGCTGCCCACGGGCCGCATCGAGGTCATTCCCGAAAAGGTGGAGGTGCTGGGCCGCCGCACGACGCAGGCGCTTCCCTTCGAGATTTCCCATTCGACGGAAGCGGGGGAGGACGCCCGTCTTCGCTACCGGTTCCTCGACCTCCGCAATCTCGCCGTCAAAGATAAGATCGTGCTGCGTTCGAAGATCGTCGCGGACCTTCGCAGGCTCATGACGGACGAGGGATTCTTTGAAATTTCCACCCCCATCCTCACATCTTCCTCTCCGGAGGGCGCGCGGGACTACATCGTGCCCAGCCGCATCTATCCGGGAGAGTTCTATGCGCTCCCGCAGGCGCCGCAGCAATATAAACAGCTCCTCATGTGCTCGGGGTTCGATAAGTACTTCCAGATCGCGCCCTGTTTCCGCGACGAGGACGCCCGCGCCGACCGCTCGCCCGGTGAATTTTACCAGCTCGATATCGAGATGGCCTTCGCGACACAGGAGGACGTCTTTGCCGTTTTGGAGCGCGTGCTTCCGCCCGTATTTGCCAAATACTCGGGGTGGAACGCGGACATGCCCCCCTTCAAACGCGTCCCGTACCGCACCGCATTGGAAGATTACGGGACGGACAAGCCCGATCTTCGCAACCCGCTCCTCATCAAAGACGTGACCGCGCTCCTTCAGGGCTGCGGCTTCGACGCGTTTGCCGGGAAAAGAATCAAGGCGATCGCCGTGCAGGGCGTCAACGTCCCGCGGAAGTGGATCGACAAGACCTGTGAGGAGTTCACGGTCAAGACGGAAGGCGGCAAGATGTATTGGTTCAAGCTCGACGAAAACGGCGCGCCCGCGGGCGGGCTGGCGAAGTTCGCCGCGCCCGTGATCGGGGAATTGAAGGCGGATCTGCACCTTGAAAACGGCGCGTTCGTCGCGCTCGTCGCCGAAGAAAAGCTCGGGGACGTGCAGAAAAAGGCGGGGATCCTCCGCACCATGCTCGGGACGGGTCTCGATCTGCTCGAAAAGAACGTCTTCCGCTTCTGCTGGATCGTCGACTTCCCCATGTATGAGATCGGGGAGGAGAGCGGACAGCTCGAATTTTGCCACAACCCGTTCTCCATGCCGCAGGGCGGGCTCGAAGCGCTCGAGACCAAGGATCCGCTCGACATCCTCGCCTGGCAATACGACATCGTATGCAACGGCGTCGAGCTCTCTTCGGGCGCGGTCCGCAACCATGACCCCGCCATCATGCTCAAGGCGTTTTCGCTCATCGGCGTGGGCAAGGAAGTCGTGGAGAGCAAGTTCCCCGCGCTCTATCACGCCTTCGAATACGGCGCGCCCCCGCACGCCGGCGTGGCGCCCGGCATCGACCGCATGGTCATGCTCATCTCGGGTACGGTCAACATCCGCGAAGTCATTGCGTTCCCCATGAACGCCAAGGCGCGCGACCTCATGATGAACGCACCCTCACCCGTCGAACAGAAACAGCTCGACGAGGTGCACATCGGCATCGTCGAACCCAAGAAAAAATAGGGGATCCCGTCCGCTTTCAGCGGACGGTTTTTCATAGGACAAACCGCCTTGCGCATAGAATGGTCTGTGGAGGTTTGCGATGGCCGGACTGTTTTATGCGCTGCTTGCGCGGCTGTTCTTCTTTACGGGCGCCTTTTCGGACGGGAGCTCGTATCCCAAACCGCTCTCCAAGGAGGACGAGGAGAAGTATCTTCGTCTCGCGAAGGCGGGCGACGCCGAGGCTCGGGATATCCTCATCCGGCACAACATGCGGCTCGTCGCGCACATTGCGAAAAAGTACGCGGGCGCGGCGGAGACGGACGACATGATCTCGGTCGGCTCCATCGGTCTGATCAAGGCCATCTCCACGTTCGAGGAGGGGCACGGCACCCGTCTCGCGACGTATACGGCCCGCTGTATCGAGAACGAGATCCTCATGCTCATCCGCGCGGGGAAGAAACACAAGGGTACCATGTCCTTGAATGACCCCGTCGGAACGGACAAAGACGGCAACGAGCTGACCATCATGGACCTGCTCTTCGAGAAGGAGGAAAAAGTCTTTGCGGGCGTGGAGCGAAGCCTCATGCAGGAAAAATTTCTCGCGGCCGTCAAGCGGCTTCTGACGGAGCGGGAGACGGAGATCGTGTGCATGCGGTATGCGCTCGGCGGCGGATTTCCGATGGCGCAGCGCGAAGTCGCGCTCAAGCTGAAGATCTCGCGCTCCTATGTCTCGCGCATCGAAAAGCGTGCGCTGGAAAAGTTGAAAGCGGGCCTGAAGCGGGAAGATTTTTTGGAGTGACCGAAAAAAATCCGTCCGCGCCCGTTTTTTGAGGCCAAACATTTGACTTTGGCGCGGGAAAAATTTATAATGATTTCTGTGGTGAGAGGGGAAACTTACCGAGCGAAAACCGTTTGAAAGGAGTTAGCATATGAACGTCACAGAGCTGTTCGCAAGCAATGTATTTCATGACGAAGTCATGAAAAACTCGCTGCCCAAAGAGGTCTATAAGTCCCTGCGGAAGACGGTCGACGAGGGCAAGCCGCTGGATTCCTCCATTGCGAGCGCCGTTGCCAACGCCATGAAGGACTGGGCCGTCTCCAAGGGCGCCACGCACTATACGCATTGGTTCCAACCCCTCACCAATCTCACCGCCGAAAAACACGACAGTTTCATCGAGCCCGACGGCGACCGCGTGATCATGCAGCTCACGGGCAAGAATCTCATCGTCGGCGAGCCCGACGCCTCGTCGTTCCCCTCGGGCGGAACGCGCGCAACGAGCGCCGCCCGCGGCTATACGGCATGGGATCCCACTTCGCCCGCCTTCGTCAAGGAGGGGACGCTCTATATTCCCACCGTCTTCGTCTCCTATACGGGCGAGACGCTGGATAAGAAGGCGCCGCTCCTGAAGTCGATGACGGCGCTCGATCTGCAGGCCAAGCAGCTCTTGCGCCTCTTCGGCATCGAATGCCGCAAGGTCGCGACGACGGTCGGTCCCGAGCAGGAATATTTTCTCATCGACGAGGCGGTCTATAACCGCAGAAAGGACCTCATTCTGACGGGCCGCACGCTCTTCGGCGCGCCGTCCGTGCGGGGGCAGGAACTCGAAGACCACTATTTCGGCTCTTTGAAGACGCGCATCTCCGAGTTTATGCGCGATCTCGACGAGACGCTCTGGTCCTACGGCATTTTCGCCAAGACCAAACATAACGAAGTCGCGCCCGCCCAGCATGAGCTCGCGCCCGTCTTCACGACGACCAATGTCGCCGTCGACGCCAACCAGCTCACCATGGAGCTCATGAAGAAGGTCGCCAAAAAGCACGGGCTCGTCTGCCTGTTGCATGAAAAGCCGTTCGAAGGGATCAACGGCTCGGGTAAGCACAACAATTGGTCGCTCTCCACGAGCGAGGGGCTCAACCTGCTCGATCCGGGCGAAAATCCCGAGAGCAATCATCGCTTCATGCTCATTTTGGCCTGCGTCATCGCGGCCGTGGACAAGTACCAGGGGATCCTGCGCGCCTCGGTGGCCTCCGCGGGCAACGATCACCGCTTGGGCGCCGACGAAGCGCCGCCCGCCATCATCTCCGTCTATCTCGGCGATCAGCTCGGGTCGCTGGTCGATTCCATCGTGATGGGCAGGCAATATGTGCCCAAGAAGGCCATTCCCGGCTCCATCGGCGTGCCCGAATCGCCCATTTTCCCCATCGATACGACGGACCGCAACCGCACGTCGCCCTTCGCCTTTACGGGGAACAAGTTCGAATTTCGTATGTTGGGTTCGCAGGCCTCCGTCGCCGACCCCAATATCGTGCTCAACACCATCGTGGCGCAGGCGTTCTCCGAGGCCGTGGACGCGCTCGAGGGGGCGAAGGATTTCGAGAAGGCGTGCAAGGCGTATACCGAAAAGCTCTTGAAGAAGCACTATCGCATCATCTTCAATTATAATGGCTACGGGCCCGACTGGGAGCCCGAGGCCGAGCGGCGGGGGCTGCTCAACAACAAGACGACGGCCGACGCCGTGCCCGAGTTCTTCAAACAGGAGAACATCGACGTGTTCGTCAAGCAGGGCGTCTATACCGAGAAGGAGGTGCGCGCCCGCGCGAGCATCTGCCTCGAAAACTACATCAAGACCATCAACATCGAGGCGAAGACGATGATCGAAATGGCGCGAAGAGACATTTGGCCCGCCGTGAACGGCTATGTCGAAATGCTCTGCAACGGGATCGCCGCAAAGCGCGCCATCAGCGAAAAATTGGCCTGCGCCTCGGACATGGTGGTCGCGGAAGAGCTCTCCTCGCTCAATGAGGAGCTGATGCAGACCGCAGGGAAACTGGAAAACAATCTCGCGGAACTTCCCGAGGGGGACGGCCCCGCCTCGCAGACGATGGCGCATGTCGTCGTTCCCGATATGGCGAAGCTCCGCGCCCTCGCAGACCGCATGGAGCGGCTCACGGCCTCCTCCTATTGGCCGTATCCGACCTATACCGACATTCTTTACAGCGTAAGATAAATCAAATTTATTGAAATCAGCGGAGGGGACGATGAGCATTTTACTTTGTGATTCCAACTGCGAACTTTGGTATACGCGCGCCGAAGAACTCGGCCTGAATTTTATTGCGATGCCGTATTTTCTCGACGGCGTTGAGAAGGACTACGATCTCGGCCGCGCGACGGACTTCAAATCGTTCTACGCGGCGATGCGCGGGGGGAGCATGCCCAAGACGATGGCGCTCAATCCCGAAGATTACAAGGCGATCCTCACGCCCTATTTCGAGGCGGGCGAGGACGTATTTTACATCAGTTTTTCCCATGCGATGAGCGGGACGTTTTCCTCGCTCGACGCGGCGCTGCGGGAGCTCGGGGAGCAGTTCCCCGAGCGGAAGTGCACCGTATTCGATACCAAGGCCATCTCGCTCGGCGCGGGGATGCAGGTGGAGGCGGCGGCCGAACGCAAGAGAGCGGGCGCGTCGGACGAGGAGCTCCTCGCCTTCTTGGAACAATTCCGCGGCCGGCTCGGCTGTTATTTCGTCGTGGACGACCTCATGCACCTGAAGCGCGGCGGCAGGCTGTCTGCGGCGGCGGCCGTGGCGGGCACGGTGCTCGGGCTCAAACCCGTCCTCACCTTCAACGAGGAGGGGGGACTGAGCGTCTATGAGAAGATCATGGGGCGCAAAAAGGCGATCCGCACGCTCGCCGAACACTGCGTCAAGGAGATGACCGCGCCCGAATACCCCGTCTATGTGCTCGACGCCGACTGCGAAGAGGAGGGGGATAAGCTCGCGGCGCTCATTTCGGAAAAGCGGCCCGAGGCGCAGATCCGCCGCCAGCCCGTGGGGCCCGTCATCGGGGCGCACTGCGGGCCGGGGACGTTGGCGGTGTTGTTTATCGGCGACAAGCGCCCCATTCCCTTAAAGTAACTGCTTTGATTTTGCGAACGGCAAACTTGCGGCGCATCTCTTTGTCGCGTTTGCTCGTCATAGTCCTTCTCTCTCTAAGGATAAAGCCATGAAAATAAACGTCAAAAAACTCACGGAAAGCGCCAAACTTCCCACCTACGGCTCGCCCTATGCGGCGGGCGCCGACCTCTATTCCGCTGCGGATTACACCGTGCCCGCAGGCGAGACGGTGTTCGTCCACACGGGCATTGCGGTCGAGCTGCCCTCGGACATGGTAGGCCTCATTTATGCGAGAAGCGGCCTTGCCTGCAAACAGGACCTCGCTCCGGCCAATAAAGTCGGGGTCATTGATCCGGACTATCGCGGCGAGATCGTCGTGGCGCTGCACAACCACGGAAAGACGGAGCGGACGATCGGCGCGGGCGACCGCGTTGCCCAATTCGTCATCGCGCCCTTCTATACGGCGGAGTTCACGGAGGCCGCAGAACTCTCCGAAACGGTGCGTGGCGCGGGCGGTTTCGGTTCCACGGGTCATTGAGATTTTTGCCGGACCGAGAGGGGGGATCGCGGACATGCCCCCGTCATTTTATGTCATTTCGCCGTTTTCCGAAAGGGGAGACCGTGCGACGGAACGCCATCGGGCGAATCAAGGAGATCGATTTATGCGGATGCGCAGAAAACGGAATTTAGAGCCGCGCATGGAGGCATGCGCGGATATTTTGCTCGTTCGCGGGCGGCCCATGCTCAATCTCAAAGAGGCGGCCGAAACTTACCGCGCCGTGTTCGATCTCGAAGAGGTTTTCGGCAACGATCGCCCCGTCGAACTCGAGGTGGGGTGCGGAAACGGCGCCTTTATCGCCGAACTCGCCCGCCGTCATCCCGAGACGAATTTCCTCGCCGTCGAGGTCTGTACCAACGTCGTCCTCACGGCCATGGAGCGCATCCGGCGCGAGGGGATCGCGAACGTCCGCTTTCTCAACATCCCCGCGGAGATCCTGCCATGCTACCTTCCCGCGCAGAGCGTGCGCAAGATCTATCTCAATTTTTCGACGCCGCTCCCCGCGGCCAACCGCGAAAAACAGCGCCTCACGTCCTCCCGCTTCCTGCAAATTTACCGTCTCCTGCTCGCTGCGGGCGGGGAGATCGCGCAGAAGACGGACAGCCTCTTCTTTTTCGAATATTCGCTGAAAAGTTACGCCGAAAACGGGTTTGCGGTCGTGTGCGAGACGCACGACCTGCATCATAGCGAGTATGCCGCGGAGAACATCGTCACGGAGTACGAGGCGAACTTCACCGCCCAAGGCAAGCCGACGTATATGGTGTGCGTCAGAATGTGCTGAGGGCGCAAATCCGTCCGCCGCGGATAGTCCGGCGGTGCGAAAAAAAGTATGTAAAGATATTAACATTTGGCGGGATGTCCGCAAATGCGTTTGACTTTTGCCCGATAAACGGATATAATAGCTTAGAACCCCACAAAGGAGGCGCGTATGCCCTGGCACGTCGTCCTGTACAACGTTCTCACGACGATCAACAACGTTTTGCTCATCATCATCGGGATCCCGTTTATCCTGCAACTCGTCTACATGTTGCTCTTTTGGGTCCCCAAGAAAAAATATCCCGTGAGCGAGAAGAAGTGCCGCATCTGTGTGATCATTCCCGCGCACAACGAGGAGGACGTCATCGGCGAGACGGTGCGCCTTCTCCGCGAGCGCCAGCAATATCCCGCCGAGCTCTTCGATATCTATGTGGTCGCGCACAACTGTACGGACGAGACCGCGAAGCGGGCGCGGGACGCGGGGGCCGTCGTCTTCGAAAGAAACGATGAGGACCCGGCAAAGCACATCGTCTCCTATGCGCTGAAATTCGGCTACGAACGCATCCTCGAGACGGGTATCGACTACGATTTTTCCATCCGCTTGGACGCGGACAACCATGTCAACGATACCTTCCTCTCCCTCATGAACGACGCCTATTGCGCGGGGGTCAAGATCGCGCGGCCCTACGAATCGGCGCTCAACATGACGCAGAACCAATTCACCCGCGCCTGCGGGCTCTACTATATTTTCGATTCCCGCTTTTCCTCCCGCGCAAGGGAGCGCCTGCACCTCGACGCCCACGTCAACGGGCCCGGCGCGCTCACGGCGATGGAGATCATCAAAAAGATCGGCGGCTACGATACGGTCAGCATCACGGAGGATACGGAGTTCTGCTTCAAGCGCATGCTGGAGGGGTATCGGTGCCATTTCGTCGAGGACGCCGTCGTCTATGAGGACCTGCCCTCGTCGATGCGCGATACGCTCAACCGCAACAAGCGCATCGCGGCGGGCAACATCCGTCTGCTCAAAAAGTATACCCTGCCCATGCTGTGGAATACGGTCAAGCAACTGCGGTTTTCCTTTTTGGAACAGCTCCTCACCTATTTCTTCATGATCATCTGCCTGATGCTCTGCACATGGATCCCCGCATACTATATCTATGCCTGTTCCTATCTCGGCGCGATGGGCGCGCTCGCCAATGCCGACGCCGCCGCGCTCGGGCTGACGGGGCCGGGATTTTGGCAACTTCTCACCATCATCGGCATCTGTCTCTGCGCGCTCTTCTTCGGCGCGGGCATCATGCAGGGGTTGCTGTTGACGCTGCTCGACTATAAAAAGATGGGCGCCCGTCGCCGCCGCGAACTCCTTTCGGGTGTGCTGCTCTTCCCCGCGTTCACCGTCGTCTACTGCGTGACGATGACGATCGGGCTCTTCTCCAAACCCAAATGGGTCAAGATCAATCGCAACACCGGCGTGAGGTCCTGACCGGCATAAAATTTGCAGTCAAAAGGCCGCGCGCCCCGCATTTTTGCGGGGCGCGCGGCTTTTTCTATTTCGGTGGATCACGATTCCGCGAACAGCGCTTTGATCATCCGCGAGACATAGGCGACGGGCACGAGTTCGATCCTGTCCTTGAATTTTTCGCACGCCTTCATGTTCTTTTCGGGCAAGATCACGCGCTTGAAGCCCATTTTCAGGCACTCATTTACGCGCTTCTCGGCATATCCCACGGCGCGCACTTCGCCCGTGAGCCCGACTTCCCCGAAGACCGCCGTATATTTATCAATGGCGACGCCCCGTTCCGCGGAGGCCAGCGCGGCGCAGACGGCGAGGTCGGCGCTCGGCTCGTTCAGTTTGATCCCGCCCATCGCGTTGAGATAGATGTCCTGCGTGCCGAGGGGGAGCGCGCACCGCTTTTCGAGCACTGCGATGAGGACGATGAGACGGTTGGGGTCGACGCCCAGCGACATGCGGCGGGGGAGCCCATAGGCTGTTTTGGCCATGAGGGTCTGGATCTCAACCATCATGCAGCGGTTTCCCGTCTCACTCGGCGTGACCACGGCGCCCGCGGCGAGCCCGCGCGCGTCGGAGAGGAAGAGGGAGGAATAGTCGGTGAGCCCGAAGATGCCCTCCGACGTCATCTCGAAGACGCCCACCTCCTGCACCGAGCCGAAGCGGTTTTTATAGGCGCGCAAAATTTTGAAGTTCTCCGTGCGCTCGCCCTCGAAGTAGAGGACGGCGTCCATGATGTGTTCGAGCACCTTGGGACCCGCGAGCGTGCCCTCCTTGGTGACGTGCCCGATGAGAAAGAAGGTGATCCCGCGCGATTTTGCGATGCGCATGATCTTGGAGGCGCACTCGCGCACCTGCCCGACGCTGCCCGCCGAGGAGGAGAGCGCCTCGCTGTAGACGGCCTGAATACTGTCGATGACGACGTATTCCGCGTCGTAAAAGGCCTCTTCGGCGTTTTCGAGACAGGTCTCGTTGAGGAGGAGCAGGTTGTCGGAGTCGAGGCCGAGCCGCTCGCAGCGGAGCTTGACTTGCGAACAGCTCTCCTCCGCGGAGAGATACAGCACGCGGTGCTCCTTGGCGAGGTGGGCCGCGACCTGCGTCAAAAGGGTGGACTTCCCGATGCCGGGATCGCCGCCGACGAGCACGAGAGAGCCCCGCACGATGCCGCCGCCGAGCACGATGTCCAGCTCGGGATTTCCGCTCGAAACGCGCTCGTATTTCTCATACTTCACCTGCGAGAGGGGCATTGCGCGCGAGGAGATCTTGGACATGGTACCCGCCTTTTTGGTCTGTACGGGTGCAATGACCTCTTCGACGAGGGTATTGAATTTGCCGCAGTCGGGGCATCTTCCCAGCCATTTCGGGCTCGTGTAGCCGCATTCGTTGCAGACAAATTGGGTAGTGGATTTGGGCATAGGACCTCCTTACGATCTCCGCCTTCTGCGGACGTTGCGGATGTGCTCTCGCCTTCCGACGGGGGGATGTTCCTTAAATTGGAGAAGTATGCGGGCGATGCGGTCCCGCTCCGCTTCGGAAAGCGGATGGGCGGGGACGAGGCGAGCGGGCAGCCCCTCCGGCGAGCAGACTTCGGGCGCATGCACGTCTTTGGGCCTGCCCTGCACGAACACCACGAGGTTGACGGCGTAGCACCGCGCGCCCGTCATGCGCTTGACGGTCCGGATATGCCTGAGGTTTTGCCGCACGGGCGAATAGATGGGGTCGCCGAGCGTGCCGTCGCGCAGAACGGGGAACCATTCGTCCCCCTGCTCGACATAATTCTGCGAGAGATTTTTGGTCTCGATCACGAAGAGCCCCCGCGTCGAGACGAGGATGTGGTCGATCTGCGTCGAGCGGGTGCGGTCGTCGGGATCGGCGAGGCAGAGGTCGTCGATCAAACAGTCGCCCGGGAGCAAATTGCGCCGCAAAACGCGGGAGACCGTTTTTTCGCCCTGTTTGCCGCGGCGGGCGGGCGAATGAAGGTAGGCGGACAGTACAATGAGGGCGATGACCGCGAGCGTGGCGAAAGCAATGGGCACCAGAAGATCGTAGGGGAATGGCATCGCGTTACCTCAGGAGCACGAAGGCATAGCAGGTGATGCCGCGCCCCTCGCCGATGTAGCCGAGTTTTTCGTTGGTCCCCGCCGCGATCGCAACATTGTCGCACCCGAGCGCCGCGCGAAGATTGGCCCGCATGGCCTCGATATACGGCGAAAGCCGCGGCTGTTCGGCGAGTATGGAGAGGCTGACATTCTGCACTCGGAGGTGGTTTGCCCATACCATGTCCATGACTTGCCTCAACAAAAGCATGCTGTCCGCGTTTTCATAGGCGGGATCGGTCTCCGGGAAATGGTAGCCGATGTCCCGCTCGCCCAACGCGGAGAGCAGCGCGTCCATGAGGGCGTGCACGAGCACGTCGCCGTCGCTGTGCGCTTCGAGCTCCCGGTTGGACGGGATGACGGCGCCGCCCAGCTTGATGTAGGAGAGGTTGAGCCGCGCGATGCCGCGGTCGATCTCGTCCTGATGCGCAAAGGCGTGCGTATCGACGCCGAATCCGACGCGCGCCGCGGGCGCAAAGTCCTCGGCATACGTCAGCTTGATGTTCGCGCGGTCGCCCGCGCACAGGTGGGGCGGTTCGACGTAAGCCGCATAGATCCCGCTGTCGTCGGTGAACGCGTTTTCCCGACCCTCTTCGAAAACTTTCTCATAGGCGCGGCGGAGTTTTTCGGTGAAAAATCCCTGCGGCGTTTGCAGGGCATAGAGCGAATTGCGGGGGGGCATGTCCGTGATGACCCCTTCGAAAGCACCTGCGACGGTATCGGAAACGGGGACCGCGCAGACGCCGCTGCCGTGCGTTTCGACGCTTGCGAGGCAGCCGCGGATGAGCTCCGGCGTGACATACGGCCGCGCCGCGTCGTGGACGAGCACTCGGTCGCCCTTGGCCACGCGGAGCGCACGGAAGACGCTCTCCGCACGCGTTTTGCCGCCCGTCACCGCGCGGGCCTGCGGATAGGGGGCGAGAAGCGCGGCGACGCGGCCGGCGTCCTCCTCCCGGCACGCGACGAGCATCTCGTCGGCAAAGGGCGCAAAGGCCGAGAGGCTGTGGCAGAGCACGGGCAGCCCGAGCAGTTCGAAGAAAATTTTGTTGTCGGGTAAGTTGGCCCGTTTGCCGCTCCCGGCGGCACAAAGAATCACTGTTATCATAATACTAACTGCGTATAAACGGCGCGATCCTGCGTCCTGCTGCGTTTTTCTCGGTCACGCACGAAAAAAGTGCGCTCCCTGCGAAAAGCCTCGCACTCCTTGTCTGGCTTGTTTCTCCGCAGTTGCGGAAGCCCCGCGTTCTGCACAGAAACGTCGTAATTCCGCGTCCTACTGCGTTTTTCTCGGTCACGCACGAGAAAAGTGCGCTCCCTGCGAAAAGCCTCGCACTCCTTGTCTGGCTTGTTTCTCCGCAGTTGCGGAAGCCCCGCGTTCTGCACAGAAACGTCGTAATTCCGCGTCCTACTGCGTTTTTCTCGGTCACGCACGAGAAAAGTGCGCTCCCCGCGAAAAGCCTCGCACGCCTCTCACAAGACAAGTGCGTTTCCTGCGAAAACGCGGGCTCTTACGCAATGACTTCATATAAACTTGCGGCGTCGTCCTTTTTCACCGTCTCTTTGAGGTCGAGCACGCGGAATTTGAGCGTGCCGGAGACAAAGGCAACCTCGACGACGTCGCCCACTTTGAGCCGGTAGGAGGGCTTGACTTCGCGCCCGTTCACGGAAATTTTGCCCGCGTCGGCCGCGTCCCGCGCGACGGTGCGCCGTTTCAGAATGCGGGAGACTTTCAAAAATTTGTCGATTCTCATGTTTTTTTGGTTCTTTTCGGAAAAATATTTTTTTGTGCCCGAAAAGCGGTTGACATCTTTTGGGCGATGGGATATAATACCATACTGTATCATTATGTTTAGAATGAGGTCATGTGCCGTTTTTGCGGAAAAATTCCGCCTTTTCGGCACGGCGCTTACTCCTTTATTATAGCGCAATGCGGCGCGTTTGTAAAGAGGCGGGGCGGAAAATTATTCGGACATTTCGATTTTTATCGATGAAAAGATATACTCGGTAAATCGCCAAATGATAACATCGCATAAAGGAGTTATTTGACGGATGAACTTACCAATTCAAAAGTACGGCAAGACAGAGCGAAGAAAGTTCGGCAAGATCAACGAAGTCATCGACATTCCCGATCTGGTCGAGATCCAGAAGGAGAGCTACGACACGTTCATCAACGAAGGCATCTCCGAGATCTTCGAGGACTATTCGCCCATCACCGACTTCTCCGACCACTTCGAACTCTATTTCCTCGACCACGAGTTCGGCAAAAATTCGAAGTACGACGAGAAAGAGTGCCGTAACCGCGACGCGACGTATGCGCTTCCCCTCCGGGTGAAGGTGCGCCTCGTCAACAAGGTGAAAGACGAAATTCTGGAGCAGGACGTCTTTATGGGCGATTTCCCGCTCATGACGGAGAACGGGTCTTTCATCATCAACGGCGCGGAACGCGTCATCGTCTCGCAGCTCGTCCGTTCCCCCGGCGTCAACAACGTCTCGGAGACGGATAAGACGGGCAAGGAAATGTATGAGACGACGGTCATCCCCGGCCGCGGGGCATGGCTGGAATTTAAGCAGGATGCACAGGGTGTTCTGTGGGTCAACGTCGACCGCCGCAGAAAGCTGACGGCCACGGTGCTTCTCCGCGCGCTCGGATTCGGGTCCAACCGCGCGCTCGAGGACCTCTTCGGCGGAGACAAGATGATCGCGGCCACCATCGATAAGGACGAAAAGGACAACCCTCCCATCCGTTCGGAATCGGACGGCCTCATCGCGCTCTACAGGAGATTGCGCCCCGGCGAAGTTCCCACGGAGGAATCGGTCCGCCAGCATCTCAACAACCTCTTTTTCGACCCGCGCCGCTACGACGTCGTCAAGGTCGGAAGATACAAATTCAATAAGAAGCTCAATCTCGCCTACCGTCTGCCCGGCTGCCGCATCGCCGACGACATCTTCCATCCCGAGACGGGCGAGTTGCTCGCAAGCAAGGGGCAGGTCGTCACGGAGGAGCAGGCGCGCGCCATCCAGAATGCGGGGATCGGGCAGGTTTTCGTCCTCGTCAACGATCCCGAAGACGGCGAGATCCGCCACAAGATCCTCTCCAACAACACGGTGGACTTTTGCGCGCTGTCCGAGAAGGACCCCAAGGCGTTCGGCCTGTTGAAGACGGTCTACTATCCCAACTTCGTGTTCTCCAAGAAGATCGCCGAGGCCTGCGCGACCGCTTCCGACGAGGAGGTCGCGAATGCGTTCCTCGACGAGATCAACGCGCTCTACTATACCCGCGAGACGGCGCCCGACGCCGACGAAAAGCAGGAGGAGAAGAAGAACCGCGAAAAACGGCGTCTCCAACGCATTGCTTTCGTACATGCCTGCCGCGTTTTCCATGAACTTCTGCAGAGATCGGATGAAGTCGATCCCTCTGCGCCCGTCGATCTGGCGGCGGAAAAGCGCGTCCTCGGGGTCACGCCCGAAGAGAAGAAGGCCGTAAAACCCCTCGTCGAGAAACTCAACCACAAGTGCATCACGGTCGACGATATCGTCGCCGCCGTCTCCACCAACCTCGACCTCCGCTACGGCATCGGCTCCATCGACGAGATCGACCACCTCGGCAACCGCAGGGTGCGCTCGGTCGGGGAGCTGCTTCAGAACCAGCTCCGCATCGGCATGTCCCGCCTCGAGCGGCTCATCAAGGAGCGCATGGCGACGGCCGACGCGATGGAGGTCACGCCCTCCAATCTCATCAACGTGCGGCCGATCTCGGCGGTCATCCGCGAATTTTTCGGCTCCTCGCAGCTCTCGCAATTCATGGACCAGACCAACCCGATCGCCGAGCTCACGCACAAGCGCAAGCTCTCGGCGCTCGGCCCCGGCGGCCTCAACCGCGACCGCGCGACCTTCGAAGTCCGCGACGTCCACCACTCCCACTATGGCCGCATGTGCCCGATCGAGACGCCCGAAGGCCAGAACATCGGCCTCATCTCGTCGCTTGCGACGTTCTCCAAAGTCAACGAGTTCGGTTTCATCATGTCGCCGTACCGCAAGGTGGATAAGACCACGGGCATCGTGACCGATCATGTGGACTATCTCACGGCCGACGAAGAGGACCGCTACGTCGTCGCGCAGGCCAACGAGCCGCTCGACGACGAGGGGAGATTCGTCCATGCCCGCGTCGGCTGCCGCTATCGCGAGCTCATCACCGAATATCCGCGCGAGCGCGTGGACTATATGGACGTCAGCCCCAAACAGCTCGTCTCCGTCGCAACGGCGCTCATTCCCTTCCTCGAAAACGACGATACCAACCGCGCCCTGATGGGCTCCAACATGCAGCGGCAGGCGGTGCCCCTCCTCAAGACGGAGCCTTCCATCGTCGCAACGGGCATCGAGGCGGCCATCGCGCGCGATTCCGGCGTCATGGTCCATGCCAAAGAGGCGGGCGTCGCGACGGCTGTCTCCTCCGACCGCATCGTCATCCGCGAGGATTCCGGCTTCGAGACGGAATATAAACTCAAAAAGTTCGAACGCTCCAACCAGGGCACCTGCCTCAACCAGCGCCCCATCATCTCCACGGGCGACCGCGTCGAGAAGGGGGAGGTCATCGCAGACGGCCCCTCGACCAACAACGGCGAGCTGGCGCTCGGGAAGAACATCCTCGTCGGCTTCATGGAGTGGGAAGGCTACAACTATGAGGACGCCATCCTCATCTCCGAAAAGCTCGTGCAGGACGACGTGTTCACCTCCATTCACATCGAGGAACATGAGACGGAGGCGCGCGACACCAAGCTGGGCGAAGAAGAGATCACCCGCGACATCCCCAACGTCGGCGACGACGCCCTCAAAGACCTCGATCAGGACGGCATCGTCCGCATCGGCGCAGAGGTGGGGAGCGGCGATATCCTCGTCGGCAAGGTGACCCCCAAGGGCGAGACCGAGCTCACGCCCGAAGAGCGTCTGCTTCGCGCCATCTTCGGCGAGAAGTCGCGCGAGGTCCGCGATACGTCGCTCCGCGTGCCCCACGGGGAGGGCGGCATCGTCGTGGACGTCAAGATCTTCACCCGTGAAAACAAGGACGAACTGTCGCCCGGCGTCAACAAGCTCGTGCGCGTCTATATCGCGCAGAAGCGCAAGATCCAGGTCGGCGACAAGATGGCGGGCCGCCACGGCAACAAGGGCGTCATTTCCCGTGTGCTGCCGCAGTGCGACATGCCCTTCCTGCCCGACGGTACGCCGCTGCAGATCCTTCTGAACCCCTTGGGCGTTCCCTCCCGTATGAACATCGGGCAGGTGCTGGAAGTCCACCTCGGCTATGTCTGCCGCCAGCTCGGCTGGAAGATCGCGACGCCCGTCTTCGACGGCGCCACGGAGCAGGACATCGAAAAACTCTTCGAGGAGAACAACCTCGTCGGTCCCGAGGGCAAAGTGGACGGCAAGTTCCAGGTCTTCGACGGCAGAACGGGCGAACCGTTTGAAAACAGAGTCACCATCGGCATCATGTATATGATCAAGCTCATCCACCTCGTGGACGACAAGATCCATGCCCGCTCCATCGGCCCCTACAGTATGGTCACGCAGCAGCCGCTCGGCGGCAAGGCGCAGTTCGGCGGCCAGCGCTTCGGCGAAATGGAAGTCTGGGCGCTCGAAGCCTACGGCGCCGCCCACATTCTCCAGGAGATCCTGACGGTCAAATCCGACGATATCGTCGGCCGCGTCAAGACGTATGAATCCATCGTCAAGGGAAACAACATCTCCGAGCCCGGCATCCCCGAGGCGTTCAAAGTGCTCTTGAAGGAGCTCCAGTCGCTGGCGCTCGACGTCAAGGTGCTCACCGAGAACAACGAGGAACTCATCATCCGCGAATTTGACGACGACGACAGGGATGAGCCCCGCCGCCGCGACGAACCGGCAGACGCGCCCGACTTCCGTTTCGATACCGAAGAGGAAGAGACGGAGGAAGACGACGCGCTCGGCTCCATCTTCGACGATGCGGGCGAGGACGAAGACTTCGTCTCGGGCGATCTGTTCAGCGAAGAAGACGACGCGGAAGACGATCTTTCGGACATCGACGAAGACGGCTCGTTCGGCAAACTTTTTGAGGACGAGACGGAAGACGACGATACCATGTCTCAAAGCGACCTCTTCGGAGACGATGAAGACGGCGAAGACGACGAGTAATAGAGGAGGGAAGTGAGTATATGTACGAATTAAACGATTTCAATTCCATTCAGATCAGCATCGCATCCCCCGAGAAGATCAGGGAGTGGTCTTACGGCGAAGTCACCAAGCCCGAAACCATCAACTACCGTACCCAAAAGCCCGAACGCGACGGACTTTTCTGCGAAAAGATCTTCGGACCGACCAAGGACTGGGAGTGCCATTGCGGCAAATATAAGCGCATCCGCTATAAGGGCATCATCTGCGAGAAGTGCGGCGTCGAAGTGACCCGCGCCAAAGTGAGAAGGGAGAGAATGGGGCATATCGAACTTGCCGCGCCCGTCTCTCACATCTGGTATTTCCGCGGCGTGCCCTCCAAGATCGGGCTGCTTCTCGATATGGGTCCCAAGCCCCTCGAACAGGTCATCTATTTTGCGGCCTACGTCGTCCTCGATCCGGGCACGACGGGCCTCGAATACAAGCAGGTCATCAACGACAAACAGCTTCGCGAGATCGAAGAGGAGCTCGGCCCCAATACCGGTTTGAAAGTGGGCATGGGCGCGGAGGCCATCCGCGAACTGCTGATGGCGGTCGATCTCGATAAGGAGAGCGAGGAGTGCAAGCGCATTCTCGAAGAAAACCAGACGGGCGCCAAGCGCGTCAAGGCCATCAAGCGCATCGAGATCATCGAGGCGTTCCGCAAATCGGGCAACAAGCCCGAGTGGATGGTGCTCACCGTGCTCCCCGTCATTCCGCCCGATCTGCGCCCCATGGTCCAGCTCGACGGCGGCAGATTCGCGACCAGCGACCTCAACGACCTCTATCGGAGAGTCATCAACCGCAACAACCGCTTGAAGCGCATGATCGAGCTCGGCGCGCCCGAGATGATCGTAAAGAACGAAAAGCGTATGTTGCAGGAGGCGGTCGACGCGCTCATCGATAACGGCAGGCGCGGCAAGCCGCTCATCGGGCCGTCTAACCGCGAACTCAAATCGCTTTCGGGGCTGCTCCGCGGCAAGCAGGGCCGTTTCCGCCAGAACCTCCTCGGCAAGCGCGTCGACTACTCGGGCCGTTCGGTCATCGTCGTCGGCCCCGAGCTGAAAATTTACCAGTGCGGTCTTCCCAAGGAGATGGCCATCGAGCTCTTCAAGCCGTTCGTCATGAAGCGGCTCGTGGAGACGGGGAAGAGCCACAACATCAAGAGCGCAAAGCGCACCGTGGAAAAGGGCAAGGATTTCGTCTGGGACGTGCTCGAAGAGGTCATCAAAGAGCATCCCGTGCTCCTGAACCGTGCGCCCACGCTGCACCGCCTCTCCATTCAGGCGTTTGAGCCCATCCTCATCGAGGGCAGAGCCATCAAAATTTCCCCGCTCGTCTGCGGCCCGTTCAACGCCGACTTCGACGGCGACCAGATGGCCGTGCACCTTCCGCTTTCCATCGAGGCGCAGGCCGAGGCGCGCTTCCTCATGCTCTCCGCCAACAATATTCTGAAGCTCGCCGACGGCAAGTCCGTCATGAGCCCGACGCAGGACATGATCATCGGCGCCTACTATCTCACCATTCTGAGAAGGGAAGAGGGGCAGAAGTACGACGAATTTTTCCGCCCGTCGGAAAACGGCGAGACGTATGTGCCGCCCGTGTATTCCTCCTTCGACGAGGCGCTCATGAGCTATCAGCTCAAAGACATCCATTGCCAGGACGAGATCTACGTCCGCCGCACGGTGGAGCTCCCCGCCGGGAAGTTCGACTCGCTCCCGCTTCCCTATTCGAAGATGTTCGAGGGCCCCGTCGCGAACAATGGCATCCGCGGCCACGTTTTTGTCACCAAGAACGAACAGACGGGTACCATGTCCGTGACCGGCGTCATCAAAACGACGGTCGGGCGCATCATTTACAATGAGGGGATGCCGCAGGATCTCGACTTTGTCCACCGCAAGGATCCCGAGGATTATCTCAAACTCGAGCTCTCCACGGAGTTCATCGGGAACGCCCGCGCCATCGGCAAAAAGCATCTTTCCCGCATCGTCGAGGCCTGCTTCAAGACGGGCTACGCGCCCAAGGCTTCGGCCGTCCTCGACGCCATCAAGGAGCGCGGCTACAAGTATTCCACCATCGCGGCGCTCACCACGTCCGTCTTCGATATGAAGATCCCCGGCGAGAAGGAGGAGATCGTCGCAAAGGCGGAGGAAGACGTCGCCAAGATCTCCAAGAAGTTCGCGCGCGGCCTTCTCAAAGAGGACGAGCGCTACCATGCCGTCATCGACGTGTGGGACGACGCGACGGACAAAGTCGCGGGGCTTCTCAAAGAACAGGGCGCGCGCGACAAGTTCAACCCCATTTGGATGATGGCGGATTCGGGCGCCCGCGGCTCCATCGACCAGATCAAGCAGCTTTCGGGCATGCGCGGCCTCATGGTCAACCCGCAGGGCAAGAAGATCGAGGTTCCCGTCAAATCGTGTTTCCGCAACGGTCTGTCCGTTCTCGAATACTTCATTTCGTCGCACGGCGGCCGGAAGGGCCTCGCCGATACGGCGCTCAAGACGGCCGACTCGGGCTATCTGACCCGCCGTCTTGTCGACGTCTCGCAGGACGTCATCGTGCGGGAAGAGGACTGCTCGGCGGGACGTCCGCCCCGCGGCACCGTCCTCAAAGCCATTCTCGGGCCCAACGGCGAGACCATCGAGAGCCTCGAAGATCGGCTCACGGGCAGATTCGCGGCCGAAGAGATCGTCGATGAGGCGGGGAACGTGCTCGTGCCCGTCAACGAGATGATCACGGAGAACATGGCGAAGAGGATCGCCGCCATTCCGAAGTATGCGGAAAACGGCGTCTCCATCCGCTCCATCTTCAACTGCAACACGCGCTTCGGCGTCTGCGCCAAGTGCTACGGCAAGAACATGGCAACGACGCTTCCCATCAAAGTCGGGGAGGCGGTGGGCGTCATCGCGGCGCAGTCCATCGGCGAACCCGGCACCCAGCTCACCATGCGTACCTTCCACACAGGCGGTATCGCGGCGACGGGGGACATCACGCAAGGTCTTCCCCGCGTCGAGGAGCTCTTCGAAGCCCGCCGTCCCAAGGGCGTTGCGACCATTTGCGAATTTGCCGGCGTCGTCACCGTCGACGATACGGATAACCTCAAGCACGTCATCGTTTCGGACATGGATACGGGCGAGAAGCTCAGAGACTATGAACTTCCGTTCAACGCGGAACTGCGCGTCAAGACGGGCGACAAGGTAGAACCGGGCACGCAGCTCAATACGGGCTCCGTCAACCCGCAGGACATCATCCGCGTCAAGGGCGTCAAGGGCGTGCAGGACTACATTCTCGAACAGGTGCAGTCGGTCTACCGCTCGCAGGGCGTCGATATCAACGATAAACACGTCGAGATCATCGTCCGCCAGATGCTCCGGAAGGTCCGCATCGAAAATGCCGGCACGACGGATATGCTCCCCGGCCAGCTCGTCGATATGTTCACGTTTGAAGATCAGAACGAAAAGACGATCATGGCGGGCGGCATCCCCGCGACGGCAAAGCGCGTGCTGCTCGGCATCACGAAGGCGGCGCTTGCGACGGACAGCTTCCTCTCGGCGGCGTCCTTCCAGGAGACGAGCCGCGTCCTCACCGAGGCGGCCATCTGCACCAAGCGCGATCCGCTCATCGGGCTCAAGGAGAACGTCATCATCGGCAAACTCATTCCCGCCGGTACGGGCATGAAGGACTACAAAAACGTCGGTTTGCAGCCCGTCTCGGGGTATCGCGAAGTCGTCGAGGAGACGGCGGCGGCCTCCGAGGAATAACACGATCTATGGCGCCCCGGTCGGGCGCAATGAAAAAATCGATCCGGAAGGCTATGCCTCCCGGATCGATTTTTGTATGAGAAAAAAGAGGAAAAAATCTTGCTCCGCACGAAACAGTGAGGGGGGATCGCGGACATGCCCCCGTCATTTTCTGTCATAAGGTTCTTCCGCGGCGATTGTTTGTCTTTCAGGGTTTGTCGCCGACGACGATCAGCGGGACCTCCATTTCCTCGGTCAGAGAGGCGTGATGTCCCTTGAAATCGTGCGCCGCCGCATGCAGTTTCATGATCTTGTCGCTCTTGGCGACGGCAATGTAATCGCCGAGCAGTTCGGCGTGGCCGTGGTCCGCGGTCCCGAAATAGTTTTCGGCGATCAGCTCCGCCGACGCAACGAGTTGGAAATCTTCGCCGTATTTCTCTCGGAAGACTTCCGCAAATTTTTCCCGGAACGCCGGTTTCACCTTGAATGCCGTCGCGCGCGCCTCCAAATAGGGCGGCCACGCGAGCATGGACACCAGGTCGCCGTCCCGATAGATCTCGATGCAGCCGCCGATATCGACCTGGCCGTGGTCGGCCGTGATGAGGAAGAGCGTATCCGGAAGGTCCGCGCACAGCGCTTCGAGATGATCGTTCAGACCTTCGATCGTTCGGCGCGCCTCCGCCGAGGAGACGCCGTATCGGTGCATGGTGGAATCGGGCTCCGGGCAGTAGCCGTAGAGAAATTGCTTGCCAGGCTTCCTGCAAACTTCCCCGATCGCGCGGTAAAATTCTTCGAGCGTCTCCCAGACATACCTGTTCTTCGTATCGTTGCGCCAATACGGGGGCACGACGACATTGGTCTCGTAATCGGACTTCGCCCGCATATAGTAGGGCTCGATGGGCAGGGCCTTCTCCGCATATCCGCGCTCGATGGGCTCCCGCGAGACGGAATTGAGATCCGCAAAGAGGTCGACGGCGCAGCCCAACGCCTCGAAATACAGGCTCCATCCGAACCAACCGTGCTCCATGGGATATTTGTTTGTCAAAAACGTCGTGGTCGCGTTGGTCGTGGTCGATGGAAAGACGGAAGTCAGAACTTGTCGGATGTTCCGCCTGAGAAAGCGATCCTCGGCGAGATTTTGCCGGATGGGGAACATCCCAAAGCCGTCCAAAATCAGAAATACGATGTTTTTGTAGCCCTTTTGCAACTCCTTTTTAAGTTCGGGCAAGACGGGTTTGTCGTTCGGACAGCCCAAAAATTCGGCGAGGGTCGCGGAAATATTGATGATATTGCGAGAAAAATCCGGTTTTATGAACTGCATATTCGACCTCACATGATTTATCACGATGCAAGATGTTCGCAAAATGCCTTGGCCATCTCTTCGAGATATTCCTTTCTGCAGAGGGACTTGCGCCAATCTTCTGGGATGCCGTCATAGCCATAGAGAAGCCCCGCGAGGCTCCCCGCGACCGCGCCGACGGAATCGGTGTCCAACCCCAAGTTGACCGCCTTCAAGACGCAATCGCGGTAATTATCCGTCGTGAGAACGCACCAGATCGCGGCTTCCAAAGTATCTACGACATACCCGCTGCTCGGAATTTCCTCCCGCGGAAGCGCTCGGAATCCCTTCTCAAAGAGACGGCGATAGGGAAAGAGCTCGGGATTGTCATGATAATAGGCCTTCGCTTTCTTCAGACCCTCCAAAGTTCCCCGATTGGTGGGATTTTCGAGGAGCTCCCAGAGGACAAACGTATAGATCCCGCAACCGACGCAGCTCCGCGGGTGGGCGTGGGTGAGGGCGGACGCACGGTGGATGAGGTCAAGTTTTTCATCCAACGGGAAATCGGAGCAGTAAAGCTCGAGCGAGAAGGGATAGATGCGCATGAGGGAGCCGTTTCCGTTCTCGGATTCGTCGCGGCATCCGCACGCCTCTGCGGGTTCTCCGCGCCGTGAACGCTCGATCGCTTTGAAGCACGCCCTGCCGACGTCGAACGTTCGGCCCGTCGGCGTAAATTCATTGTGAAAGAGCCATCTGCGGAAATTTTCCATGACGGATTCAAAGTCGAGGCCGTGCTTTATGATGGCATCCATCGCGCAGAGCGCCATGCTCGTGTCGTCCGACCACGCTCCCTTGGGCATGAACCATTCGAACGCCGGCATATCGGTGACGGGATATTGATCGCGCATGGTCCTTTCCTCGAACTGCACGGGTCCGCCGACCGCGTCGCCCACGGCATGTCCGAAGATGACGGCTCGGATTTTATGGTAAAGTTCGGAATGTTTTTCTGATTTCTTCATTTTGAGAAAATAGGCCAAAGAAAATTTTTACGAGATAGCCGTCTCCTTTGTATGATACCATAATTCCGTTCATTCGTCAATACTTACTCGGCGAGACTTTTAATGGGAAGCCAACGGGTGAGGAAACCTACTGCGTTATCATGGGTTTTACCTTTTTACGGTACGCAATTCGCAAGAAAACGATGGATATAGCCGCTGTAATGACTTCCACGATCGGAAAAGTCCACCAAACCAAACTTACCGCATCGCTTGAAAGCGTAAAGCAATAGGCGATAGGGAAGACAAGCAGACACAGCCGCAAACAGGAGATGAGGAGCGGGAGGAGGGCGTAACGGAATGCTTGTAACACTCCCTGAATGGCAACGCTCACTGCCATAAAGACATAGCCGATGCTTGCAATTCGGACAGCCTTTCCGACGACCGCTTGAATTTCCTCGCCGCCCGCACCGCCTGTCATGGCGAACAGCTTTGCAAGCGGCTCGGCAAGACTTTCAAATAATGCGGTAATCACAAGCGCAACGATCACGCTATCTATGATCCCGTAGATGATACACGATTTTACGCGCGCTTTCTCTTTCATCCCGTAATTGAACGATAAAACAGAAATGATGGTATTGGACAATCCGAAAGCCGCAAACAGAGCAAACTGCATGATTTTATAGTAAATTCCGAAACTGCCCTGTAAGAGTTCTGCCGTTTCAATCGCTTTGACTGTCCCCAAAATCTTTGTCATGCCGAGCATCATGACCGACAGCAAGCCCTGCATGAGGGCCGCGGAAATGCCGACTTTGTAGATCGCAAGGATCGTGGAGCCGTTCGGTTTTAACGCCTTTATGCTGTTTTTGACTTCCTTATTTGCGCCGTAGTGCAAAATCATTGCCACAAGCAGGGAAAGGATCTGTCCGATGACGGTCGCCCAAGCGGCTCCCGCTATCCCCATGCCGCACGGATAGATGAAAACATAGTCAAGAAGGATATTCGCCGCCGCACCCGATACCTGCGCGATCGTGGAAAAGAGCGTCTTGCCCGTCGCCTGCAAGAATCGCTCATAGATTGTGAAACCGATGGAGCCGAACGAGAGCAGGCAGCAAATTCTCAGATACTTTACACCCATGTCGACGGCTTTTCCGTTTCCGCCCGCCTGCATCGAGATGAACAAATTACATCCGAAAATTCCGAACAGCAAGAATATCGCGTAAATGCAAATGCCGATAAAAATGCCGTTCCCGACTGTTTTTTGTACGCCTGCGATGTCCTTTTCTCCGAGTTGTCTGCTCAAAAGCGTGTTAATGCCGACGCCCGTTCCGACGCCGATGGCAATCATCAAAAGCTGTATGGGGAAGGCATAAGTCAGTGCGAGATTCCCCGCGATTCCGTCTTCGCCCATATTGATCACAAAAGCGGTATCCACGATGTTATATACCGATTGTAATATCATGGAGATGATCATGGGTAGACCCATTTTCCAAATGAGCCCCCACATGGGCACCGTTGCCATTTTGTTCTGTTTGCAATTTTCCATTTTTCCCTCATAAAAAAATGCGTAAGCCCAATTAGCTGGACTTACGCACCGTATTTGTGCAACTCACTTTGCATTATTATTATAGCATTTTTTTCTAAAAAAAGCAACCGATTTTGGGGTGATTTTCCATTTTTGCACTTTGGGCGGATGTTTGGGCTTTACGAACGAGACGAACCCGCCGTGTTCTTCTGCCGCCCGGCCACGGCGATCATAAAAAAAATACCCACTCAAAGATGGTGACCTTTGCCGGGAATACTTCACCCCGATGGGGCTCGTGTCGCCCTTGGCAGCGCAAATAGAAGCCTCGGGCGGACGAACCCGCCGTGTTCTTCTGCTGCCCGGCCATGGCGATCATAAAAAATGCCCACTCAAAGGAGTGAGCATTTTTTATGGTGACCTTGCCGGGAATACTTTGCCCCGATGGGGGCTCGTGTCGCCCTTGGCAGCGCAAATAGAAGCCTCGGGCGGGCGAACCCGCCGTGTTCTTCTGCTGCCCGGCCACGGCGATCATAAAAAAATGCCCACTCAGAGGAGTGAGCATTTTTTATGGTGAACACCTCGTAATCCCAATAGAACACCCATTGGGGGATAAAAGAGTAGTTCAAAAGAAAATCTGGATTATAACAAAGTGTGCAAACAAAACCACACCTAAGAAGATCCGAATGAGCCTCCTTCATCTTACCATAAAAAGCGCGCTTCTACTGAAAAAATGTAGGCGTATATTTGCATTTTCCAGTGAAACGTGATATAATTTTTACGAAGAGTAGTCAAAGACGCGTTAAGTGTTTTTGCCGTTTGTTCCGCGAGAACAACACGACGGGCATGTACTACCCGCCTGTAGATTCTCAACGGTACGGTAAACTATGCACTGCTGTTTGCCGTCTTGCCGCTGCTCAAGGCGATCAAACCGCTCAAACTCAAATAGAATAAGGCCGGAGAATATCCCCGCTTTTCGAGGAGGTCAAGATGAAACAACGAAGATTTTTAACGACCGTCGCGCTGTCGTTGGCTCTATGCGCGATCTCCTGCGCGGCTCCGCATAGGCACATCTACGCGGAAGGGTGGGCGTTTGACGCGTCCGCCCATTGGAAACAGCCGCTGTGCGATGACGTTTCCCCCGTCAAAGAAACGCATGTCTTCGAAAACGGCGTTTGTATGGTCTGCGATTATACAGACCCCCATGCGACCCCTTCGGAGGAAGAAACACCAAGCGGACAGCCCGAGAAGGAGCAAACGCCGAGCGGCGGAGAGAGCCAAACGCCCGAGCAAAAACCCGAGGAAGGAAAGCAGCCCGAGGAGCAAACGCCGAGCGGAGGAGAAAGTCAAACGCCCGAGCAAAGGCCCGAGCAGGGCGGCGAGGTCTTGTTTGAGGAGCCTTCCGACCAAACGATCACGGGGATCCCCGATTCCGACGGGCTTGTCACGTACCGCGTCAGGGTCAACCGCTACAACGGACGGAAGATATACGGCTACCCGTGGGTCAAGGTGACAGACGGCGGCGGGGAGGTCCTCTACGACAACTATCTGCCGCTGGCTCCCGGCGTGACCCATTCGGAGACGGAGTTCAACATGAAGGACTTTCGGCTTCCCGCGGGGGAGTATCGCGTGGAATTGAGCAAGATCCCGCGCGGGTTCGAATATCAACCGTCCTACACGTTCAGCGAAAAGCATCCCCTCCTCGATATTCGCCTCGTCTGCCATTCCATCACGGGAGAAGTCGAGAAGATCGAGGCGGGCATGGTCCTGCCCGACTTTCCGATCCATAGCGTCAACAAGGGCGATACCACCCTCGGCGCGCTCTTAAAGGAAAACCGCATGATCGTGATGTCGTTCTTCTATAACGGTTGTCTCTATTGCCAACAAGAGTGCGCGGTATTCAAGAAGATCTATCGGGAGAGCGGAGATAAGTTCACCTTTCTCCTCTACGATATGAACGACAGAGCGGACGCCATCATGGGCTTTTTGCGGTCGGAGGATTGGTTCGGAGACCTTGCGGACCGCTTCTACGTCGTCTGCGACAAGGAGAACGATCAATTCTATCAAAAGATCGTCTACCACGGCATCAAGGGCGTTCCGACCAACGTATTCATCGACAACGGCGGCTATATCTTCGAAGTGACGGGGGGAATGATCGAAGAGCGCTTGAACCGCATTCTGAAATATAACACGTTCTTGATGCCCGAAGATTAAGAGCGCATGAAAAGGAGTCAAGAAAGATGAAAATGAGAAAATTCGGAAACATGGCGCTCATCGTCGCGCTGACGGCCGCGATCTCCTTCGGTTGCGCCGTGCAGCCCGACCCCGTGCATACACACACGTTTACGGCATGGGAGACGGAACGGGCGGCTTCGTGCACGGAGGACGGCAAGTCTGTCCGCCATTGCACGGATTGCGGTTTCGATGAGACAAAGACCGTTCCCGCGACGGGACACAAATGGGGAGAGACGGTAAAAACGGCCTCCCCCACCTGTACTGAAAAGGGCGAATCCGTCCGCCGTTGCACCGTCTGCAAATTTGAGGAAAAAACGCCGATTCCCGCGCTCGGCCACCAATGGAAGACGGAGACCGTCGTGCGGAAAGCCACCTGCACGGAAGCGGGCGAGAAGCGCACGGACGAGTGCATACGCTGCGGTGCGGGCGGAGAGACCCTCCCCATTCCCGCAACGGGACATACTTGGGGCGAGGAGACGGTGAGAACGCCCGCTTCCTGCACCGCGCAAGGGCTTTCTTTCGTCAAATGCCAGACGTGCGGCGCGGAGGAAACGAAGGTCATTCCCCCGACGGAGCATAGCTGGGGAGACATTCAAACGGACGCAAACGGACAATTCCGCAGTTGCACCGTCTGCGGCGCAAGAGACGCGATGGGCGACGATCTCCTTTATACCATAAACGTCGTCGTCGAAGAAGGGTGCAACTTCGTGATATCGGCGAAAAACCAGATCCTCCTCTACCGTGACAGCATGCTGATCCAAATTTTAGAAGCGAACATGCACACGGAAATCATGCTTCCGCGCGGAAAATATTACGTCAGGTTGGATAACGTGGACGACGCATATCTCAGCGAACAGGTTTCCATGACCGCCGATCGGCCGCACACCACGATCCCCGTGCGCAACAATCCCGAACACGATCCCGAGATTCACCCCGTGCAACAGGGAGAGAGGATGTTCAACTTCCTCGTCAAAGACACGCAAAAAGAGGCAGACGAATTCAAACGGCTCTACGACGTTGCGGCGGGAAAGAAACTCATCTATCTCGACTTCTTCTATGTCTCCTGCGTTCCCTGCGAAGCCCTTTTGGAGGAGCACGTCAAGTTCTATGCGACCCTTCCCGCGGCCGTAAAAGAACAGCTCCTCGTCATCATGGTGGACACGACGAACGACGCTCCCGATTACATCAACGAGTACCGAAAGACCCATCAAATTCCCGACGATTTTATTACCGTTGCGAAGGGCGGCAGGATCTACAACAACGTGCCGAACGATCGGAGAGTCCCCCACGCCGTCTATCTTGACGAAGATTTTAACCTCATCCGCGTGGGCGGAGCTTCCGCGCTCGCTGACATGATCAAGCAATATATTCCGACCGAGGCTTGAGGAGGCGGAACATGAAATTCGGAAAATACGTGATGACGGCGATCGTATGCGTATGCGCCGCCGCGGCGGTCGCAGCGTGTAGCCCAAAACAAGAAAGCGAAAAGGGACACGTCCACGACTACGGCGAATGGGTGGTCTACCGCGAGGCGACGTGCGAAGCGGTCGGCTATCAAAGCCGCGTCTGCGCGGAATGCGGCGCGAGCCAAACTGAGAAGCTCCCCGCGCTCGGCCACAACTATGAGGAGCGCGTGATCACCCCCGCCACCTGCTCGGAGGGCGGCGAGAGCGAATTTGTGTGCAAGCGCGACCCCTCCCACCGCTATCTCGGAAAGACTAAGGCACTCGGCCACGACTTCGAGGAGAGCGAAGGCTATCGCGCCCCGACCTGCACCCAACCGGGTTACAGCGCTTCTGCCGTCTGCCGGCGGTGCAAAACGCGGCGCGAAAACGAGGAGATCCCCCCTCTCGGCCACGATTACAGCGGCGAAGCCGTGATCGAAGAGGCGACCTGCGAAAAAGCGGGCTCCAAAAAGACCGCCTGCGCCCGTGGTTGCGGCTCGGTCAAGGCCGAGGAGATCGCCCCGCTCGGGCACAGTTTCGGCGAAGAAAAGACGACCAAAGAGCCGACCTGCACCGCGGACGGGGAAAAACAGAGCGAGTGTACGCGTTGCGGCGAGACGGTAAAAACAACGATCCCCGCGCTCGGACACGCGTGGGACGAACAAGGCGAGGTCGTGCCCGCGACCTGTCTGGAAGAGGGGTACAGTGCGTCGGCCGTCTGCCTTCGGTGCGGGCAAATGCGCGAAAAAACGACCCTTCCCGCCCTCGGTCACGACTATTCGGGTACGGTATTCTACGACTACATGCCCACCTGCATGGACGAAGGTCGTGCTCATACCTACTGTACGCGCTGCGTCACCCGCCATAGCATCATTCTTCCCAAAGCCGAACATGAGTACACCGCCATCGAATACGTCGTGCGGCCGACGTGCACGACGGACGGGACCATGCGCTATGTCTGCCGTTACCATTGCGGAAGAAAGCAGGATCCCGAAACGGCGCCCGCTCTCGGCCACGACTGGAAGGAACTCACACGCCTTCAAGAGCCGACCTGCACCGCTTCGGGAGTTCAGACGCACCAATGTCTGCGTTGCGAAGAGACGGAAAACGAAATCCTTCCGCCGCTCGGACATCTCTATGAAGATTACGAGGTCAAAACGCCCGCGACAAGTACGTCCGAAGGGGTAAAAGTGAAACGTTGCGTCCGTTGCGATCATGAAGGCGAAACGGGCAGCATTCCCCGCATCATGGACAACGTCGAATACGAGATCAATTTGCGGCGGGTCTCGGGGCGCGACTATCAATATCCCCAGGAAGTCCGTTTCCGCGTCTATCGGGGCGACCTTGAGCTGAGTTCTTTCAATGCGGTGGGCGCCGTCACAAAAATCACCCTTCCCAAAGAAGCCGATCGGCTGACGGTCGAGGGACTGCGGGGCGGATTCCGGACCGATCGCAACGAATACCCGCTTGAACCGGGCGGCCCTTTCGTGACGATCGAACTGACGGCGGGCGTACGGCAAGAATCCCGCGCGGAAGAAGGGGCTTCCCAAAAGGAGATCAAGCCCGAAAGCGATCTCATCGACCTCGGCGAACCCGTCTATGACTTTCTTGTCCGCGACTGCTACAACCCCGAAGACTACTCCGAGGACCGTTGGTTTTCGGACATTCTCAAGGAAAAGAAGCTCGTCATGTTCGATTTCTTCTGGACGGGTTGTACCTCTTGCACCGCCCTCATGGAGCAATTTTTGCAGGCATACGACAAAAAGTTGCAGCCCTACAAGGACCAAATACAGGTCATCATGGTGGACGTCATGAACGACGAGGGCCGCGGCACCATCAGAAGATTTAAGGAAAACAAGTATTATCCCAAAGAATTTATCGCCTGCGTCGGGAACGAGATCAGCGGGTTCAACTTCTTCCGTTGGTTTGACCTTGATAAGAATAACTTGCACGCGCCCCCCAATATCGTATTTACAGACAGCGAGGGCGTCGTCATCAAGATCAACGGGATCGGAAACAGCAGCCAGTTCGAAGAGTTTATCCTCGATTATTTCAACAATTACCGCGACCCCGCAGACGCGCAAAAGACTTCTGCCGCGGTTTCGTACGGAGAGCGGACGGAGACCCTTCCCGCCCTCTTCGATCCCGCAAAGCGCAGATCTCTCCGCGAGGCCGCAAGGAGGACCAAATGAAAAAATTTCAGATCTTAAGTTTGCTTTTATCCCTCGCGTTTGCGGGCGGCATGCTTTCCGCCTGCCAAATCGCACAACAGCCCCCCGAAACGGGAGACAGCTACACCGTCACCATTCTGAACCACTCCGCGTGGGAGACGAAAGGAAACGCCGTATTCTACGACCTTACGGGAAAGAAGGCGGCGGAGGTCCCAATCGAATCGGGAAAGGCGACCGCCGAATTGGAGGACGGCTCCTATCTCGTGCAGATCGCCGAAGCGCCCGAGACGGTCGATTACGGCTTTGTGCTCCTCACCGCCGCAAAAAAGCGGGATACGGTCGAGCTTACCGACGCGGAGCAGGGAGACCTCATGCCTTTGATCCAAGTCGCGGTGGCCGTCGTGCGGGAAGGACTGCCGCTATGCGGATATCAAGTCTTTTTGTGTTACGAACCCGAGAGCGGCGAAGGAGGATATTGTCTGATGCCCGACGTCACCGATGCGAACGGCCTGTTTACGGGGACGGCCAACACGGGGCGGTTCCATTTGACGGTGACGGCTCCGGGGAGCACGGAAGCGGCATACGACGGCTACGGCACAATCACGTCCGAGTGTCGTTTTCTCGTGGTGGAAATCGTGGGGTCGTGATCGAGAAACGCCGTTAAGGTATGAACCGTTGAGAGGCGAAGAAAAATGAATTGCAAACAAAAGTGGCTCGTGAGAAGGTGCGGGCAATGAAAACGGTAACGAAGGAATAAATGTTACGACATCTTCAAACCGCGCGCAAACGAACCCCGAAGTAGCTCATAACTTACTTCATTGAGAAGATAGTCCTGTTCAACGACCACATAGATATCTACTGCAAATCTATCAAAACAGATAATCCCGACAGCGAAGAAAACCGTCGGGAGTTTTCTTTTTATGAGGTTAAAATGACGGTGGAGGTAGACCGCCACACATTCGGCGGCGAGAAGGAAAAAACAGACCTATGTAATCTTCCTTTGGATATAGAAAAGCCGAAAAAGTGGCAATTCGTCGGGGCGTGCCGACCTTCGCAGCACAATAGAAGCCTCGCGCGGGGCGAACCCGCCGCGTTCTGCTACTGCCCGAGCAGGGTCACCATAGAAAAATGCTTACTCGAAAGAGTGAGCATTTTCATGGTGACCCGCACAAGGTCCGAACAGAACACCCTATTCGGACGAGCGGAAAGCCGAAAAGACAATCATCTTTCTCCTTAATTTTTGCCGTTTCGTCATGGCTATTGTAGCACAGCTTCGAGGCAAATGCAACGGTGATGCGAAAATTTTTCTTAACCGAGCCGAACTCTTACCGAGCAAAGCTCGGTTTTTTTCTATGCGAAAATTTTTCTTTCTCTCGTTGCATTTCCCAGCCCCTTCTTTTGACGTTATTCTGCTTCTAATCGAACCCGTGCTACTGCTGCCCTGCCGAAGGGCAAAAAATAAAAAATAAGGAGAAATACAGGATGCAGAAAGTAGTTTGTTCCATTTCAAAAAAGAATGGATCGGGAAAATTGAAAGGAGTTGGATATATCGCAGAAGATAATCTTTTCCTTCCAGCAATTTCAAAAGAAAACAAGCCGTATATACGGGTGTTGGAAGATGTCATAAGATACTGCCACCCCGTCATCGGCAAAGACAAAGAGTTCAGCGGGATTGTACCCCAAGCGTTCGAGAATATTTACATCCATCGAGTCGATAAAGCTCGTGACAAAGACTACCTATATTGACAGGGCGACGACGGGAACGAATGACAACAGAGCGGCGTTCCAAAAGATGATGAAGGACAGCGCAAAACGAGCATGGGACTATGTGATCGTTTACAAGCTCGACCGATTTTCCGTCACACTTTGAAGATGAATGGTGTCAAGCTCGTGTCGGCTATGGAGAATATACCAGACACGCCCGAAGGCATCATCCTTGAAAGCCTGCTTGAAGGCATGAACCAATACTATTCGGCAGAACTTTCCCAAAAAGTCAAGCGCGGCATGAGAGAAACGCGCTTAAAAGGCAACTATCAAGGCGGTGGCGTTCCTTA
>CANQWO010000016.1 GCA_947627565.1 uncultured Clostridia bacterium
TAGAAGAGAAACTCGTCGAGTTCGACCGACCGAGGCTTCTATTTGTGATTCTAAGGTCGACACGAGCGTTCCGATGAACTTGTTTCAAGACGACCCGCCCATAACGCGAAGTAATCTCGTCTTCCGCCGAAAAATCGGCGGGATTTTTGCGTAGAAGACGAGTAAAAAGCAATCGTGCCTCACGAGTTCGCGCGATACAAGTAGCCCGTGGGTCCGCAAGACGTAAAAAGAACGTAGCAACAACACTACGTCCTTTTTCATTTTGCAACCGCAGGTGACCGAGGAGATTGTCAAATAACGCCGCATATCAAGTATTGCAACGGGCGGCAATCAAACTCCGGTATCCTTTTTCAGAAACAGCACCATGGATTTGTATTCGTCCAAAGTTTTCTCCAACTCGTTTCGGGCCAATAAGCACACGCATTTGTCTATTACGAGGCTGATATAGCGGTAATAAAGTTCCTTCTTTTCGGAAGAATCTATTTTTTCGACTATCAACGGCGCAACTTGGTAATATTCTTCGACAAGTTTTTGCCCCTCTTCCGTGGTTTTCATATATGTATCCCTGAAATTTCTGAGCGCGGTAAGTTCCTTGCAGTCGTCGGACTTCCCCAAATAATTTACGCAAGCGGAAGTCAAGAAACAGCCCTCTTTTCCTCAAAATCACTGCAAGAATAGCCCCCATTCACATATTTCCCATGATATATGCACAAATAATTCATATAAAAACCCGTCTCCGGACCGGATATGATCTTGCCCTTGTCCAAATACTTGCAACTACTACACAATCCCATCATTTTTCTCCTTTTTTATATAGTTTCATGTTATAATTATAGTGCGATTTTACGGAAAAGTCAAGGGTTTCGGACATCTGAATGATTAATGCGCCGGCTTACAGTAGCTCTCCGAGGCTCCTGTTAACTGTGCAGCCTGAAAAATTCGAGCGCGTATTCGATCTCCGGAATATTCGGGTTGAGGAGCACCTTCATGGAATTGATCTCCACGCCGTCAAACGAACCGATCACCAAAATCAGATTGTCCTCCGCAGTCATTCCAACCGATTTGCGGAGAATATGACGGTCGATCACCAACGTGAGCGCCTGTTCGGCCGTAAATTTTCCGTCCGCCAAATACGAAAAAAATCGGCCGCTCTCCTCTGCCAAGAGTTCGAGATCCGCATCATCGCCGATCGTCGGCTCCGAAATGTCGAGACAGCGCGCGGCATCGGTATGGCAATAGTTATAAAATTGCCGATAGTCGATCTGATACGCATGATAGGACAGATAAAAATACCGATACGCGTCCTGCACCGTATATTTTGCTTTATCCCCGAGAATTTGCGTGATCAAAGCGGCGACTTTTCCGAAAAGCTGTGGGTCGAGGACGTATTCCAGATCATATTTTTCGGATACCCACTGTCTTTCGCAAAATCCGTTTTTCTTGTTGAAAGCGCCTGCAAACATCTTTCCTCTCCGTGCGTGCATTTTCTCCGATTATACCATAAACCGCGGGGCAAAGCAAGTTTCCGCCGCCGGGGAAAACGCGCGGGCGAGAAAATCCGAAAAATTTTTCCGAGGCATCTTGACAAGTCGCGCCGTCTCAAGTATACTTTCGGCAAAGGGGGTTTTTATGACTGTCACGTTTTTCGAATACGGCAACACCGTCATGTTCAATATTCACGACATCATGGGCGAACTCGCCTATTGGGAAGACGAAATTTCCGCGGGAGATACCGTGCTCTATCACGACTCCGAACACGGGACCCGTCCGCTCGGCAAGATCATTTCCATCTCTCCCTGTCGCGAATATCTGCTCCTCCGGCTCGCGGGATACGAAAAATTCGTCATCATGCGCAAGATCAATCTGAGCGAATACATCGTCATGAAATCGGACATCGCCGCGATGCTCGAGACGACGGGCAAGCTCTATTACGAGGGCACGGTGAGCCTGCAAAACGTCTATTGGGAGCGCGATCCCGAACGCAAGATGCGCGTCGTCTTCCTGTGGTACCACAATGAGGAGCGCCGTCTGTTCGCGGATTTCGTCACGCTCAAGGAGCACGCGGAGAGCACGGGCGAGCTCGTGGACTTCATCAGCGGTCGCTATACCGTCTCCGAATGACCGCATGGTTTATTCAGGCCCCGCCGGCACAGCCGGCGGGGCCTCTCTGTTGCGCTATTTTGTCTCGGGCGGAATAACGGGCGGAACTGTCGGCGGGTTCTCGGATGAAGTCTCGGGCGGGTCTTCGGGCGGAATAACGGGCTCCCCCACTTCTCCGAGCAGAGCGAGCGCGGAAAGATATTCGTCGACGTCTTCGGGGCGGCCGATTACGGTGAGGAGGTCGTCCTCCCGCAGTTCGGTGCTGCCGTTCGGGAGAATGGTCTCGTCGCCGCGGCGCACCTCCAGAACGTGCGCGGAGAAAGGCCAAAGGATCTCGCGGACCTCCGCGCCCGCCGCCCGCGTGACGCGCACCGTCACCGTGAGCTGCGTCGTATGCGCATCGCGCTCCTCCAAAATCTCCTCGAGCAGCCGTTCATAGAGCGGCTCCATGCGGAAGATGCTGCCGATGAGGTACCCCACTGCCACGCTGAGCACGGCGGGGAGCAAAAACGTGAAACTCCATGTGAGTTCCACGGACATGATGATGCCCGTCATGGGTGCCTTGACGACCGTTGTGAAGAACGTGACCATGCAGATGACGATCAGAACGTCCGCATCCGCCGCAGACATTCCCATCTTCACGAAAAGAAGGCTCATGAGCTTCCCGATGACGGCCCCCATCGCCATCATGGGGACGGAACAGCAACAGGGGAGATCGGAGGCCGTGTTGAGGGCGGTCACCGCAAATTTTAAGAGCAGAATAATGAGCAGTGAGAGGAAAAGCGAAGCCCCAAACACGGACATGGTATCCTCGGACGCGCTCCCGAGCGTGTCGATCAGCTCCAGACCGCTGCCCGTCACCCCGACGGAAATCAGCCCGACGACCCCCGCGAGCAGGAAGGGAAGGAGCACGTTTCCATAGCCCTTCCAGAGGCGGAATTTCTTCACATATTTGCGGATGAAGAAGAGCAGATAGTAGAACGCCACGCCGGCAAGCGCCACGACGATCGCGGCGAGGAAGGCGAAGAGCGAAAAACGCAGCCCGGGATCGACGTCGAAGACGAAGTTTTCGAGGAAGGGTCCGACTTCGAGCCCCAGCGCGGGGCGGAGCAGGTTGCGCACGATGATGGCCAGCGCCACCGCCGAAAAGGAACAGATGAAGACCTCGGGCGTAAAGCGCTTGTGCGCCTCCTCGTAGGCAAAGATCATGCCGGTGAGGGGCGCGTTGAGCGCGATCGCGAGCCCCGCACAAGCGCCGCTCGTGATCTGATAGCGCCGCACGATGGCGTTGCGCCGAAAGACCGTGCTGAATCCGTCGCCGCAGGCCCCGCCGATCATGAGCGCAGGCCCCTCGCTGCCGCCGGAGAGCCCCATAAACACGGCGAAGAGACCGGCCGCGAACATGCCCGTCAGCACTTGGTACCATCGGAAGCGCAAAAGGCCCTGCGTGGCGCCCTCGACCTGCGGGAATCCGCCCCCGCGGATCATGGGGAACGCTTTCATCAGGCCGCCCATCACGATGGCGCCGAGAAAGAGCGCCGCAAAGAGGAGCGGAATAAAGGCGGGATGGGTCCGGAAAAAGCCGTAATACCCCGCGGCAAACTCCTCGCACAGTTCGAAGGCGGCCTGAAAGAGGGTGACCGCCACCCCCACGAAAAGCCCCGTGACGATCCCCGCGAAGGCGATCTGGATCCCATAGTTCACCTTGTTCCCGAATGACTTGAATTTCGTTTGCATACCTCGATCGCCTTTTTCGCGAAAATTTTCAAGAAAGGACGGCTCGCCCGCTATTGGGCCGCGCGCCGCATCAGCGCACATACCGCCGCCGTTTGACGGCATATATGCCCGCGCAGACGAGAATGTCGGCGACAATTACGCCCCCGCCCACCGCATAGAAGAGCCCGTCGTAGAACGCATATACCGTAACCGCATAGGAATACCGCTCCCCGTCCCACGAAATCTCGCCGGAAGCATACGCATGGTCGGCGAGCGGAGGAGTTTCGGGCGGAATACGCGTGAGGACGGCATGTCTGAGGTCATAAAAGGAGAGGCCCGTCTCTTCTTCGGTAACGCACGGGGCAAAGAGTTCGGTGCAGCGCGCCATGCCCTCGCCGCGATCCAAAACGACCGTGACCGTACACCCCGCCTTGTCCTCCGTAAATTGTGCATAAAAGCCGTTCCCGAGGTCGATCCGCTCCGTGCCAGCGTCCTCTGCGCGCGCGGAGAGCGGAAGAAAATACTCGCCTTCCGCGGCCGTCTCGCCGTTTGCGGCCTCCAAGTCCCCCACAGAGAGCCAATTTTCCGTGTAGGAATCGGTGAATCTTCCGTCGATAACGATGCTCTCCATCTTCCTTACAAATTCCGCCCCGTCCCTCTCGGAAACTTGTTCATTGTGCGAGACGGGGTAGGAAAACGCCGGCATGATCGCCATCTCGAGGAGGGCGAGCGCCGCGGGAATGAGGGCAAAACAGAAAATTTTTGCGGCCCGTTTTGCGTTGGCGCGCAGCGTATTTCGCGCCTCTTCGCCGCTCGCTTTCAGGGCGAGGGTGTAGGGCAGAACTCCGAACAAAAAGAGCCCGAGCGAAAGGACAAAAAAGCCGACTGTGGCGGCCGTCCGCTCCGGCGAGAAGACCATTTTTGCCGACGCGAGGCCGAATGTAGCGCCGAACACGAGCGACAGCGCGGCGGGAACATACGCGCAGTAGGAGAGCTGGCGTCTGACGCGAAGGCGAAACGCCGCGTCCTCCCCGAAGGCCCTCTCCGCACTCTGCCAAAAGGCGAGGAAGACGCCCGCAGTGACCACCATGTCCGCAAGTCCCGTGAAGAGAAGCAGCAGCCACCACTGCCAACCCGTCCATACGACGGTGGTGAAATCTTGATAAAGTCCGAAAAAGAAGAGCACAAGCCCTGCCGTGAAGACAGCCGCCGTGATACACGACTGCGTGCAAAAACGGGACAATGTTTTCTTCGGCCCGGCAGGCTCCGCGCTTGTCGGCGCGCCGTTCTCTTGCCCAACGCCTGCGTCCTCTTCAAAGGGTTCGCCCGCCATTTCGGGCCGCGCGCCTTTTCCGTTTTTTTCTCCGCGCAACAGCTCGTCTGCCGTCACGCCATAGAGGTCGGCGAGCGCGGGCAGGAGGAGAATGTCGGGCATGGCCGTCCCGCATTCCCACGCGGAGAGCGTGCGGTTGGAGATGCCGAGCCTGTCGGCGACCTCCTGCTGGGTCAGACCGTGCGCGCGGCGCAATCGTTTCAGAAAATCCCCGATCCTGTTCTCTTGCATAACGTCCTCCTCCATAGCGTCCTCCTTCCCCCACATTTTAACAAAGGGAGAGCGGGAAAGCAAGGCATGGCGGGTGGAATTTATCTCGCTTTCATGGAATCAGCCCGAAAAGCCGGCGTGGTAGAGTTCGGCATAGAAGCCGCCCCTTGCAAGGAGCGCGGCATGCGTGCCCTGTTCGACGATCTTCCCCTCCCGCATGACGAGAATGAGATCGGCGTTCTCGATGGTGGAAAGTCTGTGGGCGACGATGAAACTCGTCCGCCCCTTCATGAGCGCCGCAAACGCCTCCTGCACGATCTTCTCGGTGCGCGTGTCGATATTGGAAGTCGCCTCGTCGAGAATGAGCATGGGCGGGCGACAGAGCATGACGCGGGCGATGCAGAGGAGCTGTTTCTGCCCCGCGGAAAGCACGCCTTCGTCGCCGATGACGGTCTCATATCCCTGCGGCAGACGCATGATGAACGCATGCGCCTTGACCGCCTTGGCCGCCTCCACCATCTCCTCGTCGCTGCAATCGGGCCGCCCCATTTTGAGGTTTTCGCGCACGGTCGCCGTCTTGAGCCACGTCTCCTGCAGCACCATGCCGTAGTTCTCCCGCAGCGAGGCGCGCGTGACGGTGCGCACGTCCCGTCCGTCCACGTAGATCGCCCCCTCCTGCACGTCGTAGAACCGCATGAGGAGATTGACGAGCGTCGTCTTGCCGCATCCCGTCGGGCCGACAATGGCGACGCGCATGCCCGCCTGCACCGCGAGATCGAAATGCTTGATGAGCTCCCGGTCGGGCGAATAGGAAAACGCGACGTCCTCTGCCGCGACCTCCCCGCGAACCCTGCCGAGCGCGGGAAGCCCCGCGTCCGACGGCTCCTCCTCTTCCCCGATGAGCGAGAAGAGGCGCGCCGCACAGGCGAACGCGTTCTGGAACTCCGCCACGACCTCGGAGATCTCATTGAACGGCTTGGTGTATTGGTTGGCGTAGGAGAGAAACGTCATGAGCATCCCGGCAGTAAACGGGGCACCCATGTCCGCGGTCATGAGCACAAAAAGCCCGCCGGAGAAGGCGACGGCGGCGTAGACGAGGGCATTGATGAAGCGCGTCGTCGGGTTGGTCGTCGACGAGAAAAATACGGCTTTCAGCGAGGCCTGCCGCAGCGATTCGTTCTTCCCTTCGAAGATCGCCTCGTTGGCCTTCTCGCGGGAGAAGGCCTTGACGACTTTGAGTTCGCCGAGCATTTCGTCCACGAACGCCGCCTCCTCCGCACGGGACTCCGCCTGCGCCTTGAACGTCTGATAGGTGCGCGAGGCGATAAAGCGCGCCACGAAGATGGAGAGCGGCGTGATGCAGAAGACGACGAGCGCGATCTCCCAGCGGATGGCGAGCATGATGCCGAGCACTCCGAAGATGGTCAAAATCCCCGTAAAAAATTGGTTGAACGCGAGGAGCAGGCCGTCGGAGAACTGCTCCGCGTCGGAGACAATGACCGAGGACACGTCGCCGTAGGGGCGGTCGTCGAGGTAGCGCAGGGGGAGCCGGGCGAGCTTTCGGAAGGCGTCGCGGCGGATATCCCGCAGCACGCCGTAGGCAATGCGGTTGTTGCATACGCTCAAGATCCACTGAAAGACGAGGACGCCGACGGCGGAGACGCCGACGCCGAGAATGTTTTTGCGCACGCCCGCCATGTCGACGCCCGTCTCCAAAATGCAGTCCACGGCGCGCCCCGCAAAATAGGGCGCGAGCAACTGCCCCGCGGCGACCGTGAGCGCGGAGACGATCGTCACAAGAAGCGGGACCGTATACGGTTTGAGATAGCGGAGAATGCCCGCAAAGGCCTTGCGATTTTTCATGCTCCCTCCGTCTGCGACCGATAGATCTCTTGATAGAGCGGACAGCGCGCGAGGAGCTCGTCGTGGGTACCCATGTCCGCGATATGCCCCTCGTCCATCACCAAAATCTTGTCTGCGTCCCGCACCGAGGACACCCGCTGGGAGACGAGAAAGACCGTACAGGAAAGCGTTTTGAGCGCCGCCCGCAGGCGGGCGTCCGTCGCATAATCGAGCGCGGAGGAACTGTCGTCGAGGATGAGGATGTCGGGCTGTTTTACCAAAGCGCGGGCGATGGTGAGCCGCTGTTTTTGCCCGCCCGAAAGGTTACGGCCGGCCTGCGCGATCTCCCCCGCAAGGCCGCCCTTGGCCTCCACGACGTCGGCGGCCTGCGCAAGTTCCGCGGCGCGCATGAGGGCCGCGTCGTCGGCGTTTTCGCACCCCCATCGCAAATTGGAGGCGACCGTCCCGCGGAACAGGACGGCCTTCTGCGGCACATAGCCGATCTTGGCGCGAAGTTCTTCGGCGGGGATGGCGTTGACGTCGCGGCCGAAGAGGCGGACCTCCCCCGCCGTCGCCGCATAGAAGCGGGGCAAAAGCCGCACGAGCGTACTCTTTCCCGCGCCCGTTCCGCCCAAAATGCCGATCGTCTCCCCGCGCTCCGCCGTAAACGTAATGCCCGAGAGCGCAGGCGCGCCGCCCCCGTCGTAAGTGAATCCGACGTCGCGGAAGACGACGACGGGGGCACCCATGTCTGCGGTGTCCCCCTCCGTAAGCGTAGAAGGCTCGCCCTCCGCGTCTAAGACGGCCCCGATGCGCTTCATGCACGACGCGGCCTTTGCGACGGTGACGATCAGGTTGGCGAATTTGACGAGTTCGACGAGAATGAGCGCAAGATAATTGTAGAGCGCAATGACGTCCCCCTGTTCCAGCGCGCCGTGATCCACGCGGATCGCGCCGACTGCGACGAGGACGATGACGGCGACGTTGACGAGCAGATAGGTGAGCGGCCCCGTGAGCGCGGCGATGCGGCCGACGCGGACCTGCGACGTATAGAGCGCCTTCGTCCTTTGGCGAAACTCCGCGCGCTCCCCCTCCTCCTTGCGGAAGGCGCGGATGACGCGCGCGCCCGTCAGATTTTCACGGGCGGAGAGATAGACGTCATCGAGCCGCTCCTGCACGTTGCGGTAGCGGGGCACACAGACCGCCATCACCGCATAGATCACGACGACAAGCAGCGGGATCAGGCCCAAAAAGACGAGCGCCGTGCGCGCGTCGACAAAGAATGCCATGGCCGTGGCGCCGAAGACGATGATGGGCGAACGGAGCAGAAGGCGCAGCGTCATGTTGACGCCCGTCTGCACCTGTTGCGTATCGCTCGTCATGCGGGTGAGCATAGAGGCCGTACCCATGTCGTCGATGCGGCTGAAGGAAAAGGACTGCATCTTGCGGAAGAGGCGGCCGCGGAGCGTCGCCGAAGTCCCCACCGCGGCCTTTGCGGCAAAATACTGCGCCGTGAGCGCGAAGCCCAGCCCCAGCACGGCGAAGAGCGCAAGGATGAGGCAGGCGTGCAAAATGTAGGCCCTGTCCCCGTTTTCGATGCCGACATTGACGATGGCGCGGATGACGAGGGGGACCATGAGCTCCATCATGGCCTCGAGCAGCTTGAAAAGAGGCGACAAGATCGCCTCGATCCGATAGCGTTTCAGTGCGGAAAAGAGATGTTTCATGGCAAGTTACGCAAGAAAGAGATAGACGTAGTAGCCGATAAAGAGGAGCAGCATCGCCGCCCCGGAGGCGCGCCCCAGCTTGCGCCTTCCGAGGAGGGCGCAGAGCAGCAGTACGACCGCGGCGCCGAGCGCGACCAGCGCGTCGACGAGATTGCCCGCGAGCGTGAACGTCAGCGGGTAGAAGAGCGACGCAATGCCCGCGACAAAAAAGATGTTGAAGATATTGCTCCCGATGACGTTTCCGACGGCGATGTCCGTCTCGCCCTTGGAAGCGGCCATCACGGACGTCACGAGCTCGGGGAGCGACGTCCCGATGGCGACGACGGTCAGGCCGATGATGCGCTCCGTCACGCCGAAATAGGAGGCGATATATTTGGCGCCGTCGACGAGCAGCGTCCCGCCGCCCACGACGAGCCCGAGGCCGACGAGCGTGAGCAGGATCAGAAACCACGTCTTCTCCTCCATGCGCGCAAACCAGCGGCCGAGCGCTGTTTTCGGAGGCTCTGTCTCAGACATGCCCCCCTCGTTTATCGTCTGCGCCTCGTTCCGTTCGCGAAGCGTCGTGCGAATGAGGAGCGCCATGTAGCCCGTAAAGACGGCAAGCAGGATGAGTCCGTCCCACCATTCGAGGGCGCAGTTCCACGCGCCCAACCCCACGAGGAGCGCGGAGGCGAGGAGCAGCACGGGAATATCCGCCGTCAGCGAATTTTTTCGGACGGGAAGGGGATGGATGAGCGCCGTAAAACCGAGGATGAGAAAGATGTTGGTGATGTTGCTGCCCACGACATTCCCGATGGAGATATCGGTGGAGTGCCCGATGGCGGACGTCACGGAGACGGCGAGTTCGGGCGCGCTCGTACCGAACGCGACCACGGTGAGCCCGATGACGAGCGGAGAGATCTTGCACTTCCCCGCGATCCCGGCCGCACCGTCGACAAACCAATCGGCCCCCTTGATGAGAAAGGCAAACCCGAGAATGACCAAAAAAATCCAAAGATACAGCATACCCGACCTTCTGAGTAAGATTGCAGCGAGAGTCTTGTCATTCAAGGAGAACGGCCATGACACGGAATTGCTCCGGGGTATGTTGCCATGGCACCGAGGACTACTCCCTCCCGTCCGAAAAATCATACCACTTCGGACAAAAGAAGTCAAGTTTATCGCCCGCCCCGTCCGAAGATATTATAAAATTCGCCCGTTTCCGTTAAAAAAATCCCGTTCCGGAGAACGGGACGGGATTCAGAGTTTGGTCTTTTCCTTCGCGAGGAAGTAGATCTCCTCCGTCGCATACGAAATCTTCGTGAGCTGATCCCGCAGCCCCACCGGGTGCAGCCAATAGCTGTCGTCGGGCGTCGAGATGTCGACGCAGTCTCCGAAGATATTCTTTTTGTATTTCTTCTTGCGGAACGGATAATCGTATTCGATATGTACGCTCTCGAGTTCCGTCCCGGCCCAATGCAGCGTCCGCTTCTCGCCGTAGACCGTGCATTCCAGCGTCGTCCCGCTCTGATCTTGCGTGAGTTTTCCTATCCCCTGGTCGTAAAAACGCTTGGCGTTGGGCAGGGTGTGAACGGTCACCTCCGCCTCGAAACGGTATTTGCCGCTCCGCACCTCCTCGCGGACATTCTGCCGCTCCCATTTGGTCCAGTCCGGAATGTGGGAAAATTCCGTCTCTCCCTCCTCGGCCGAGAGCTCGGAGAGCTCGCTCATGTTCCAGACCTTGCCGCAGGCCTCGCACCACAGCCGCGTGCCCCCGGAATGCATTCGGAACTCCGTTTTGCAGTGCGGGCATTGATATAAAATGGCATGCAGTCCGTCGGCACGGTGCGGGCTCGTGAGACGGATCCCGTTCTCCTGCTGATACCGATAGTCGTCGCGCGCCATGCCGCGCAGGATGCGGGCATAGACCTCTTCCCACGGAAGTTCTTTGAGTTCCTCCGTCGTCGCGAGACATTCGAGTTCGGCGCGCAGCGGGATCTTCTGCTCGGGCTTGTTCCACTGCGGCGCGGCCACGAACGTCCCGTAAATGCGCAAGACGACGAGGGGCACCTTCATCAGCTTCGCCATCTTGGCGACGGATTCGGGGACGTATGACGTCGTCCCGTCGAGGGAATACCGCGCCTCGGGATAGACGCAGACGATGGATTTGTATTTCTCGACGCAATACCGCATGTGACGGATGAGATGGTAGTCCTTGACGAACTTGCGTTTGGTGATGCACCCGAGACGGCGCATAAAGAAATCCCCCACGTCGCGCACGGCGTCGATCGCGACGACATTGTTGGCGTTGTGCGGATGCACCGCCATATACATCACGGGAAAATCAAGCATGCTGGCGTGCGTCGCGAGCAGGAGATAGGGCGGCTCGATGCCGTCCATTTTCAATTTCTCCACCGTGAGCGGCCTGCCCTTCAGACGCGGGCGAATGGCGAACGGCCGCGCGATGCCCATCCAAAATCTGCTGGCCTTGCGGGGTTTCTTCGAAAAATCATAGTGCTTGATCGGCTTCATAGCCACCTCGTTCGTTAACTTCATCAAACAATTTCTTTCATTATAACAAATCGAGGCCGCGCTGTCAAGCCGATTGGCCGTTTCCTACAAAATTCCCTCCCCGAGGATCTTGGCGCCGATGGCAATGAGTACCAATCCGCCGACGAGCCGCGCACGGTCGGCAAAGCGCCCGCCGATCCGATTCCCCGCAAAGACTGCGCACGCCGACAGCACAAATGTGACGGCTCCGATCAAAACCGAGCACCATATCACAGACATGGGTAGGCCGTTTTCCGTCTCGACGGCGAGAAACGTCACGCCGACGGCGAGGGCGTCGAGGCTGGTGGCAATGCCCTGTAACACAATTTCGCCTGCCGATACGGGCCGCGGGCAGGACAGTTTGAGCGTGCGCTTTTCCTGCTGTCCGGAAAATTCCAGCACGGATTTTCCGCCGATCGCGAGCAGGAGGACAAAGGAAAGCCACGGCGCGATCTTTTCGACGAGAAAGGAAAAGAACGTACCGAACGAATAGCCGAAGAGCGGCATGATGAACTGCATAAAGCCGAAGACGCCCGCAATGAGGACAACTTTTTTCAGCCCCATGCGCGGCTCCGCCATGCCGTCGGTCATGCCGGCCGCAACGGCGTCCATCGCGAGCGCGACGCCCGTCAGACAAACTTCCCAAATCTCCATATCGCCTCTCGGGGAAAGAAAAAAGACTTACGCACGAAAAAACTCCGTGCATAAGTCTCACCGTTTCATGCAGAACCCGCGAAAAATCGCAATGTGTGGACGCTGCCGCCCGCATTGCGGGCCGATTACTCCCCTATGTGCTCTGTATTGTATCACATCTGCCCGCCGCTGTCAAGGATTTTCCAACTTCTTTTCGATCGACTTCACGCGATTCATCGGAACGGGCGCGGTCTGGCGTCCGTTGACCTCCGTGCGAAGCACCGTGCCCGCGACCGGCTGCGCGCTCCGCCCGAACGGTACGAGCACGCGGTCCCCCGCCTCGACGGGAAAGGGCGCGAGATACCAACAGGGCGTGCCCATCACGTCCACTTTGGCAAAGAGCATCTGTCGATCGTCGGCGAGGACGCCGCCCGAAAGAGAATGGATCATGGCATTTCGTCCGCACCCGCGTGCCGCGGACTTCCCTCCTTTGCGGCCGTTTTTTTCCGGGACGGGGCCGCCTCACAAAGTTCCCGGTCAGAACAGCGGCGCGAACAGTTTGGCGATCTCGCAGAGCCCGCGCGTGACGACGTTCCGCTTGGCGTCTTCGAGCGTTTGCTCCTTGGAGACGGCAAACGTCGAGACCATGTCCTCCTTGATGCTGTAGAGCGCGAGCGTGCGATACATAAACACGGCGTTCTCAAAATGATAGAGGAACGAGCGGTAATCGAGATTGATGGTGCCGAGAACGGCGACCTCGTCGTCGGCCAGCATCATTTTGGCATGGACAAACCCGGGGGTATATTCATAAATATGTACGCCGCCCTCGATCAGCGCCTTATAGTTGGAGCGCGTGAGCGCGAAGACCAATTTTTTATCGGGAATGTGCGGGGTGAGGATGCGGACTTCCACGCCGCGCTTGACGGCCGAGACGAGCGCCTCCCGCATGCGGTAATCAATGATGAGATAGGGCGTCGTGATCCACACATACCGCCGCGCCTCGTTGATGATGTTGATGTAGACGTCCTCGCCGAGATGCCGCCCGTAGAGCGGATAGGGCCCGTCGCCGTAGGGCTGGACATAGCCGCGTTCCGCAAACACCTCGAACGTCTCGGGAATGTAGGGCGCGACGTCCTCGACCTTCCGCTTTTGCATGCCGTAGAGGCGCAGGAACATGAGCGTCAGATTTTTGACCCCCTCCCCTTCGAGGCGGAGAGCCGTGTCCTTCCAATAGCCGAAGGGGTGCGTCTCGTTGATGTATTCATCGGCGAGATTGAGCCCGCCCGTATAGCCCACTTTGCCGTCGATGACGGTGATCTTGCGGTGGTCGCGGTTGTTGTGGACGTTGGTCACGACGGGCACAAACGGATTGAATTTCACGCACTTGATGCCCTTCTTTTGCAGCGTCTTATAGTAGTTGAGATGGATCTTACTCATGCAGCCGATGTCGTCGTACATGACCCGCACTTCGACGCCCGCCTTGACCTTCTGCTCGAGGATCTCCAAAATGGCATTCCAGAACTTGCCGCGCTCGAGGATAAAGTATTCGAGGAAGATGAACTTCTCGGCCCGCTGTAAATCTTCGAGGAGGTGCGGCATCATCTCCTCCCCCGAGGCGAAATACTGCGTCTGCGTGCCGCGGCACGGCACGGCAAAGGGATTGGCGGTGGAGAGCGCCACGCTCACGGCCGCCCAGCGGCCCATCTCGGCGTGCATCGTCTCGCGGGAGACGCCGGGCTGTTCGTAGGGAGCGGTGTTGTTCCCCGTCGCGCGGTAGATTCGCCGCATCTTGCGCGAGGGACGATGAGAGGAAAACGTCGCATAGATGGCAACGCCGAAGATGTTGAGGCCGACGATGCACAGGATCCACGGGATCTTGGTCTCGGGGACCATGTCGCGGTTGGCGGCGTGCAGGACCGCGATCACGTCGATGATCCAGAGGATCACCGTCACCAGCGTGGAGACAATGCCCTCCGCGCGCGGGAAGAAGTGCACGATGATGACCTCGGGCAGGAAGATCGCGCCCAGCGTCAACGCCACAAACAGCAAAAACAGCACAATGATGGTCAGCCCCACGAGGGAAAAGCGGCTGAATATTTTCTTCAAAATCTTCTTCATGGATCCTCCTTGGTATAGACCGTGCAACCGCAGGGTGCGCGCTCTGTCCGATACGGTCCGGAGAGCCGAAGCGCGTCGCACGGCGCATGAATGATGCCGACGTTTGCGCCGACAAAGGCGAGCGGCGAAACGCGCTCCGCGCCGCAGAGCGTGACCTGCGCGAGTTCAAACCCGTAAAACGCGTCGTCTGCGATCTCCCCGCCCGTCACCGTTACCGAAGCGAGCATCGCGGGCATGGGTGCCCCGTTTTTCGTCTCAAAGAGTCGCAACAGGGTCCCGTCCTCCTCCGGTCCGCCCTTCGCGCCGCCGAGGAAGGGAAGCGTGAGCGAGACCAGCGCCTCGCAAGGGGAGAGCGCGCCCGCGTCGAGAAAGTCGCAGTCCCCCACCGTGAGCGAGACGGCGCAGGGAAGGGCGGCGATCAACCGTCTTCCGCCCGGCGTATCGAGATAGAGCGCGTCCTGTTCCGCCGCATAGGGCGGGACCGCCGTGACGCGCGCAATGCCGCTCCCGACCAGTCTGTCCGCCGTGATCGCGGCAGACGGCCCCATGATGCAGAGCGCCGAGGCGCCCGTCTCCGCGAGATAATCGCGCGGAAGCGTGCCGTCGAGCAGCCGCACGCAGTCGGCCTGCGTCAGCTCCATCGGCGCGACGGTATCTCCGACGATGGCAAACGCCCCGCCCGCATAGTAGATCTGATTGCCGAATGCCTGCATAATTGCGGCGCGTTCGAGCTTATCGAGGCCACCCATGTCCAAGGAGCACAGCTCGGCAAGCGTTCCGAAGCGCAGAACATCGCAGACTTCTGCGAAAGCCTGCCCCGTCTTCACATACCCATGCTTTCCGTCGCGCACGAGGCCGATGGTCCCGTCGTCCCGAATGCCGTCGAGCGCGTCATACGCGGCGGCATAGGGTTCCGTGCGGGCCCCGTCCTCCCAGATACAGAGGACTTTCTCCTCCGCCGCGGCCTTTGCGGGCAGGGGCAGCCCCGCAAGGACCAAACAGGAAATGACCAGGGCCGCGACGAGCACGGCGGCCGAACGTCTGCGCCTCACCATCGCAGTCTGTGGAGCGCGCCGCGTGTCTCCAGCCCCGCAAAGTCGTGCCGCCGCAGTCCCTCATAGACGGCGATGGCCACGCTGTTGGAGAGATTGAGCGAGCGGCGCCCGCCGAGCATGGGGATCCGCACGCAGGATTCGCGGTTCTTCACCAACAATTCCTCCGGCAGCCCCGCCGTCTCCTTGCCGAAGAAGAGCGCGCACCCCGCCTCATAGGGGATGTCGTCGTAGCGCTTCTCCGCTTTGGTCGTAAAAAAATAGCAGGGAACGCCCCGAAGCGCGGAGAGCGTCTCTTCAAGATCTTCATGCACGCGCACATCGACGAACTGCCAATAGTCGAGGCCGGCACGCTTCAAGTATTTATCGGAGATCTCAAACCCGAGCGGTCTTACAAGATGCAAGACGCACCCCGTCGCCGCGCATGTGCGGGCGATGTTGCCCGCATTTTGCGGGATCTCGGGCTCGACCAAAACAACGTGGAACATACCTCTATTATAGCGCACCGCTCCGATTTTTGCAAGTCTTTTGGAAACGAAGATTTTGTACCCGGCACGCCGCGCGGGCGCGCCCGACCCCATCGGCCCGAAAAACTGCGCAAATACCATAAAATCCTTTATTTCGAAATTCATCGAAATAAAGGATTTTTCGCTGTTTTTGGGGATTTTACCCCCGTTTTTTTGGATTTTCGGAATTTTCCTCGGAATTTCCGCTCACCTGAGGTAGCTGCCTCTCGCGCTGGCCATGACGCGGAAAATTTCCACTTCTTCGCCCGTATTGGCGTCGATATAGACAAGATATTCGTCCTCGCCGTATTTGCAGCCAAACTCGTAGGCGACGACTTCCCGGCCGTCGACGGGGATGAGGGCCAAATTGCAGGCGTAGGGTTCGAGCCCAGCCGTCAGCCGCCGCGCCGCCTCTTCGCGGGCAAGCGTGTGGCGGATGTTGTAATCCTTATCGTTGACGAGGAATCCCCGCGCGTCCATGCCGACCACACGCCCCTTCTCTTCGCACACGCGGACGCGGATGATCTCGGGATAGATGCGGACCCCCTCGCTGACCGTCGTATACGTCAGGTTGGCGACCATGCCGCCGTCGGAAAGCCACACGGCCTCGACGTCCTCGATCCCCAGCCCCGCGAGGAAGGAACGTGCAAGCGCGTCGCACTCCTCGAGGTCAAAATTCTTCTGCGTGCATTCCTCATAGGTGTCGAAGAAGAGCAGTTTGCCGCCGTGTTTGGTGATCTGCGCAAAGATCTCCAGCCCGTCCTCATCGGTGAGCACGAAGTCGTAGGCGCTAAATTCCCGCGTGACGGTCTCGCCCGTGTAGCGGACGTCCGCAATGCGGTACCCTTCGAAATACGATCTCGCGCGCGATTCCGCTTCGGAGGAAGAGATCTCTTCGAGCGCGAAAAGGCGGTTGCTGCCGATATTGCCCTCCTCGGAGAAGGGCGCCTCGGAGATCTCCTTGCCCGAATTTTGCAGGCGCGTGAGGGCGTCCTTCATGCCGCCGAGCTTGCCGAAGAACTCCTTGAGCGAATTGACCTCGGTGATGAGCCCGTTGAGCTCACCGTAGATGCTGTCGTTGACCTCATAGAGATCGGCGATGCGCGTCTTGTCCTCCTCGCGGATGCCGTCTCCGGAGGCGAGCCGCGAGAGCAGCGTGCGCGCATAGGAGCCCGTGTTGTTGACGAACGCCGAGATGCTCGTGCCCGTGGCGCTGTCGACGGGGATGCGTTCGATGGAGGCCTCCAAGAGCGCCGTATCGACGAGGATATCGGTGAGCAGTTTTCTCTGTTCGCCCGCGCCCGAAGAGACGCGGAGCTTGCCGAGGCTGTCGTCGAGATCTTCGCAGACGGAGACCATTTCATAGAGCGTGGAACGGTATCCGCTCTCTGCCTCGACGGCCATATCGTTCATGCGGAACGCGCCCGCCGTGACGACGGCAGCGAGGACCAGACAGGCCGTGCCGAGAGAAATGACGGCCGCGAGCCACCCCCCGAACCCGTTTCTGCGGCGCTCCGTCTTCTGTTCGCGTCTGTGCTTTTTGTCCTCCGCCTTGCGGACATGGGCGGCCTCTCTTGCCTTGAGTTTGTTTTCCCGCGCCTTTTCGCGCGCCTCGGTCTTTCTCCGTCTCGCGGCGATCTTGTCGCGCTTTTCCCGTTCGATCCGCTTTGCGCGTTCGGTCTTGGATTCGTTTTTGAGGATCTCGCGGCGCGCCGCCTTTTCGGCACGGCGTTCAACGCGCTTCGCCTTGAGATCGGCCTTGCGCCTCGCGCGGTTTTCGAGACGTTCCGCCTTCTTCTTGGCGATCATCTCCTTGCGCGCCAACTTCTTTTCCGCGATGGCCTGCTTCTTTTCGATCTTCGCCTGTTTGACGGCGGCCTTCTTCTCGATCTTCGCCTGCTTGACGGACGTCTTCTTCGCGCGCTTTTCTTCCTTCTTGTCGGCGCGCACTTTGGCCGCCGCCACGCGCTTGTTTGCGGCCGCCTCCTCCCGCTTCACGGCCGTCTTCTTGGCCGTCTTTTTGGCCGCCGCCGTGCGGGGTTTTGAGGTTTTCTTCTTCCCCGTTTCGGACATGGTACCATCATTTTTGGTCATGGTCTCCTTACCGGGGGCCATGGGATCCACGCTCTCCTGCGTAAAATTTTCCTGCTCCACGCGCTCCACTTTCTCGGCGCCGCTGGATACATTCTTTCCGGTTTCTTTCTTCATATTTCCTCCTTATATGGCAAAGACGTGCTTGCCGATGACCGTCACCGTCTGGCGGCCGAAGATCCAGGAACTCGTCGCGACGGCCGGGTTGTAATAATACAGGCATCCGTAAGTCGGATCCCAACCGTTCATGGCGTCGCGCGCGGCGTTATATGCAGTCTGGTTCGGTTCGAGGTTGATCTGTCCGTCCGTCACGGCCGTAAACGCGCCTTTCTGATAGATGACGCCCGAAATGCTGTTGGGGAAGGACGCGCTCCTCACGCGGTTCATGATCACGGCGCCGATCGCGACCTGCCCCGTATAGCTTTCCCCCCGTCCTTCGGCATAGATCGCCTTGGCGAGCAGGTAGAGATCGGACGAGGTATAGCTCGACGCCTGGTTCGAGGAGCCCGAGCTCGAACTGTTGCCGCTCCCCTTTCCGTCCAGAGCGTTGTAGGAATCATTCATGCCGAGCGCGGCATAGGTCGCCTTCCCGACGACCCCGTCGGCGGTGAGCCCGTTCTTTTTCTGGAACGCGATGACCGCCTTCTTTGTTCCCGCGCCGAAGATGCCGTCGACAGCGCCCGTATAGTAGCCCCATTGTTTCAATCTGCGCTGGACCTCCTTGACCTCGGCGCCCGTACTGCCTTGACGGAGCACAGCGGTCTCTACGGCTTCGACTGCAGGCACGTCGTCTGAGCGGAATGCGGCCGTGGTCACGACCCCCGCGGCAACCGTTGCCCCGAGTGCAAGCGAAAGCGCAGCGACTAACAAAAACTTCTTCATAATTTCCTCCTATGCGCAATGTGTGCAAGCGTTTCGGAAATTATTCCGTCCGCGAAAATTTCCGTATCCGAGGCGGCGCGAAGTGATCGCTTCGGACCCTCCGCCCCCGTTTCATAAGGGCGCGCCGCGGACATGGTCCGCGGCGCGCCCCTCTCCCCCACGCTGTAAGTCTCATTGCGCGCCGTCCGTGAACAGGCGCGGGCGCAAAAAAACGGCGGGGGTTCTCCCGCCGCAATCGTTGAAAAAATTTCCGAAAATTATCGGTCCTTGAAAAATTCCTCGTAGACCGCCCGCACCGTCCGCTCGTATTGGGCGTTCTCCACGCCGACGATGATGTTGAGCTCGGAGGAACCCTGGTCGATCATGCGGACGTTGACGCCTGCGCGCGCGATCGCGTCGAACAGGCGCGCCGCGATACCGATCTTGCGGCTCATGCCGTGTCCCACGACGGCGATGAGCGCGATGCCCGTGATGACGGAGAGCCGGTCCGGATGCACCGCCTCGTCGATCTCACGCTCCACTTGCTCCAGGATCCCGCCTGTAAGCTCGGCGCTGTCGACGACAAAGGACATGGTGTCGATGCCCGAGGGGATGTGTTCAAACGAAACGCGGTGCCGCAGCAGTACTTCGAGCACGCGGTAGGCAAAGCCGATCTCGGCATTCATGAGCGACTTCTCGAGAAAGATGACCGTAAAATCCTTCTTGCCCGCGATGCCCGTCACGGGGCGGTTCAGAAAATCGTATTTGGAGGTGGGGACGATGAGCGTGCCCTCGTCCTCGGGGCGGAACGTATTCTTGATGCGGATGGGGATATCTGCCTCGCGCACGGGGAAGATGGCCTCGCTGTGCAAGACGTTGGCTCCCATGTAGGAGAGCTCGCGAAGCTCCTTATAGGAGAGCGAGGGAATGCCGGCGGGACTTGCGACGATTCGCGGATCGCACGCCAGGAAGCCGGAGACGTCCGTCCAATTCTCATAGAGGTCGGCGCCGACCGCACGCGCAACAATGGCGCCCGTGACGTCGCTCCCCCCGCGCGAGAACGTCTTCACGCGACCCTCGGCGTCCTCGCCGTAGAAGCCCGCGACAACGGCGCACGGCTTGCCTTTGAGCGCCTCGCGGAGCAGCGCATAACTGCGCGCGCCGTCCAGCCTGCCGTCGGCGGAAAACTTGATATACAGCCGCGCGTCGAGGAAGGGAACGTGCAGAAGTTCGGCCATGACGAGGCCCGCAAGATACTCCCCGCGCGAGGCCGCAAAATCTTCACTCCCCTCGTGCTCGATGGCATCGGCCGTCTCCGCGAGCACCCCTTCGATGTCCATGGCGAGCCCCAACTCGTGCACGATAGAGCGGAATCTTTCCGCGACTTTTTCATATGCATCTCGGACATGCCCCCCCTCTTTTACGTCTCTCGCCGTCTCATAGAGGAGGTCGGTGACCTTTCTGTCGCCGCTGTAACGCTTGCCGGGCGCGGAGACGACCACATATCTGCGGGAGGGATCGGCCGCGACGATCTCCCGCACGCGCAGGTAGTTCGTGCCGTCCGCCATCGACGTCCCGCCGAATTTGCAAACTTTAATCATAGGCATCCTCCCGCATCTCGAGGAGGCGGCGCGCCTCGCTCTGCGGATAGGCGGCAAAGGCCTCCCGCGGGAGCATAGTCCCCTTGACGGCGCTCTCGAAGATCTCCTCCTTATCGGGCAGTGTCAAAAAGACGCCCGCGCTGTCCGCGTCCTCGCACAGCCGCTGAAACTCGGCGCCGCGGACATATTTGACCTGTCCCCCGTTCGCCTGCAAGAACCGCGCGATGAGCGCGTCGCAGTCGCGCACGGCCGCAACGCCGCTCTTGACGGGCTTTACGACGTTCCCCGTCCGCTTGCACTTGAGATTTTTCATGAAGAAGTCGCAGAAGGCCTCGGCGTCGACGTCGCAAAGCACGCGGTGCAGGGGCCGTGGCTCGAACGTCTCCTCATAGAGGTCGACAAATTCGACGAGCAGGAAGCGGGCGGGATGGTTTTCGCACTCCTCCGCGCGCAGGGTCTTCTTGCAATCTTCCCACTGCGCCTTGGCCGCGCCGACGACCTCCGCGCCGGAGAAGACGCAAAGATCGGGCGAAGAGCGCGGACACATCAGCTCCGCGACCATCTCGGCAAGGTCCTCCGGAAGGTAGTACCCCGCGACATGCCCCTGCCCTTCGACGTCATAGGCATATACTTCCTCGAGTTCCTCCCTGGAGAGAAGCCTCTCGATCTTGCGCCGTTTATCGCGGTAGACGACGACGGCGCGCCCGTATTCGAGCGGCGTGGCGTCGCGCAGCGCGCGTTCGCGGGCAAGGCGGACGGGATCGGCCTCCATGGCGGGAAAAATGTGTCCCTCCCCGCGCACGGAATATGCTTCGAGGTCGATACAGCCGAGAATGCCGCTCCGAAGCCCCGCGGCCGTCTCGCGTTGGACGAGGAGAAATCCGCGGTTGAGTTTTTCAAAGAGCCCGTCTTCCAGCGCGGCATACATCGCCTCTCCGGCGGCCGCAATGCGCGCGTCGAGGTCCTCGTCGCCGTAAACTTCGGGCAAGATCATGCGAAGCGCCGCGGGATCCCCCGCCGCGCTCCCCGCGTTTTCCCAATAGGCGCGGTCGCCCGCATAGAGTTCGGGCGGCGTGACCGCCCACTTCCCGTAGTCCTCCCGCGGGATGATCATTCTCGGTACTTTGAAAAGGTTCATAGGGCTGCGTTGATGACGATGACCGCCGCCGCGGCCAAAATGAGCGCAAGGAATTTGAGCGGAACGTTGTGTGTGAAGAGCTTCTTCACGGCTTCGAAGAACTTCATTTCTTCACCTCGGCATTAAATTCTTTCCAATAATACTCTTTCAAAAAGTTTTTGAGTCCTTCGGAATCGACATAGCGCGTGATCTCGCCCCGCTTCACGATGGAGACAATGCCCGTCTCTTCGGAGACGATGATGGTCGAGACGTCGGCGACCTCGGTGATGCCGATGCCCGCGCGGTGGCGCGTGCCGTAGTCCTTGGGGAAATCCTTCTGGGTCAGCGGCAGGAAACAGCCCGCCGCCTGGATGCGGTCGCCGTAAATGACCATCGCGCCGTCGTGCAGGGGCGCCTTGGGGATGAAGATCCCCTCGATGAGTTGGCTGGAAATTTTGGCGTTGAGCGCCACGCCGCTCTCGACGATCTCCTTGGGCAGATTGCCGTTGGACAGCACGATGAGCGCGCCGATGTCGTTTTTGGAGAGATTCTGGACGGCCTTGACGATGCTCGTCACATATTCGTCGGCGCGGGCGGCGACGGCGGTCATCTTGGCCGTCGAAGCGGAGGACGCCGTGATGGACGTCCGCTTTCCCGCGTTCCAGATGCTCCGCTTGATCTCCACGTTGAACAGGAAGAGGAAGAAGAGCGACAGGAGGAAGAAGAACAGATAGAAGATCCCGATGCTCATCCTGTCCGAGAACAGCGTGCAGACGCCCGCCGTCAGCACGAGCAGGATGTAGGCGAAAATGAGCTTCTTCGCATTGTTCTCCCAAAGCGTCTTGAGGACCCAATAGATGATGACGGCAAAAAACAGCGTCTCGAGCACGATGACCCATTCAAAGGTCGTAAAAACCGATTGGATCCCCTCCCAAACTTCGATCAGCGATCTCATATGTTCCATTCCTCCTCCGGCCGTACTCCGGACAACGGCATTATATCGTTTTTTTCCGAAAATTGCAAAGCCTTTTGCGCGGCAGTTGCATTATCCGTAAAATATTTCGGCGACGGCGCCCGCAAGCGCGCCCGATTTGCTGTATTTCCCGCTCCGCATGTCGGCCGCGAACGCGTATAATTTGAGGTACAGCGCCGAGGCGCGTTCCTTTCCCATCCGCGCGAGGACCTCCCGGTCCTTTTTGACGACATAGGGGTGCAGACCGAGCGCTTTGCCGACGTCGGCGTCGCTCCCCCTCATGCCCGCGATCTCCGCAAGCGCGCGGAAATGGGAGACGAGCGCCGCAAGCGCGGCGTTTTCGTCGAATCCCTTCTCGTTCAGATCGTGCAGAATCTCGAAGAACGCGGACTTGTTCCCGCCCGACGCGGCCTGCGTGAGTTCAAACGTCTTGTATTCGACGTCCTTCGCGACGTACTCCTCCACCGTGGCGCGCGTAATCGTCCCGCCGTCGCCGAGGAGCTGGCCGAGTTTTTTGAGTTCGAGCTGCATGCGCGCCGCGTCGAAGTTGCAGTAGCGCACCATGCGCGAGACCGCGTCTCCCTCGATGGACAGCCCCGCCCGCTTGGCGCTGCCGAAGAGCCAGCGCGAGAGCATCTCCTCCGACTCCTTGGCGCAGTCCACATAGACGACGCCCCGCTTCTTTTTGAGATCGGCCGCCTTCTTCCGGCCCGTGTTGACGATGACGAGCACCGTCGTCTCGCACGGTTTTTCGGCATAGGCGCCCAGCGCGCTCTCCCATTCCCGCTCCGACGGGTAGAACTCATAGATGCGGACCAGCCGTTTTTCGTCGAAGAAGGGCAGCGTAAAGAGCTCGGCGGGAAGCGCGGCGAGGCGTTCCCCCCGCATGGCCTCCCCCTCGTATCTTACGTCGTTGAGCGCAGGCTGTGTGAGCGCGCACGCGTCGCGGATGCTCGCCACCGCGCGGTCGCGGAAATACGCCTCCGCCCCCTCGACGACGTAGACGGGCTTCAAGCCCTCCTCTTTCAGATTTTTGGCAAGTTGCACGAATTTCATAGCAAGAAACGCCGCTCAACGCGGCCATGTCCTCATTATACCATTCTCCAAGAAAAATTTCAAGCCCCCGTCCGAAGAATCGAGGAAGAAATCGGCGCCAAGTGCGGCAGGATTTTCAAAATCCAGCTCGAGGACCGTCCCCTCCGCAAGAATCGCGAGCTTATCCCGCCGCGCGAACCGAAAGACGAGCCCGCCGATCTCAACGCGTTCCCCGAAGACGAGCGCGGTCTCCCGCAGTCCCGTCTCCACCGCGTCGCGCGCATAGACCGCCGCCGCGGGCAGGAAGGCCGCGCGGTTGATCGCCTCCGTCTCGTCCTCCGCGAGCACCAAAACGCCGTCGAGCTTCCCGCCGTATGTGCGGGCGAGAAAATCCTTGGCGTCGGCGAGTCCGAGGTCCCCGTCGATCACGAGCACGGCGGCATGGGGCGATCTGACCAGTGCGGCGGCGCCGTCGTCCTTGGTATAGACGTCGATGCGGCAGCCCGTGAAGACGACGTTTTCGAGCACGACGATCGCGGCGAAGACCGCGACGAGGCAGGCGGCGATCCCCGCGCGCACGGCGTTCGAAAGACGGATGCGATCGGAGAGCATCACCAACGCGATTACAAAAACGGAGGCACCCATGCCCAAGGAGAAGCCCGTCAAAACCCATGAAAGGTCGGCCGCGGAGAAGAGAAAGACAAAGAGCGAAAGGAGGCCTTTGGGCGCGGCATAGAAAAAGGCGGCCGCGGGCGGGATGGCGAGCGCCAACGCCGAAAAGAGGAGCGTCGTCAAAAAGAACACGGGAAGCAACGGAATGAACGCAATGTTGAAGAGAAATCCCCACACCGAGAAATATCCGAACGCCTCCAGAAGGATGGGAACGGTGAAAAATTGGACCGCGAGGTTGGCGGAGAGATAGCGCGCGAAAAGGCGCGGCAGGTGCGGGATCCGGCACAGACAGCGTTTGAGCGGGCCGCCGAGCAGCGCGATGCCGAGACAGGCGCCGAACGAGAGGCGGAAGCCCGTCGCAAGCCATTCGCAGGGCGAAACGAGGAGGATGAGAATTGCCGCGAGGGCGAGCGCGGAGGGATAATCGTATTTTCTGCCCATGCTGCGATAAGCGCCGAGCACGGCGCACATCACGAGCGCCCGCACCGAGGAGACGGTAAACGCGCAGAATGCGGCGTAGACGAACGCGGCCGCAAGCGCGGGAAAATAGGCCCTGCGCCCCAATTTGCGGAAGAGGAGCATCACCGCCGCGAACAGCGTGCCGATGTGCAGCCCCGAGACGGCGAAAATGTGCGCGATGCCGCCGGCGCGCACCTCCTCGAGCAGCCCCGTATCGATGCCGTGCGAATTGCCCGTAAGAAGCGCGTAGGCGATCTGCGCCTCCGTGCCGCCCATGCCGCTCCGAAGGCTGTCGTATAGCGCCGAAGTGCTCAGAAGGAGAACGTTCCCGCTCGTGCCCGTCTTCTCGGCCTCGGCCCGCCCGACCCGATAGCGGATCCCGTTGCAAAAGAGATAAATCGAATCGCTATCCCCGGACATGGGTAGGCCGTTTGCCGTCACCTTCGCCTGAAATGTGACAATATCGCCCGCGCGGAACGTCTCGCCCGTCAAGGAAGTCGTCAACTCTCCCCCGACGGGCACGCCGTCGAAGGTGAGATCGCGCAAGAGGACGTCCGTCCGCCCGTTTTTGACCGTAAACGTGCCTACCATGCCCGAGACGAGGTATTCGCCGTCAGGTTTCACGCGGAGCCGTTGCTCCGTATTGAGATGCGCGAGACCTGCGCCGAGCCCGCCGAACAGGAGCAGGGCGAGCGCCAACGCGAGCACGCGCCGCCTTTCGAACGGCACGAGGCAGAGGGAGAACAAGATGAGAAAAATACAAAAATCCGAGGGCCGAACGCCCCCGAACCGGATCGCAAAATAGAGTTCGATGCCGAAAATCAAGCCGAGGGCACAGCAGACGAGCGGACGAAAATTGATCCGCGGCCGCTCGTTTGTCCTCCCCTCTTCGCGCTTCATAGGTTCCTCGTTGCATCAATGCCGATTGCACGGCCGAACGCAAAATAGGACAAGAAGAGCCCCGGGGGGCTCTTCCTGCATTCCGTACTTATGCCATTTTTTCAAGCAGTTTGAAGTCGATCCCCTTCTCGCCGATCTTGATGATGCGCACCTTCACGACGTCGCCCACCGCGAGCACGTCCTCCACCTTGTCGATGCGGTGATCGCTCATCTTGGAGATGTGGATCATGCCGTCTTTGCCGGGAGCGAACTCGACGAACGCGCCCGTCTGGGAGAGAATGCGCACGACGCGGCCGATGAACATGTCGCCGACTTCGGGGTCGTGGACGATGCTCTCGACGATCGCCTTGGCCTTCTCCGCGGCCGCGGCGTCGCCATAGGAGGCGATACAGACGGTGCCGTCGTCTTCGATGTCGATCTTCGTCCCCGTCTCCGCGATGATGGAGTTGATGACCTTGCCCTGTTTGCCGACGACGTCGCCGATCTTCTCGGGGTCGATCTTGAAGAAGATGATGCGGGGCGCATACTTGGAGAGCGAGGGGCTGACCTCGGGCACGCATGCGAGCATCTTGGAGAGAATGAACTCCCTGCCCTCATTGGCCTGGTCGATGGCCGTATGCATGATCTCCTCGGAGATGCCCTTGATCTTGATATCCATCTGAATGGCCGTGATGCCCTTCTTGGTCCCCGCGACCTTGAAATCCATGTCGCCGAGGAAATCTTCGAGCCCCTGGATATCGGTGAGTACGCGGAACTCGCCCGTTGCTTGATCCTTGATGAGACCCATGGCGACGCCCGCTACGGGAGCCTTGATGGGCACGCCCGCATCCATGAGGGCCATCGTCGAACCGCAGACGGAGGCCATGGAGGAAGAACCGTTGGAGGACAGGATGTCGTTGACCACGCGGATGGCGTAGGGGAACTCCTCCACGGAAGGGATGACGGGCTCGAGCGCGCGCTCGGCGAGGGCGCCGTGCCCGATCTCGCGGCGGCCGGGGCTCCTCAAAGCCTTGGCCTCGCCCGTGCAGTAGCCGGGGAAGTTATATTGATGCATGTAGCGCTTTTCCGTCTCATCGTCGAGCCCTTCGAGCTTCTGCGCCGCGGCGAGCATGTCCAGCGTGCAGGTCGTGAGGGTCTGCGTCTGGCCTCTCGTGAAGACGGCCGAGCCGTGCGCACGGGGCAAAACGCTCCGCTCGCACCAGATGGGACGGACGTCTTTGAGCCCTCTGCCGTCGGGGCGGACGCCGTGATCGAAGATCTTCGCGCGCACCTTTTCCTTGGTGAGGTAGTAGACGGAATCGTTGATCTCGCGCGTCTTATCGGGGAAGATGTCCTTGAAGTGCTCCAGAACTTCCGCGCCGACTTGATCCTGCCGCGCCTGCCGCTCCTGACGGTCGAACGTATCGAGCGCCCAGTCGAGTTTTTCGCTCGCAAATTCGCGCACGGCGGCGTCGATCTCCTCGGGGATATGGTAGAGCTCGATGGGACGCTTGGGCTTGCCGACGGCGGGGACGATGGTCTCCTCGATGTAGGCGCAGATCTTGGAGATCTCGGCCTGTCCGAACATGATCGCGCCGACCATTTCGTCGTTGGAAACTTCGTTTGCGCCCGCCTCGATCATGAGGATGGCGTCCTTCGTGCCCGCAAGATTGAGGTGGATGGTGCTCTTTTCGCGCTGTGCGGCGTCGGGATTGATGACATACTGCCCGTCCACGAGGCCGACGACGACGGAACCCGTGGGGCCCGCCCAGGGAATATCGGAAATGGCGAGCGCGATCGAGGAGCCGATCATGGCGAGGGGCTCGGGGGAAACGTCGGGCTCGACGGAGAGCGCCGTCGCGATGACGACAACGTCGTTGAAGAGCCCCTTCGGGAAGAGCGGGCGGAGCGGGCGGTCGATGAGACGCGCCGTCAGAATGGCCTTGTCCGAGGCCCTCCCCTCTCTCCGTTTGAATCCGCCGGGGATCTTGCCGACGGCGTACATCTTCTCCTCATAGTCCACCTGAAGAGGGAAGAAATCGATGCCCTCTCTCGGCGTCTCGGACATGCAGACATTGACCATGACGGCCGTCTCGCCGCAGCGGACCACGCAGCTACCGTTGGTCTGCTCGGCATACTTGCCCGTTTCCACGGTGACTTCGCGGCCGCCGACCGTAAACTTAAATTCTTTGTAATTGGGTGTCATTGATTATTCTCCTTTCTGCTCCTATTCTTTGCCCCCGTACCCCGTGGCGCGGGGAGCGAATTTCCGAATGATGCGCGCGGGTTTCGCTTTGCAGGGCCGCAAAACAGAACCGCGCGAGGGCGCAAAGGTGCGCCTCATAAAGACACGGGCCCCGCGGACGGGACGGTTTTCAACAAAAAAGGGCGGACAAAAGCCCCGCCCTTTTCGGTCACTTGCGAAGTCCGAGTTGTTCGACAATGGCTCTGTAACGCGCGATGTCTTTGGCCTTGAGATAATCCAAAAGACCGCGGCGCTTACCGACCATCTTCAAAAGGCCGCGACGAGAGTGATTGTCGTGCGTGTGCACTTTGAGGTGCTCGTTGAGGTGGTTGATGCGCTCGGTGAGGAGCGCGATCTGGACCTCGGGCGACCCCGTATCCCCTTCGTGCTGTGCGAACTTTGCGATGATTTCGTTCTTTTCCATTTGCGTTTATCCTCCTATGGAATTTGCCCTGCGGCATGCCGCGCACACCAAGAGGAGCGTGGAGAGCGCCCGACCTCGTGTACGTCTTGTATAGAATAGCATATTTTCGGGAGGTTGTCAAAGGATTTTGGCGGCCAAATCAATTTTTTTCCCGCTTCCGCCCCCGTCTTTCCGCAATCGCGCGAATTTTTTCCCCAAACTTCTTGCTTTTTTGCGCAAAAACGTGTACCATATAGAAAAACGCACCCGGGAGATCGCCATGCGCCCCTATAAACTTTTTCTCTACGTCCTGCTCGCCGTCTTAACGTTCGGCGTGATGGGCACCCTCCTCGCATGGAGCCTCACCCAAAAAGACGTCCTGCTCGCCGTCTCGGCCTCGCTCGGCGCCGTGTACCTTGTCTATTTCATCGGGCTCCTCTATCTCAACAACAAGACGGGTTGGAAGGACGAAAAGACCGTGCGCGGCCGCATCGCCGGCACGGAGACCATGCTGCTGCATCTCTACTACTCCGACGAAGCCAAGCGCCGCCTCGTCGCGGCCGCCTACCATCCCTACGATCCCGAGATTTTTATCAAAATATTGAAACAGAACGGCTCCAATCCGGACATGGATATGTTTGACGACGTCTACATCGGTTATGCCATCATCAAGCCAAAGGAGCTGAAAGCGGCGCGGAACAAGACCGTCGTGCTCGCGGAGGACGTGCTTGCCGCGTTGAAAACGGCTCCCGGGCTCGAAGAATTTATCGGAGGAAACACCTTTGTCTGCGAATGAGGCGATGATTGCGGAACATGTGAAAGCCGTCCTTGCGGAGCTCGCCGCGGGTAACGGCTACGGGGAGCCCGTAACGCTCGTCGCCGCGGTCAAGACGCGGACGCCCGCAGAGATCCAGTGCGCGATCGACGCGGGGGTCACGGCCGTCGGGGAGAACAAAGTGCAGGAGTTCCGCGATAAATACGACAAAATTATCGGCGCGGAGCGGCACTTCATCGGGCATTTGCAGACCAATAAGGCCAAATATCTCGTGGGCCGCACCCATCTCATCCATTCGCTGGACCGCGACGAACTGGCCGCAGAGCTCTCCGCGCTCGCCGTCAGGCGGGAGACCGTGCAAGACGTTCTTATTCAAATCAATATCGGCGACGAAGCGAGCAAGGGCGGCTATCCGCTGTCCGACGGGCTCGCCGCGTTTGAGCGGGCGGCAAAGACGGCGGGCTTGCGGCCGCGCGGATTCATGGCCATGCTCCCCCTGTCCGACGACGCGTCCGTCCTCGCGCCGCTTGCCGACGCCATGCGCCGTCTCTTCGAAGCGGCCCGCCCGATGGGCGCCGAGTTCCTCTCGATGGGCATGAGCGGCGACTACAAACTGTGTCTCGCGCACGGCGCCAACATGATACGCATCGGCACGTCGCTCTTCGGAAATCGCCCGGCCTGACATCCTCCCCAAGGGGGGATTTTTTTCGTATAAACGGACATACTTGATACAAGGAGGCGCTATGCCTGCAAGTATTACGCATGAACTCGTCGCGCGGGAGACGCTCGGGCTGCTTTCTCCCTGCGTCCGCGACCTCATCGGCCGCGCGAGGGATTACTACTATCTCGGGGCGCAAGGGCCCGATCTGTTTTTCTTTTTACAGCCGCTCTCGAAAGAGATCAACTTCGGGCGGCTCCTGCATCGCGCGCGCGTCCGCGATTGGTTCGAGGGCATGCTCCTCGCGCTGCCCGATTTCACGGGCGCGGAATTTGAGGACTGCCTTGCCTATGTCTTCGGCTTTTGCTCCCACCTCTCCGCGGACGTCGTGTTTCACCCCTTCGTCTATCACTTTTTGGAGGCGTATGACGCCGACCGTCTCACGCACCAGGAGATCGAAAACGATTGGGACGTCTATTTTCTCCGCGCGCTCGACGGGAGGGAGGTCACGCGCCATTCCTATCCCTTTGATCTGAAACAGATCGCCGACGACGGCATTTTGTATCGCTTCGTGACCGACGCGGCCCGCTATTACGGGCGGGAAGTGCCTGCAGGCGCCTTCCGCCGCATGTGCCGGGGATTTCATCTCTACCTCTCGCACACGCATGCCGGGCACGGCAGAGTGCTCTCCTGTTTCGGTTTCGAAGAACTCTATCCGCGGGAAGAGCCGAGCGCACTCTATCTCGGCGGCAAGCAATTCGAGCGACTGAGCGAGGGCCGCGGCAAGGACGCCGACGAGCTGTTCGCGCTAGCTGTGACGGAGAGCGCGGCGCGCATACGAGCCTTTTTGGAAGCGTTCAACGCGGACATGCCCCTGCCGAAATGCTTCTCGCTGCACATGCTGACGGGAAAACCGCTCGAAGATCAACCCTCCATGGAAGACAAAAACGACCCGTCGGAATAGCCGTTGGGTTTCTCTAATTCCGTGTTATAAAAAGGGACGCTGCCTGAAATGAGCAACGTCCCTTTTTTTGAAAATGTCGGATCTCCGCGGTCAGGCGCCCTTCACGAGCGAGACGATCTTCTCGATGGCCGCCCCGATATCCGCCCCCACGTTCACTTCCACGTCGCACACTTCGCTGTTGCGGTACTCGAAATCCAGCGACATGATGCGCCGGGTCTTGTCCTCGATATCGATGTCGCGGCTGATGATATTTTTGATGGCCTCGGCGCGGTCCCTGCGCGTGAACACGAGCATGGCGCGCTGGCGATAGAGATTTTTCAGCGTGATCGCGCCGCAGATGTCGATGGGAATGACCGCGACATGCCCCCGCTCGACGATGGGCGCGATGTCCTTTTCCGATGTGCCGAAGTGATAGCCGCTGTATACCGTCGTCTCGATATAGCTGCCCTCCTTCATCTCGCGAAGAAACTGCGCATCGCTGATGAACCGATAGGAGCCCTCTCCCTCCCCCTTTCTGCGGGGACGGGTGGTCGAAGTCAACGGTTTTTCGAATCCCTCGAGCTTGGTGAGGCCGTTCGCGATCTCCGTCTTTGAGGACCCGGAGGGCCCGACGAGGCATAACACGCCGCCCTCGTTCAGCCCGGGGAATTTTTCCGAGAAGGAATTTCGCACCATTTCGCAAAAATGCAGGAAGTCGTCGTAGCTGTTGACGGAGAGCAGCCCCGAAAGACCCGTATTCCACGGCTTGCGGAAGAGCACGGGGTAGGCCGCGCGGGAGCTGGAGATGTTGTGCGCGCCGTCGTCGAGCATGATGTCGAGGGAAAGGACGTCCTTCCGCGTCCCGATCATGATGTTCTGCGCGGGAATCTCGGGGAAATCCGCGACGAGGCGCTCCGCCCGCGCGCTCATGCAGCACGCCGGCACGGCGGTGACAAAGAAGACGTCCGCGATCTCCGAGAGCTTTTTCACGAACTCCTGCGCGCCCGGCGTGACGGGCTGCGTCCGCACAAATTCGGGGTTGGAATACAGCGCGATGCGCTCGTCCGCATGTCTGCCGCTGCTGCCCCAACTGTTGATCTCCTCGATCTTCATCGGCTCCTCGTCGGGATGGTTGCGGTTGATGATGGTCACCGCATAGGAATTGCATTCATAAAGCGTATCGTCCACGTCGAGGCCGACACGGATCCTGTATTTTCTCATGGTCCCTCCTCTCTTACCGCCATTATACCCGAAACCGCGCAACTTGTCAAGCCGGAACGGGTTGACAAACCGACGCATTTGTGGTATACTGCTGTTCTCAATGAAAATCAACAGGAGATACCATGTTCCGAGAAGCCTACAACCTGATCGAAGCGTTTGATACGATCATCATCCACCGCCATTCCCACCCCGACGGCGACGCGCTCGGCAGTCAAATGGGACTTGCGCAGCTCATCAAGGACAACTTCCCCCAAAAGACCATCTATATGGTCGGCGACATTGCGACGCGCCTGCCCTTTATCGAGGTGACGTTCGACGAGATCCCCGACGAGGCCTATGAGGGCGCGCTGGCGGTCATTCTCGACTGCGGCTCCTCCCGCCTCATCTGCGACGAACGCTACAAGCTCGCCGCCAAGACGCTCCGCTTCGACCACCACATCTACTGCGAACAGATCGCGGATGTGGACGTCGTAGACAGCACCTATGAGAGCGCGTGCGGGCTCGTCACGATGTTCGCGAAGGAGACCGGCCTCAAACTTTCCCCCGCCTCGGCGTCCGCGCTCTATTTGGGCATGGTGACGGACAGCGGACGGTTCGTCTTCGATTCCACGACGGCGCGCACGTTCGAACTCGCGGCCTTCCTCCTCTCGCAGCCCATCGACCTCAACACGCTCTACTACAACCTGTATGCGGAGGAATTTTCGGACATCATCGAAAAGGCCGATAACATGCACAAGATCAAGTTCACCGGACACAACGTCGCCTACATCTATACGCCCCGCGAAGAGCTGCCCGAGGGCAGCGAGGCGGCCCCGACCTCCTCGGGCATGGTGGGCCTCATGCGCGACATCCGCGGCGTGTTCATCTGGGTCAACTTCACCGAGGGCGACGACGGCGTACACTGCGAACTTCGATCCAACCGCTATAACATCAATCCCGTCGCCGTCAAATACGGCGGAGGCGGACACAAAAAGGCGAGCGGATGTACCGTGCCCGACCGGGAGACCGCCATGCGGCTCCTCGACGATTTGGACGCGCTGAGCGCGACGGAGCCCGTATGAACGAAGAGATCAAACTGAAAATTTTGCAGACCATCGAACGCTACCAAACCATCGTCGTCTCCCGCCACATCCGCCCGGACGGCGACGCGGTCGGCTCCACCATGGGGCTCGTCAAGATCCTGCGCGATACCTATCCCGAAAAGCGCGTCTACCTCGCCGACGAGGATTTTTCCGACTATCTCGCGTTCTGCGGCCCCGAAGACGAGGTCGCGGAGGAAGTCTATCAAGACGCGCTCCTCATCGTCATCGACACGGGGACGCGCAAGCGCATCTCCAACAGCCGCTATGCGCTCGCGAAGGAGATCATAAAGATCGACCATCACATCGAGGCCGATCCCTACGGCGACATCAACTGGGTGGAGGACTTCCGCTCGTCCGCCTGCGAAATGATCGCGGATTTCTGCGTCACGTTCCGGGACAGGCTGAAGATCTCCGCCGAGGCCGCGACCGATATCTACATGGGCATGGTGACGGACAGCGGCCGGTTCCGCTTCGAGGGCGTGACGGGCGAGACGATGCGCCTCGCGGGCGCCATGCTCGACTTCGGCGTCCGGACGGAGACGCTCTTCGCCAATCTCTATACCGAGGAGCCCGCGGCGTTCCGGCTGAAATCCTACGTCTATGACAATCTGCAGGTCACGAAAAACGGCGTGGCATACATCTATATGGACGAGGCCGTACAGAAAAAATTCGGCCTCACGCTCGAAGCCGCTTCGAGCGTCGTCGGCGAGCTCTCCGATATCCGCGGCAGTCTCATCTGGGTCGCGTTCATCACGAATACGGAGAAAAACAACATCCGCGTGCGGCTCCGCTCCCGCTTCCTCGGCATCAACGATCTCGCGATCAAATACCACGGCGGCGGGCACAACATGGCCGCGGGCGCGACGGTGTTCTCCGAGGCGGAAATGTACGCGCTCATCGACGACGCCGACGCCCTTCTCGGCGAATACAAATCCACGCACGAGGGCTGGCTATGAAAATTCTTCTGACAAACGACGACGGCATCACCGCCGAAGGGCTCAAACATCTGCTCGATTGGGCAAAGCCGCTCGGCGAGGTGTGTATCTGCGCGCCCAAGACGCAGCAAAGCGCGAAGAGCCACTCCATTGAGATCCACAGCGGCTACGAGATCCAAAAGGTGGACCTCTTCGACGGGATCGAGGCATACAGCGTCGACTCCACGCCGGCCGATTGCGTCCGCGTCGCCGTTCTCGGCATGAAAAAGAAGTTCGACCTCGTCATCTCCGGCGTCAACAACGGCCCCAATCTCGGCGGCGACATTCACTATTCGGGGACGGTCGCGGCCTGTTTCGAGGCGGCGCTCCTCGGGATCAAGAGCATGGCGCTCTCGGCGGCGTTCAACTCCTTCGACTGCGCGCTCAAAAATCTCACGCGGGTCTACGAGGAGATCACGGCAAAGCGGATGTTCGACTTCGCCGAGATCCTGAACGTGAATTTTCCCAAGGAGGGCGACGAGATCCTCCTCACGCGCATGGGCCCCGCGATCTACTCCGATACCTTTGAATTTTTGCCCGACGGCACGGTGCAGCCCCACCTCGTCTGCCTCTACACGGGCACGCGCGATCTCACGCTCGATACCGACGCCGTCATGACGGGGCACATCTCCGTCACCCCGCTGCGGAGCTGTCTCACCGACTTCTCCGCCTACGAAACGATTTCGCGGCAAGTGAGCTGAACCGCTTTGCTACCCGGTTTTCTTCTTCGTAAACCCATCAAAACAGAGGCCTCCCCGTTGGGGAGGCCTTAAATTTTGTGAAAAACATTGCGATGAGCGTGGACATGGTACCCGCAAACGACGTCTCGGTCCGCTTTTACGGCTTTCCGACCACGACGGGAGAGGAGCGGTCCGCCTTATATTTCAGCCAGCATCTTCTGCACATCGCGACATAGCGGTCGTTGCCGCCGAGCAAGACCTGCGAGCCCTCGGTGACGATCCGGCCGTCGTCGTCGATGCGGGCATTGACCGTCGCCTTGGCGCCGCATGTGCACACCGATTTGATCTCGCTGATGGATTCCGCGATCTCAAACAGCCGCTTGCTCCCGGGGAACAGGTGCGTCGTAAAATCGGTGGAGAGCCCGAAGCACAGCACGGGGATATTCTTTTGGATGACGATATCGGCCAGTTCGTCCACCTGCTCGGGCCGCAAAAATTGGCATTCGTCGACAATGATGACGTTGCAATCGGAATACTTCGTTTCGTACAGCGCGAACAGGTCCTCGTCCTCCGCGACCGCGATGGCGTCCTGCATGAGCCCGATGCGCGATTTGACGACGGCCGCCCCGTCGCGCGTGTCGATCGCGGGCTTCAGAAGGAGCACCTTCATGTTGCGCTCCTCGTAGTTGAATTTGGTGATGAGCGCCTGCGCCGTCTTCGAACAGCCCATCGCGCCGAATTTGAAATATAATTTTGCCATAATCCCAATGATCTGCGGATCGTTTCACGCGCGATCCCCCGCGCTGTCTTCAAGCGATGATATCGTAAACGAGCGGCTCATCCTCGGGCATGGTGGCCTCGATCGTCGTCGCCGCGCGCAAAATCTTCTCGGCTTCCGCGAACGTAGCAGGCCGATCGGAATACAGCGTCGCGAGCGTTTCCCCCTTGCGCACGAAATCGCCCGTCTTCTTCTCCAGAAGAATGCCCGCGCCGGGATCGATTGCGTCCTCCACCCGGTTGCGGCCCGCGCCGAGCGCCAGCGCGGCGAGCCCGTAGGCCTCGGTGTTCACCTTCCCGATATACCCCTCCTCGCCGCTCACGACCGCGTGCGCATACTTCGCCTTTTGGAACGTCTCGGGGTGCGCGATACAGTTCGCGTCGCCGCCCTGCGCCGCGACCGTCTGCTTGAGTTTTTCGAGCGCACTGCCGTCTTCGATCGCACGTTGCGCAAGCGTCCTGGCCTCATCGGGGGTACCCATGCCCGCGAGAGACAGCATGTAAGAGGCCAGCGTGAGGCAGACACCGGTGAAATCTTCGGGGCCGTTTCCGCGCAGCGTTTCGACCGCTTCGACGACTTCGAGCGCGTTGCCGATGGCGTGGCCGAGCGGGCGGTCCATGTTGGTGATCAGCGCCACCATCTTCTTCCCCGCGCGCTTGCCGATGTCCACCATGAGCCCCGCAAGTTTCTTGCTGTCCTCCACGCTCTTCATAAACGAGCCGCTGCCCGTCTTCACGTCGAGCACGATGCAATCGTCGTCCGCGGCAAGTTTTTTCCCCATGATGCTCGAGGCGATGAGCGGCATGCTGTCTACCGTCGCCGTGACGTCGCGGAGCGCATAGAGCTTTTTATCGGCGGGCGCGAACTGCTTGGACTGGCCCACGATGGCGAGCCCGATCTCGTTGACCTGGCGGATGAAATCCTCCTCGGAGAGCGTCGTGCGGAAGCCGGGAATGGATTCGAGCTTGTCCACGGTGCCGCCCGTGTGACCCAGGCCGCGGCCGCTCATCTTGGCGACTTTCACGCCGAAGGAGGCGACGATGGGCGCGACGACGAGGCTCGTCTTATCCCCCACGCCGCCCGTGGAATGCTTATCGACCCGCACGCCGTGAATGGCGGAAAAATCCAACCGCGCGCCCGAATCGCGGATGGCAAAGGTGAGATCGGAAGTCTCCCTGACGGTCATATCCCTGAAATAGACGGCCATCAGCAGAGCGGAAATCTGATAATCGGGAATGGAGCCGTCGGTGACGCCCCGAATGAAGAAATTGATTTCTTCGGCGGAGAGCTCGCCGCCGTCCCGCTTTTTTTTGATGATATCATACATACGCATAAGATTCCACCTCCGTGATCCACGAAATTTGATTGATCTTATTATACCATGGGTGCGGAAGAAAAGCAAGAGCGCAGGAAAAATCGAAGAAAAAAACAGCGAGGGAATTTCCTCGCCATCTTTCAGACGCTCGTTCTGCATACATTTCGGCAATCTCATTCATTTGCAGCTTTCTGCGCATTGGCGCGTCCTTAAATTGTGTGCTCCTAACGGCCCCGTGCCACAATAGAAGCAGATACCGCGGACATGGGTGCCACTTGCGGACATGGTACCGCCAAAATAAACGCCACCAAAACAGACATCGCGGACATGGTACCGCCGTTTGCGGTTCAGCCAATTCACGCTTTTCGCTTCCAAACGTATTGGAAGTAGTCCTGCATGGGCCGCTCCTCCGTCAAAAGCGGGAGCTCCTCGCCGTCCATCTCCACATACCAGCTCTCCGGCTCCGCAAAGTGCCACGAAAGCTCCTCCGAATACGGAAACGCGTTCTCCCCGATCCGCTCCACCGTCTCGGAGATATAAACTTCCTCCAAACTGTCGCAGCCGAAAAACGCCGAGCCCTCCACCTCGTTTACCCCCGTCTCCAAGCGCACGCTGACGAGCTGTTTGCAATTTTGGAACGCGCCCGCGCCAATCTTTGCCGCGTACACCGTCACGGCCGTGATGTCTTTTTCTTCGAACGCCCCCTCTGAGACCTCTAACACGGGCAGCCCGTGAATCGTCGCGGGAATTACGAGCTCCTCTCCCGTCTCGCGGCCGAGCCCCGTGACAAAGTACCCCTCACCCGAAGGCGCAAGA
>CANQWO010000017.1 GCA_947627565.1 uncultured Clostridia bacterium
CAACCGCCCGAAAAAGGAGCTTTTTCGAAGAAAAAAGCGATTCCATAAGGCGTGTTGCGACGAAGGACCGCCGACCAATAGGGCTCCCGCAAAAAGACGTAGTATTTTTGTGGGAAGAGGAGCAACCGCCCGAAAAAGGAGCTTTTTCGAAGAAAAAAGCGATTCCATAAGGCGTGTTGCGACGAAGGACCGCCGACCATAGGGCTCCCGCAAAAAGACGTAGTATTTTTGTGGGAAGAGGAGCGCGCGCCGAGCGTTTGCCGATTCCGTTCCCGTTTTCGGCAAGTAGTCTCATCTTTTTTGCCGTAATTCTTGCATGATCGCCGCCGATATGCTATAATGTTTTTATGATCACCATTCAGACAGGAGGAAGTATGGCTTATTTCGCGGGCATTGATTTGGGAGGAACCTTCATCAAATGCGGCATCGTAGACGAAACCGGGACCGTTCTCGTCAAAGATAAAATTCCGACGGGCAGTACGCGCCCCTATGCCGAGATCGCGGAGGACATGGGCAAGCTCGTGCTCGACCTCATCGTCCGTGCCGGCCTTGACAGGGCGCAGATCAAAGCGGTCGGCATCGGGTCTCCCGGGACGATCGACAGCCAAGAGGGTGTCATCGTCTATAACAACAATTTGCATTGGAGAAACGTTCCCCTCGGCCCCGCCGTTCAAGCGATCGTCGGGCTTCCCGTCTTCGTGACCAATGACGCCAATGCCGCGGCGCTCGGCGAAAATTTCGCGGGCGCGGCCAAGGCGTATGACGCAAGCATTCTCGTCACGCTCGGCACGGGCGTCGGCGGAGGCATCGTCATCGACCGCGCACTGTTTGAGGGCAATCGCTCGGCGGGCGCGGAGATCGGCCACACCGTGATCCGCATGGGCGGCGAAAAATGCACCTGCGGCAGACAGGGCTGTTTCGAGGCCTATGCCTCGGCGACGGCGCTCATCCGTCAAACCAAACGCGCCATGGAAAAGAATCGCGACAGCCTCCTATGGGAAGTTTCGCCCACGTTGGAGGCCGTAGACGGAAAAACGGCCTTTGCGGCCGCAAGCCGCGGCGATCGGATTGCGCAAAAGGTCGTTGAACGGTATATCGATTATCTTGCGGAAGGTCTTGCCAATATGGCGAACATCTTCCGCCCGCAGGCCATCGTGCTCGGCGGAGGCGTGTGCGCCGAGGGTGAAGCGCTGTTGGCGCCGCTCCGCAAGCGCATGGACCGGCTGCTGTACGGCGGCACCGATTATGCGCCCGTCGCCCTAATCGCCGCACGGCTCGGAAATGACGCCGGGCTCGTCGGCGCGGCCCGCTACGCGTGGCAGAAGACGGAACCAAATGCGTGAGGCCGCCTTCATTCCATGAGCGCGCGGACGAGACGGTCCTCGACGGGCGGATGAGACAGAAACGCGCGGGGCGGCGTCCCCTCCACGGGGAAGTCGCCGGCAAGTTTTCCGCCGCGTAAAACGACGGCGCGGTGGGCCAAGAGTGCGGCCTCGTGGACGTCGTGCGTCACAAAAATAACGGTGTTGCGCCGTTCCCGCCAAAGTGCGGTGACGAGCGCAATGAGTTTTTCCTTCAGCGCGAGATCGAGCGAGGCGAACGGCTCGTCCATGAGCAAGATCTCGTGCGGATACAAAAAAGCGCGCGCGATGGCGACGCGCTGTTTTTCTCCGCCGGAAAGCGCCTTGGGGAGCCGCTTCCCCTTCCCCGCGAGCCCGACTTTCTCCAGCATGCCGTCGATCTCCCCCCACGCCTCCTTGGGCAATACAAAGCGGAGATTGCCCAAGACGGACAGGTGCGGCAAGAGCGCGGCGTCCTGAAATAGATAAGAGACGGGCCCAAGCCCCTCCACCGTGCCCGTGTAGTCGGTCATGCCGGAGAGGATGTTGAGGAGCGTTGTCTTTCCTGCGCCGCTCTCCCCCAAGATCGCGGTGATCCTGCCCTCTTCCAGCGTCAGGTCGATATGTTCGAGCGCGGCCGCGCTCCCGTAAGTTTTTCCGACGTCTGTCAATTTCACGAGCGCCACCTCACCAATCCCTTTCCGACGAGAAGAAACAACCCCTCAAGCGCAAATCCGACGGCGATGACGAGCACCGTAAGCGCAAACAGGACGGAAATATTCAGCCCGAGCTGGGCGTCTTGCATCATGCCGCCGAGACTGCGGTAAGTCTGGGCGAGCACTTCGCCCGAGACGGTAATTTTCAGCCCCATCGAGAGCACGGAGCCGGACTGCGCGAGCACGGAGGGCGCCGCGAGCGGGAGATAGAGTTTGAAGATCTTTCGCGCGGGGGAAACTTTGAACGCCTTGGCCAGTCTTCCGTATTGCATGCGCACTTCGTCGAGGCTCGCGAGCATGGCGGCGTAGAGCGCCGGGAACAGCACAAGCAGCGACACGATGACGGGCGCCGTGGAATGCGAAGTCCAAAGAAGCAAAACGAGAATGATCGCCATCGTCGGCACGGTGCGGAGGACGGAGACGATCGGCGCGAAAAACGACCGTACCATGTCTGAGACGGAGGCCAACGCGGCAAATACGAACGCCGATACGAACGCAAGGCAGAAGGCGCCGAGCGTCCGCACGAGCGTCCCCGCAAACGCATGCCAAAAGGCGGCTTCGGAAAGGAGCCGCCAGAGCGCAACGGCGGTATCTTCTACCGAAGGCAGCAGATAGTCGTTGCGCACGATCGGATAGGCGATGAGCCATACCAGCCACATCAAAACGACGGCGAGTATGGAGAAGAGCCAATTTTTTTTCACTTTGCGGTCTGATTTTTATACGCCGTGACTTTGGTCGTTGCGGCGGGTTCGGGGCAGAGATAATAGTCGCAACCTGCGGCAGGGCCCACGGTGGCGGCGTCGGCGAAGGCGATGAGGTTGACCTTGTCCGCCGCGAGCGGCGTGTTGCTGTCGATGATCTGATAGGCCACGCCCGCGTCCTTCAAAACCGCCTGCAGCGTGAGACCGGGGACGTTATTGAGCTGCACGACGCCGATCGACTTCCCCTTCAGCTCCGTTAGCCCCGCCTTCGTGACGTTGCCGAGGTCGTTGTGCGAGCGGATGAAATACATGTTGCCGTTGGTGACGACGCCGAGCATCTTATAGCTCGTGCCCTTGCCGAGAAGTTTTGCGGCCGCGTTGACGGGAAGCACGCAGAAATCGGCCTTGGGCGTCTCCCCCGTCACCTGCGCGGTGATGGTGTTCGCTGCGACGACGTGATAAGTGAAGGCGTTCCCCTCCGTCTCGGAGACGGCATAGGCAAGGGCAAGCGCGGGCGCACCGTCGGGCGCGTATACCTGATATTGGCCCGAGACCGTTCCCGCTTGGGCTCCGCCCGCATAATAGAAGGCGTCGGCCGCCGCGGAGGTGAACGTCTCGTCGATGGCGATGAGCTTTGCGAGGAAGGCGTTGACCGTCTCCTTGGCGTCCTGTGCGGCGGTGAATTTCACCGAGCAGTTCTTGATGACCTCCTTCGTGAGGTTCTTGGCGTTGAGCGAAGGCGTGAGCCCCTCGGCATAGCAGCCGGAAAGCGCCGTTACGACGGCCGTGGGTTCGGCGGTGGCGAGATAGTTGTCCGCGCCCTCCATATAGGAAGTCATCGCGGCGACGGCGGCCGGGTCGTTTTCCAGAACGGAATTTTTTACGACGAGCACGGCCTGCGGATAGCCGTTCGTCCCATAGAGATCCTGCAGGTTGCCCGCGAGATCGAAGCAGGCGGCGCCGGGCGCGGGCGCGTCGGGTTCGGACGTGCAAGCAACCGCGCCGAGAATGGCCGCGCCGCATACGGCAGCGCAGGCAAAGATGGAAAGTAGCTTTTTCATATAGACTCCTTTGAAAAGATTTTTTTCGTTTCCGAACCTTTCTATGCAGACATGGTATGCCCGTTTTACGTCAATATCTGCTGAAAAGGGACTTGGCGGAGACGCCGGGCAATTTCCCGAGCTTCCCCGTGAGCGCATTAATCGTGCCGAGGGGCGCATCGAGCACGACGGAAATGACGGAGACCCCTTTCGTGCGGTAAGGGATGCCCATCCTGCCCACAATATACGCGCCGTATTCGGAGAGAAGGCCGTTTACGGAAGCGGCCTCGCCGCGGTCTTCGACGATGACGGACAAGACGGCGAGGCGCGTCTCCTCCGCATGTTCGGTTTTTTCACACATAAAAAAACTCCTTTTGCGCAGGGCAAAAGGAGCGCACGGCAGAGCGCCGCGGATCGTTCTTCTTCATGCCCTTTGCGGTCAGAACGTTCTTTCCGTTCAGGTCAAAGTAAGTATAGCATATCCGCATGCAAATTGCAAGCGATTTCCGCAATTTTTCCCGCATCCCGCGCGTATTATCGCCGACTGCGCGTGCGCGGCACCGTGCGGACTCCGCGTCGAAGGACAAATTTTTGCGTTCGGGAAACTTTTTTTGCGCGGCGTCTTGACAAGCGGGCGGCCGCGCTGTATAATAGTGATATTCGGATGGAAGAATCGGCTAAGCCGCATTGGGGAGCGGCAAGGCTGCAAAAGTTCAAAAAGGCGTCCTGTGTTTCGCAGGGCGCCTTTTCGTTCGGTTATTTGCGCTTTTTTCGGACGCGGTAGACCACGAAGATCACGCCGCCGGCAATGATCAACGTCCCTCCCAGCACGCCGAGAAGAATATACGCGAGGCGAAGGCTGGGCGATCCCCCGACATATTGTTGGATCGGCAACGTGATCCCGACGCGATCGGATTCCGTGAGCGTAAAGGAGAGTTCGCCGAGCGGCATGGCCTTGCGCGCAAAGCAATAGCCCTCCTCCGTCTTGTCAAATTCGAGCGAGCTGTAGGCGAGATAGTAGGGCGTATCAATGGTGATCTTGACCTCCCACGGCTTCCAACGCTGTTGGGGAGAGAGCAGGACGGAATAGTCGTAGCGCGCATCGTCCACCGTCGGATAGATGGGCTCGCGGACGGTGTGGACGACGCTCGTCTTGGGCGGGACCGTCAGGTCATAATCGTACCACCGCATGAACATCTCTTCGCGGATGAGCTCGGGGATGGCACTTACGAGGACCGAACGACCGGTCCCCTTGGCGAGCATGTGCACGAATCCGCGATACCAATCCTCGCGGGAGATCTCGGAATCTTTGGGATAGCCGCGCATGGCGAAATCCGCAAAGGGCATGCGCGTCTCCGAATAGAAGAACGTGCCGATCTCAATCTCCTGCTCGCGATAGCGGTCGATATAGACGCCGTGCGTGAGCCCCGTGACGTCCTCCCCCACCACCGTGAGGCAGATGAGATTTTGCCCCTCCTCGACATCGAAACTCGCCTGCATCCTGCCGTTGACGATCTCCGCGGACATGCGGTTGCACGACATTACGCGCGTCTCGAGCGGGTTGCACTCGAACATGAGCACAAACGCGAGATATTTCCGGTCTACCCCTTCGAGCGCCTCCTTGGAGAGCTCGAGCTTGAAACGGTACTCCGTGACCGAGAGCCCCTCCCGACAATAGAAGTCGTCCATGGGCTCCTCCGTCAACTGCGCCAAACTGTCGTCGACGTCCATCGTGCGGTTGTAATAGCCCGCATAGCTGTACCGCACCGACGGCCGGATATCGTTTCCGTCCAACTGCAAAACGGTCTCCTCCGCCGCATAGTCCGCCGCGTACTGCGGGACCGCGACGCACGGCAGCAGGGCACGCACCGTCGCCGCCTCCTCCGTCGGATTATAAAATGTATACGAATGGTCGCAATAGGCGTCGTAAACGCCCGTACCGCCGACTGCGGGAAGCGTTCCCACATGCACGGTCAACTCCTCTTGTTCCAGCTTGACGGCCGAATTTTCAAAAGGAATGGCGCCCGAGACGGCCGATCCCCCGTAATAATTCTGCGTTCCCGCTTGGGCGGTCAGCTTCGGCACGGACCCGACAGCCACGCCGCCCGAGAGCAGCGCAAGGATCAGCGCGCCCAATTTCTTTCCCATGAAACCTCCACGGCGCCCCATCGGCGCCCGCTCCCTCATGCCTGCTCCTCCGCAGGACGGTCTTCGGGCGGCGAGGGAAATTCCGCCCAGAACGTACTCCCGTGATCCAATTCCGATTCCACCCCGAAAGGACAATCCTGCGAAATCAGAATGCTCTTGACGATGGAAAGCCCCAGCCCCGTGCCCTGAACGGGCCGCTTATGCGTCTCGCTGGAACGATAGTAGCGATCCCAGATGGTATCGCGCTCCTCTTCGGGGATCCCCTTCCCGGAATCCTCCACTTCGAACCGAACATACATGCCCTTAGCAAAGAGACGAAGTTTGACCGTCTTGTCCGCGCCCGTATAGTTGACGGCGTTGCCGATGAGGTTATAGACGACCTGCTCGACCCGCTCGCGGACCGCATAGGCATAGAGGTCCTCCCCGATCTGCGTCTCGAGGCGGTATCCCTGCGTCTCGCAAAGATAGGCGAAACGGCCCGCGATCTTATAGACGAGCTCGGAGAGATTGAAGGTCGTCGCGGGCTCTTTGAGTGCCCCCGCGCGCAACTTCGACAGGTCCAAAACGTCGTTGACGAGCGCCGTCAAACGATCGCATTCTTCGAGGATGATCTGGGCATGGGCGTCCCGTTTTTGCTTATTGTCGCCGGAGATCTCGCGGATCATGGAGGCATACGCCTTGATCATGGTGAGCGGCGTCTTGAAATCGTGGGAGACGTTGGCGATCAGTTCCTTCTGCATGGCGTCGGCCTTGGAGATCTCGCGGCGGGCATAATCGAGCGCCCCCGCGAGTTCGGAGATCTCCTGGCAGAAATAGTCGTGCTTGAAATTGAGATCGTAGTGCCCGCGTGCCATCTCTTTGGCCTGCTCCGTGACCTCCGTGACGGGCTTGGTGATGAGCATCGCGACAAACCCGCTCGCGACAAAGGCGAGCACGACGGAAAAGAGCGCCGTGGAAAGGGAGAGCCAAAGCAGACTGCCCTCCAGGGAATTGAGGCGCGAAAGCGAACTCGTCAGATACAAAAAGCAGGGCTGCCCACCAATCGGCACGACCGTGGCATAGGCAAGCGTGCTCCCCTCGTTGAGGATGACTTCGGTCGCGTCCCCCTTGAAAATATTTTTGAGCGTCACGGCGATATCGGGATAATTTTCATCGTCCGGACCATCGGAAAAGACGCTCCGCCCGTCGGTATACATCAGGCGGAAGCGCACCTCGTACTCCTCCTCGACGGCGCGCAGTTCGCGCCAGACGGAGAGCGACACATCCTCGGCCGCGCCCAAAACCTCGGTCATCTCCGCGTTGGCCTCCTTCATGAGGCTGAGCGTCTGTTCGCGATATCTGCTGCCGACCAAAAGGCCCTGCACCGCCATGAAAATGACGACGAGAATGAGCGCGAAGACGGAAAACGTAAACCACAAAAGCAGGTTCAGGCTCCTGCCCGCGCCCGCGATCTTCTGTTTTTTTCCGTTCTCTCGCATGCAGCCGTCTCGCTCCTTTTGTTTTTACGGGGATCCGAAGAAGAGCCCGTCCATGCTGCGTTTCCGCGTTTTTGAGCGTTCATTCGCGGACATGGGTGGCTCGTTTTATGTCTTATACTTCAAATTTATAGCCGAGCCCGCGGAGCGTTACGATAAACTTCCTGTATTCTTTGAGGTTGCCGCGCAACATTTTGACATGCGTATCCACGGTGCGGTCGTCGCCGTAGAAATCGTATCCCCACACCTGATTGAGCAGCCGCTCGCGGGTGAGCGCCACGCCCGCGTTCCGGGCGAAATAAAAGAGCAATTCGTATTCCTTGGGCGTAAGGTCCGCCTTTTCGCCGTCCACATAGACGTTGCGGCCCGTCACGTCGATCTTGAGCCCCTCAAATTCATAGAGCTCGTTGCCGCCCGGCGCCGCCTTGCCGCGGCGGATGACGGCATGGATGCGCGCCATGACCTCCTTGGGCGAAAACGGCTTGGTGACATAGTCGTCCGATCCGATCTCGAAGCCGAACAGTTTATCGTATTCCTCGCCGCGCGCGGAGAGCATGATGACGGGCACGGAGGAAAATTTTCTGATCTCCTTCACGGCAGAAAACCCGTCGAGCCGCGGCATCATGATGTCCATCAGCACGGCGTCGTATTCCGATTCGCGGCACTTTTTGACGGCCTCCATCCCATCCTGCGCCTCGTCTGCCTCACCGCCCTCGAACTCCACATATTCACGGAGCGCGGCGCGGATCATTTCTTCGTCGTCCACGATCAGAATTTTCATATCATTTCTCCTCAAGCGTATGCGATCATTCTACCGCCTATCCATTATATTCCCTTAATCGGCGGGTGAAAATCGTGTGAAATGTTGATTTCTTTCATTATAGCACAGGAATGCGTTTCATGCAAGAAAAATTTTCCAAACAAAAGTTTCGTTTTATTAGAACAAACGTTTGACTTATGCCAAAAAAGCGCGTATAATAGAATGGACGCGGAGAGGTGGCGCATGATTTCCGAAGAAAAATTGAAAATTCTCACAGAGAGCGCGAAATACGACGTCTCCTGTTCCTCTTCGGGGAGCAACCGAAAGAACGAAGGCGGCACGGGGAACGGGTATGTCGCGGGCTGCTGTCATTCCTTTACGCCCGACGGACGGTGCATTTCCCTGCTCAAGATGCTTCTCTCCAACGACTGCATCTTTCGCTGTAAATACTGCATGTCCCGCGCGGATTCCGACGTGCCGCGCGTGACGGCGACGCCCGAGGAAGTCTGCGAGCTCGTGATGGACTTCTATAAGCGCAACTACATCGAGGGGCTCTTCCTCTCCTCGGCGGTCCACAGATCGCCCGACTACGCCATGGAACAGCTCCTCGTCACCGTGAAAAAATTGCGGACGGAATATCATTTTCACGGCTATATCCATCTGAAGGGCATCCCCCATGCCGACGAGAAACTTGTCCGCGAGGCGGCGCTCTACGCCGACCGCATGAGCTACAACATCGAGTTGCCGTCCGAACAGAGCCTGAAACTGCTCGCGCCCCAAAAGAGCAAGGAGAGTTTGCTCCTGCCCATGAGGCAGTTGCAGCGCGAACGGAACATTTTCAAGGCGGAGAAACGCAAGGGGCACTTCCTGCCCGCAGGACAGACGACGCAGATGATCGTGGGGGCAAGCCCGGAACCGGACGGCCAGATTTTGCGTCTCACGCAGAGTCTCTACCGCGTGACCGGGCTCAAACGCGTCTATTATTCCTCCTATATGCCCGTCGTTCACGACAGCCTGCTGCCCGAAGTTCCCGCGGGGGAGCGACGCGAACACCGGCTCTATCAGGCCGACTGGCTGCTCCGTTTCTACGGATTTTCGGCGGAGGAGATCGTCGAGGAGGACGGGAATCTCTCGCTGGAGCTCGACCCCAAGTGCGCCTGGGCCATGCGCAACCTGCATCTGTTCCCCATCGAGGTCAACCGCGCCCCGCTCGAAGCGCTCTTGCGGGTCCCCGGCATCGGCGCACGGAGCGCGTATAAAATTTTAGAGGCCCGAAAATATACCAAATTGGACTTCTCGGGCCTCAAAAAAATGCGCGTCGTCCTCAAGCGGGCGCGGCATTTCATCACAGCGGGCGGAAAATTTTACGGTGCGGAGGGAGAGGCCATCCGCGGCTATCTCGGTGCGGCCGAAGCAAAGCAGAATGCCGTACAGCTCAGCCTCTTTTCGGACAGAGAGACGGTCCTCTCCGCCCTCACGGGAGAATTATGATCTATTTTTACGACGGAACACAAACTTCCTTTCTCACGGCATTCTTACTCGCCTACGGCGATGCGGACGCCGTGCTCACTTCGGGAAGCATGCAGCTCGCGCTCGGGGAGGAGACGCGCTTTGTCAAGGCCGACCCCGCACGCGCGAAAAAGGCGGAAAAACGCCTCTTGGCGCTCGACGCCGGCTGTATGGAAGACTTATCCACTTTATTGAGAAGCGGAGACTGCGATCGAGACATGGTAGCCATGAATTACATGAGACGCATCGCGGAGCAGGGCGGTCCCGTTCGAAATATGTTAGCGGATGACGCCGTTTTGGCGGCCGTCGAATGTATGCGGCGCGTGAGCTTCGAGGTGCATCGTTTTCATGGATTTCTGCGGTTCATGGAGAGCGAAAGCGGCGCCCTCTACGCCCCCATCTCCCCCGATAACGACATCGCCGATCTGCTGCTCCCCCACTTCCGCAAGAGGCTGCCCGCATATCCCTTCGTCATTCACGACGTCAGACGAAAAAAGGCGGCCGTATACGACGGCGTCAATACGTTCGTCGCCCCCCTCGAGCGGGCCGAAGTCGTGCTCTCCGCCGATGAGACGGCCTGGCAGGCGCTGTGGAAGAACTACTATCGGAGCGTCAATATCCCTTCGCGGGAACGGCTCAAACAGATGCGCGGCTATATGCCCGTGCGATATTGGAAATTCATGCCCGAATTTCGCGGGGAATGACTATGCCCGTTCGAGCATGGCGGCGAGCAGCCCGAGATTGCGCACCGCATGCGCGCGCAGGCGGGTGAGCGTTGCGACGGCATCCGCCTGTTCGACCTCGGCGAGCATGGCGTCGAACATGGTGATGAGCCCGCGTTCGAGATGAATATCGGCAGCCAGCATCGCGGGAAACGTCTTTGCATAGTCCACGCCCGCGCACGAGTGATAGGAGACGGGATAGGGCGGACAGGCCGTAAACACGGGGTCGGCGCCCAGACGCCGGATGCAGGCGCCCAATTCTTCGAAATCCCTGAGTTTTTCTCCCGCGAGCGCTTCGATCTCACGCCCCTTTTCGGCGTCTTCGCCCGCGCCAAGCCGCACCGTCTGATACACATATTGCAGGGCGGCCGTGAGGACACCCCCCTTCCCGGCATAGGCCGGCGCGATCGTCCGGAGCGCCTTTCCCTCTTCACCCGATGCTTCCGCTTTCCGCATGCGCTTCTCCTTCCCTTTTTTTATCATGCTATGCCGGAGCGCGGCCGAGGTGTTCATGAAAATTTTTCCGTAATTTTTGCGTAATTTCACGGCAAAACTTGCTTTTCAAAGAATTTTGTGCTATCATTGTAAAAAAAATCAGAAGGACGCTACCATGGAAACTAAGAAATTCGTAGGCGGACAATGGATGGATGAGGCGACGTTCAAGCGCATCATGCAAAACAAAGAGCGCATTCCCGACCCCATGCGCTATAAAAAGGAGGCCATGCACTATCGCCGCGCAGGCAGGAGCGGGCTCAAACTCCCCGAGGTCTCCCTCGGACTTTGGCATAACTTCGGAAGCGTCGACAATTTCGAAGTCATGCGCGACATGATCTTCACCGCGTTCGACAACGGCGTCTGCCACTTCGATCTCGCCAATAACTACGGGCCCCGCGGCGGTTCCGCGGAGGAGAATTTCGGAAGGATCTTGCGCGAGAGCTTTGCCGCCTACCGCGATGAAATGTGCATCTCCACCAAGGCGGGCTTCGGCATGTGGAAGGGCCCCTATGGAGACGGCGGCAGTAAAAAATATCTCACCGCTTCCCTCGACCAGAGCCTCAAACGCCTCGGGCTCGAGTATGTGGATATCTTCTACCACCACCGCCCCGCGCCCGAGACGCCCATCGAGGAGACCTGCTATGCGCTGCATCGGCTCGTCGAACAGGGCAAGGCGCTCTATATCGGGATCTCCAACTACGACCGCGCGCAGACAGAGGCGGCCGTCGCCGTCTTCCGCGAGCTGAAGACGCCGTTCATCCTCAACCAGGTCTGCTATAATTTGCTCGACCGCCGTATCGAAGAGGACGGGCTCAAAGAGTACGCCGAAACGCAGGGCTTCGGGCTCATCGTCTACTCCCCGCTCGCGCAGGGGCTGCTCACGGACAAATATAAGAACGGCATCCCCGAGGACAGCCGTATCCGCAAGAGCTTTACGCTCAAAGAGGAGCGTCTGACGCCCGAACTCTATGCGAAATTGGATCGGCTCAGAGGGGTCGCCGCGGAGCGCGGCCAGACGCTCCCCGAACTCGCGCTCTCGTGGGTGCTCAAGGATAGGGCCGTCTCTTCGGTCATCATCGGGGCCTCCTCCTCGGCGCAGATCCTCGACAACATCCAAGTCAATCCCGTATTTTCTCAGGAAGAACTCGCAAAAATCGAGAATATTTGCAAGGAATAACAGGAGAGAAGCGCCGACGCGATCGCGTCGGCGCTTCCTTTTTCATCTTCGGTCGTTCCCGCCTTGCGCGGAGTTTTCAAATCTGCCGTCCGGCAAAAATCAAGACTCCGATTCGTAATGACAGTCGGAATACTGTGTGGGCGGCATCGTCTCGCCTTCGCCGACATACACCGTGTTGACGACACGGCCGTCCTTGTCGATGACCTTGTAGGCGCCTGTCTTGGGACAGACATCTCCACAGTTCAATCTCATAGTTCACCTCCGATGATCGCAGTATGCGGCGTCGGGGATTTTTTATACGGAAAAATTCGCGGCGCGCGCCTCTTCCCGACTTCGGACGCGCAATGCGGCGGTCACAGTACGACGTCGAGCCACAGCGTCGTGAGCGAAAGGAGCAGCAAATAGAGCGCAAACCACTTGTAATCGGCCCGCTTGACCGCCTTCATCATGACCTTGATCGCCACCGTTCCGCAGACGGCCGAGACCGCAATGCCCGCTACCATGCCCGCGATCCCCCCCACACCGATCGCGGAAATCGTCTGCGGTTCGAGGACGACCGCTTTGAAGAGCCCGACCAGCGCGCCCCCCAAGATCACGGGGATGCTCATGAGGAAGGAGAACGTCGAGGCGTCCTCCGCCCGTGCGCCCGCAAGCGTGCCGATCGCGATCGTGGATCCGCTCCGCGAGATCCCCGGCAGCACGGCGACGGCCTGCATGAGCCCCATCGGGATGCTCGCGCGCCAACCGAACGCGCGGACCGTCTTCCGCTTCGAGGCGCTCTCCGCGGCCAGAAGAAGCATCGCCGTCGCGCCGAAACAGAGCGCCAAACAGAGGAGACCACGCTCGCCCGTAAAGAGCGCGTCGATGCCGTCCTCCAACAGCAGGCCGACCAGCCCTGCGGGGACCGTTGCGACCGCGAGCATGCAGAGCGGCTTCCACGGCCGATGGAAGAGCGCGAGAATTTCTCTGCGGAAGCACACCGCAACGGCGATCAAAGTCCCGAAATGCAGCAGAATGTTGACAAACGTAAGGTCCCCGGCGCCGAGAGAAAAGCCGAGGACCCGCTCGAGAAGCAAAAGATGTCCGCTTGACGAAACGGGCAGGAACTCTGTGAGCCCCTGCACCGTACCGAGTAAAATACATTTCCAAAAGAGATCCCAAACTTCCATGGCCCGCCTCGGGCGGACCCAACACTCAACCTCCGATCCTCATGAGGTCGGCAAAGCGGCTTTCGAAGATCTCGGAGCAGTCGTCGATATATCTGTTGACATACTCCGTCTGCATGTTGGTCGCCGCCTGGCTGACAACGGTCGCTTTCAGCGCTTCGAAGTAGTTGTAGGAGAAGGTCCCCTCTACGGTCCTGTCGACCTTGCCGTCCGATTCGTCATCGTCTTCATAGACGAACCGGAACGCGTCGGTCCCCTTCTTCGCCGCATCCGCGAAGGAGAACGTGCAGTAGATGATGTGCCAACCGTAGTCGGTGGGAACGACGACATAGGTGCCCGCGCCGTTCTTCACGGCGAGCTGAGCCGCAAATTCGAACTCCGACATGTAACTCGTCTTATAAGGAGAGATGGAGTAGCCGAGGTAGGTGTTGAGTCCCGCTGTATCCGTATTGTACGCGAACGAGAGCTCGTTTATGACGGAAAGCGCAATGTTTTCCTTGGTGCCGGGCAGGAAGATCTGATTGGCATCGTAGAAGGAATCCTCCGTGTTGAACGCCTTGACTTTCCCCATGTCATAGATAAATTTGTTGTAGTTGACGTCGCCCTCTTCGCCCAAGCCGGCGGCCTCGTCCTCGGCGGTGAAGTAGTACTCTTCGTTGCCGAAATATGCGGTGCGATATTGTTCATCGTAGCCCTCGAAGGCCTCGACCTCGACGCCCGCCGCCTTCATGTAGTCTTTCATCTCCTTGAGGAAATCGTCGATGTTGATCTTGTTGGGCGTGAATGTGTATTCCGTATCCCCGTCTTTATCTTGCTTTTCGACGGTCCCGTTGTAGGTATACTTGCCGAAGTAGTTCTTGAGACGCTCGTATTTCGCAGGCGCGCCGCCCTCTTCCTCCTCGGAGAAGCTGTTCTCGAAGAAGAGATATTTGCGGTCGGCGTCGTCGCCCGTGAAGGCTTCCGTATCGGAGGAGGCGTCGTAGGAATAATCGGTCTCACCCGTGAACCATGTGCTGCGCTGGTCCGTCGCCTTGATTTGGCGCAGGAGCTGCGTGCGGGCCGAGAACGAATTTCCCTTGCCATCGCCGAAGTCGTCGGAGACTTCGCCGAGCTGTTGGGTCTGCAAGTCGGAGAACGGGAGCAGGATGTTGATGACGTAGCCGTAGTTCTCATCATAGGGCGCGAGCACGAACGAGGAATCGCTGATCGCGTCGAAAGCCGTCTCGAAGGCCGATCTGTCGCGGCCATAGGTGGACTTGGCGTTTTCAAGGTCGTTCTGATATTCCTTCTCCGCCCACGCGCGGTCGAGGCTGAGCTCGGCGTTCTTTTCCAATTTGTCCGTCAGCTTATTGATGATGGCGCTCTCATACGACGCACGGCGCTGCATGAAGTAGTAGCTGAGTTTGGTCATGTCCGAAGTATCTTCGCCCTTGCGCACGAGGTCGTTGGAGGCCAAGTTGGACAGGTACTGCACATACGCCTTCTTTCTCGTCGAGGTGAGCGAGCCCTCCACTTTTTCATATTCGCCGAGCTCCGTCGCAGATTCGCGGCCCGTATAGATGGCGTAATCGAGCGCCTTCTGCCCGTTGTTGACCGTCTTGACGGGATAGTAATCCGCATTCTCCGTCTCCGCGCCGGTGGGAAGGGTGCGCACGTCGGAAGAGGCCGTCGTGCTGCTGTTGCCGTCTTCGCTGAGCTCGATGATGCCCTCCTCGATGGAATCGATGGCGCCGTTGATGGAGGCCATGAGATCGTAATCCGCCTTCATGCGCTCTTCCTCGGTGAGGAAATAGGAGAGCGCGTTGGAGACGCGTTCGTCCTCATTGTCGGAAGGATGCGCCGTGACGTATGCCTGATAGTCGGGGATGCTGTATTTATGGCCGTCGGCATCGCCGTTCTCCACGAGGAAAACTTTGGCGAACTGCACATAGACCTGACGGCTGACAAGGGACTCCGCGATGGTTTTGAAGGTATCCGCATACGTCCACCCGTATTGCTGCTGCAAAGAATATCCGCTGGAGATGAAGCTCGCGACCATATCGCGCTTCATGATCTTGACGGTATCCGAGACGAGGCCGGCATAATCCTTATAGTCCCCTTCCCGGAAATCCTTGTGCTGCGAAAGATTGACTTCGGCAATGATCTGCGCATAGTCCTTGGTCACGTTGGTCGTCGTGAGCGCGTCGCATCCGGCGAGCGTGCCGCAAGCCATGGCCGCAGCGAGCGCGACCGCCGCCGCTTTCTTTTTCCTGTTCATACTCTGTACTCCGAAATAATTTGTTTGCTTGTCAGACCCCGAAATCGCATCGGGACTACGGGCGCGCGCGGGCGCACGCTCCCATAACTCTCTCTATTATAACCTATTTGCGCGAATTGTGCAAATAATTCTCGGGGAAAATCAGTGAAAAGTTGATGCAAATTTCAAAAATCTCGTCATCTGCACCATCGTCTTCCCGCCGTCGCCCATATTTCGGAAGCAGAGGACGGGCGCGCTCGTCATATCGAGGCTCGTGATCGAGGCATAGCGGTCCATCGCCGCCGCGACGCGGGGATCGGAGAGCGCTTTGAGTTCGGCAAACTCCAACGTGCCGCCCTTGGGCCCCACGCCGATCTTTTTGACGCCGAGCGCAGAGGCATAGCTCTTCATGAGCGCAATGACGAGGAGGTTGAGCGTCGGAGGCGGGAGCGGGCCATAGTTCTCCTCCATGGAGGTGCAGACGCGCTTATAGTCGGCCGCGCTTCTGATCTCGGCAATCTGCTTATAGCAATCCATCCTGCCCGCGTTGGACTCCACATAGCTCTCGGGGATGAAGGCCGTCGCTTTGATGTCGAGATCGACGAGCCGGCTGCGCTCTCCCGTGAGTTCCTCTTTGAGGATCTTGGCGTATAGCTCGTATCCCACCTTATCCATGTGGCCGTGCTGTTCGGCGCCGAGGACATTGCCCGCGCCGCGGATCTCGAGGTCCCGCATGGCGATGCGGAAGCCGGAGCCGAGCTCCGTGAACTGCATGATGGCTTTGAGGCGCTCGGCGGCGTTCTCCGTCATGACGCGCTCGGGACGGTAAGTAAAATAGGCGTGCGCAAGCCGGCTCCCCCTGCCCACCCGTCCGCGGAGCTGGTAGAGCTGGGAGATGCCGAGCCGGTCGGCGTCGATGACGATGAGCGTGTTGGCGTTGGGGAGGTCGATCCCGTTCTCGATGATGGTCGTCGTCACGAGCACGTCGTATTCCCCGCGGTAGAAGCCGAAGACGTTCTTTTCGAGGGCGGCGCGGTCCATTCTGCCGTGCGCCACGGTGACGCGCGCTTCGGGCACGATGCGCATGATCCGCTCGGCAAAGGCATGGATGCTCTCCACGCGGTTGTAGAGAATGAAGAGCTGGCCCTTTCGCGCGAGTTCGCGGATGCAGGCGTCGCGGATGAGCGTCTCCGTCTCTTCGGCGACATAAGTCTGCACGGGAAGACGGGCATTGGGCGGCGTTTGGATGGTGGAAATATCGCGGATGCCCGAGAGCGAGAGGTGCAGCGTGCGCGGAATGGGCGTCGCCGTCATGGTGAGGCAGTCGACGTCGCGCTTGACGTTTTTGATCTTCTCCTTGTGCTCAACGCCGAACCGCTGTTCCTCGTCGAGGATGAGGAGCCCGAGATCGCGGAATTTCACGTCGTCCGAGAGAAGCCGATGGGTGCCGATCACGATGTCGATCTCGCCCTTGGAGAGCGCGGAGAGCGTCGCTTTGACCTCCCGCTCCGTGCGGAAGCGGTTGAGCCCGGCGACGCGCACGCCGAACCGCTCCATGCGCTCCCTGGCGGTGTGCAGGTGCTGTTCGGAGAGCACGGTGCTCGGGCACATGAGCGCGACCTGCCGGCCCGCGAGAATGCAGAGATAGGCGGCGCGCAGGGCGACCTCCGTCTTGCCGAAGCCGACGTCGCCGCAGAGAAGGCGGTCCATCACCTTTTCCGAGCACATGTCCGCCTTGATCTCGGCGATGGATTGGAGCTGGTCGGCCGTCTCCTCGTAGGGAAACGCCGCCTCGAACTCCTCCATCTCCTCGGGAAACGCGGGGAAGACATAGCCCTTCTTCTCCCGCCGCTCGGCATAGAGCTGTTTGAGGTCGAACGCCATCTTTTTGAGCGACGCCTTGACGCGCGCCTTGACGCGCTCAAATTCCCCTCCCCCGATCTTGGAGAGCGTGGGGTTGTCGCCGCCCATGTATTTGGACAGGATGTCCATCTGCTCGACGGGCACATAGAGCGTGTCGCCGCCGCGGTATTCGAGGGCGACGTATTCCTTGACGCCGTCCGTCGTTTCGATCTTCTTGGTCCCCGTGATGCGGCCGATGCCGTAGGTCTCGTGGACGGCGAAGTCCCCCACCTCGGGCGCGAGGAAGAGGTCGCCGCGCCGCCGCTTGACGCGGCCTTTGGCGGGCGCTTTCGTGAAGAGATCCCCCGTGCCGATGGCGGCGAGTTTGCATTCATGAAGCAGGAATCCGCTCGGGAGCGCCTCCTCGAGAACGGCAACGCCGCGGAAGTCTTTGAGCTCTTTCGTGGGTACCATGTCTTGAAACCCCTCGTCGGAAAGCATGTCGCGCAGCTTTTCCGCGCGCTCCGGCGTGCCCGCGAACAGGAGGACGCGGTAACCCGTCTTCTTCCATGCGCCGAGGTCGGTGAAGAGGTCGGGAAGGCAATTCAAATACCGCCGCGCAGGCGCGGAGGGGAAATTGTAGATCTTCATGGGAGAGAAGAATCCGACCTCTCCCGCAAAGGTTTGGACGGCGAGCAGACGCCGGCCCGCGAGGTTCTCGAGTGAGGAGGCGGGGACATATTGCCCCGATGAAAAGCTCATGCACTCCCCGCCCTCGAGGAGCGCCTCATAGCGCTCGAAATGTTCGCTGTAGAGCCCCTTCAGTTTGTCCCGGATGAGCTTACACTCATCGAAAATGAGCAGCGTTTCGCCATCGAGAACGTCGAAAAACGATGCCGCATTCGCAAGCAGCGGCATCAGGAAATCCGACCGGTATTCCGAGGCGGCGAGGTCGTCGGCGATCTGCCCGAGACGGGCGTAGGCCGAGGCGTTGCGCGCGTTCTTTCGCTCCCGCTCCAATTTCGCAGGCAACGCTACTGCATCCGCCTCCGTGATCACGGCGTCGCTCGCCGCGACGATGTCGATGGCGTCGAGACGAGCATAGCGTTCGGCCGTGATCTCATCGTAAGGCTTTACGGCCTCCACTTCGTCGCCGAAAAAGTCGATGCGGACGGGGTGCGGACAGTTGACGGGCCAGATGTCGAGGATGTCGCCGCGGACGGAAAACGCACCCCTGCCGTCCACCGTGTATTCGCGGGAATAGCCGCTCCCGACAAGGCTCTCGATAAGGGCGGACATCGCGCACTCCTCCCCGACCCGAAGCGAAAAGACGGGGACGCGGCGCGGCACGAGCTGGATGAAGGCCTCGATATCTCCGACAAGCACATCGGCGCCCGTCTGCCACGCATAGAGCGCGTTGAGACGGCGGAAGAGCGCCTCCTTCGAGCCCGCCTTGCGATAGGTGAGCACTTCGTCCTTCGCGGCCAGAAGGGCCACGCGCTTGCCCGAGAGCGCGGCGATGCTCTCCGCCGCGCGCTGTGCGGAGAGCGCATCGGCCGTAACGTAAACAGCCCGCCTTTCGGCGAGCGAAGCGACGAGATATTTTTGGGCATCGGAGAGGCCGAAGGCGGCGACGGGCACACCATGTCCGAGGTCAGCCCCCAGTAACGGATAATCTCCGCCCAATTGTTCAAAAGAAAAAAAGCCTTTCATCCGTTATATTTTGTCATGACGAGGTCGATGTTTTCCCCCGCCGCAATGGCGAGCGCCGCCTCCGCGGCCCTGTTGCAGGCGGAAATAAACAGCTCGAAATCCTCTTTTTTGATCTCGGAAAGCACATAGTCGATGAGCGCGACGTTGGTCTCTTCGGGGCGGATGCCGATGCGGATGCGGGCAAATTCGGTGTAGCCCGTCTCGGCGATGACGGAGCGCATGCCGTTGTGCGTTCCCGCGCTTCCGGAGGGCCGAACGCGGACATGCCCCTTGGGAAGATCGTAATCGTCATAGATGACGATCAAATTTTCCGGCCCCGCTTTGTATTTCCGCATGAGCTGTTTGACGGCGCGGCCCGAGGCGTTCATATACGTCATGGGGCGGGCAACGATGAGCTTTTCGCCCTTGAAATTGGCCTCCGCCACGCTCGCCTCGCACTCCTTCTTCTTGAACTTGGCGTGCAGCAGTTCGGCGCAGTCGGCCGCGGCCAAAAAGCCGAGATTGTGAAACGTTCTTGCATATTTTTCCTCGGGATTTCCGAGGCCGACGATCAAAAACATGGATACCTCTTCGCATGGAATATATGACAGTTGCAACCGGCGCCAATTTCCCCACTCCCCTACCCCCTCCCCAGGGAGGGGGTAAAATAAGGAAGGGAAAATTGTGTTGCAACCCCACTCCCCTGCCCCCTCCCCAGGGAGGGGGTAAAAATGGAAGGGAAACGGCTTTGCGGGAGCGCCGGCGAAGTTCCCCACTCCCCTACCCCCCTCCCAAGGGAGGGGGGTAAAATAAGGAGGGAAAAGCAAAAACAAAAGCCGCTCGCGGCGGCTTTCGTACTTCAGTCGTAGATCTTGCTCATCGGCTTATCCAGATAGACGTTCTCGATAGCCGCGGCGAAGATATCCGCAACGCTCAGGATCTTGATCTTGTCGAGCTGCTTTTCGGGCGGGAGCAGAATGGTATCCAGCATCACGAGTTCGGAGATGGGAGAATTTTGCAGCCGCTCCACCGCGGGTCCCGAGAGAACGGCATGCGTACAGCACGCCTTGATCTCCTTCGCGCCCGCGTTCACAAGCGCTTCCGCGCCCTGCACGATGGTGCCCGCCGTGTCGATCATGTCGTCGACCAACAGGCACTTCTTGCCCGCAACGTTGCCGATGATATTCATGACCTCCATCACGTTGGCGCGCGGACGGCGTTTATCGATGATCGCCATCGGACAGCCCAGCCGCTCGGCCACTTTCCGCGAACGGTTGACGCTGCCGACGTCGGGCGAAACGACGATAAAATCTTCGTCGAGTTTATCCGCATAATAATTGTAGAGCGTGGGCCCGCCGAGGAGGTTGTCCACGGGGATATTGAAGAATCCTTGGATCTGCGCGGCGTGGAGGTCCATCGTGAGCACCCGGTCGGCCCCTGCGCTGGTCAGAAGATCGGCGACGAGTTTTGCCGTGATGGGATCGCGCGAACGGGCTTTCCGATCCTGCCGGGCATACCCGAAGTAGGGCATCACGGCCGTCACACGGCCCGCAGACGCACGCTTGGCCGCGTCGATCATGATGAGCAGTTCCATGAGATTATCGTTGACGGGGGCCGAAGTGGATTGAATGATGAAGAGATCGCGGCCGCGAACAGTCTCGCAGATGTGGACGGCCGTCTCTCCATCGGAGAACTTGCTGACTTCCACTTCTCCGAGGCTCGTGTTGAGCTTTCTGGCGATGGCCTCCGCGAGAGGACGGTTGGAGTTCCCGGCAAACAACTTGATTTCGTTACCGTGTGTGATCATGGTTCCTCCGTTGTAATTGTGTGCGTTTACCCACGCTCTTTTATTATAAAAATTTTTTTCGCTCCCGTCAAATGTTTCGCGGGAGATTTTCATTTTTCGCAGACAAGAATTTCTCGGCGCGGCGAAGCGGCCAAAAGAGACGGGATGGCGCGATCCGAGGATTTTCATGCAATTATCATGTGCGAATTTTCCGCATGCGATTGACATTTGCTCTGCGCTTTTTTATAATGGAGACGGAGCATCATCATGATCGAACTCAAACATGTCGATAAAATCTATGGGAAGGGCGACGGCGCGGTCCATGCGCTGAAAGACGTCTGCGTCACGATCCGCGACGGCAAGTTCACCGCGATCCTCGGCAAGAGCGGAAGCGGGAAATCCACGCTGATGAATATGATCGGCGGCCTCGATTCCCCCACCGCGGGCGAGGTATGGTCGGACGGGAAATTGCTCGGCGCGCTCAACAAAAATCAGCTCGCGGCCTACCGGAACCGGACGACGGGGTTCGTCTTCCAATCCTTCTATCTCGAGCCCACGTTCACCGTGCTCGACAACGTCGCAATGCCTCTCATCATCGCGGGCATGAAGCGCAAGGAACGGGAGGCGCGGGCCGTGGAACTTCTCGAAAAGCTCGGCCTCGCCGATAAGATCCATAAACGCGCCTCCGAACTCTCCGGAGGCCAAAAGCAGCGCGTCTCCATCGCGCGCGCCCTCGTTCACGGGCCATCCGTCGTTCTTGCGGACGAACCGACGGGCAACCTCGATTCCCAGAGCGGCAGAGAGGTCATGGAACTTTTGAAGAGGGTCGCGGACGAGGGAAAGGCCGTCGTACTCGTGACCCATAATATCGCCGACGCAAAATACGCGGAGGACGTCATTTTTCTGCGCGACGGCGTCGCGGAGATGCGCGGCCCCATCGCGGAGAGCGAAAATCTCTACGGGGAATGATATGAAGATCGCCGACGCATTCCGAATTTCCATCCATACCATGCGTCACAACGCGGGCCGCACCGCGCTCACGGCGCTCATCGTCGCCATCGTCTCCACGCTCGTCATGTTTTTGATGACGCTCGGGACGGCGTTTTCCCAAAATGCTTCCAATGCCGGAAGAACGTATTTTGCCTCGACGGGCGCAAGCTACTTTTTGGACGCCTACAGTGGCTCGGACGACGAAAGATACCGGGTCACGCCCGAAGAATATCACGCCTTCCGCACGATCGCCGAGAAATATGCCGACGTATGCGGGGACGATACCGTCGATTGCTACAACACGCTGACGCTTTTTTCGGGCGATTTCAACAGCTTCGATCGCCTCGATGAAAACGACGGCTGGGGTTTTCGGCCGTCTGCCCTCTACGGCAAGAGTTTTTCCTCCGTTGCATCGGATATCCGGGTGCGCGAGGGGCGCATCTGGACGCCCGAAGACCGCGACGGCGACGCCATCTTCTTCCCGCGGCGCCTCCAGCGCGCCGTAGAACAGATCGGCTATCATCTCGAAGTCGGCGACGAAGTGCTCCTGCTCGACCTCGAACGCGACAAAATCGTTAAAACGTTCACCGTCGCCGGCATTTTGGAGGACACCGAGAGTTTTACCGACCACTATCGCAGCGCCATCTCCTGCTTCATCGGGTCGGACACGCTGTGCGCGCTCGTGGAGAACGGCTACGGCACGCTCGACTGGATCTCGATGGAGTTCCGGCCGCCGCTGGGAAACTACGATTATCCCGCGCTCTTCGACCGCATGCAGGCCTTCGTCGAAGAGGTCAACGCCGCAATGCGGCAGGAGACCTTCGACGGTTCACCCGCGCTCGGCGCGCTCTATGACCTCATCATCGGCAGGTCCGTCCGCTTCCAATGCGGCTATGTGACCGCCATGCAAGTCATTGATATTCTGAGCGGGATCGTCATCGCCGTCTTCTTCCTGCTCGCCCTGCTCGTGCTCCTGCTCTCGGTCGGCAGCGTCGCCAACAGCGTCGTCATTTCCATCGACAAAAACAAGAAGTTTTTCGGCATGATGAAGGCCGTGGGGCTCGACGCAAAGGGCATCCGCGCGCTGGTGTGCATTGAGCTCCTTTTGATCGTTTTGGCGGGGGTATTCGCGGGCATGGTATTGCTGTTTTTGCTCAAACCGCTCGCCTACCAGATCATTTCCTCCCTCTTCGGCTACCTCCTCGGCTCCTTTATGACTTACACCGCGACCGTCTCCGTTCCGCTTTGGCTGCCCGCCGCGACCGTCGCGTTTTTCCTCGTACTCACCCTGCTCTTCTCGCTCGGGAGCATCCGCAAAATCGCCGCGCAGGATGTGATGGCCACGCTTTCGGAGGTGACATGATGAGATTTTCCGACTATCTCCGCCTCGCGTTTCTCGGCGTCAGGAGCCGAAAGAAGTCCACGCGCAACACCGTGCGCGGGATCGCGTTCGGCTTCGCCATGCTCGTACCCGTTCTGTTCTTCACGCTGGCCTTCTACGCCGATCTCGCCTCCACCGTGGAGCGCTCCTATTCCCTTCGGACGATCGATCTCCCCTATTCCGACGGAGTGGCCGTGGACGATCCCACGTTCTTTTCCCTGAGCAGCGCGCAATTTGAGACCGTCAAGGAGATGCCCGACGTCGAAGAGATCGTGTGCGCCGACTATTATTCGCTCAGTTCCGCCGTTTCCTACACATGGGAATTGGACGGGACCGCCGTCTTCGGCGATACCTATTCTCACTATATCTCTCTGCCCTCCGCCGGGCTGCCGATCTTTCCGTATCTCCCGCTCATCAAGGTCATTGATCCCGAATCGGGCGAACTCGTTCCGAGCGGGCTCATCAAAGACATGGGTACCTCGTCGGTGCTCTCCCTCGGCGATGGATTTACGGGAAACGGCGGGGAAGTACTGCTCTCCGAGCCCCTCGTGCGCCTCTTCGGGAAGACGCCCGGCGAAGTTCTCGGCGCAAAATTCACGATCCGCGCGACGGGCAAACTTTCCCTCGGCGGCAGCGGCAAGGACTTCTATCTCGACGACGACGCCGATCCGGAAAACGATTTTGCCGGGACGCCCGGCGTGCGCTATTTTACGGCCGACCTCCTGCACGAATTTACCGTGGCCGGCATCGTGAGCGAACGCTACTACGCGCTCAATTCCCTCTCACTGCAAGACGCCCACATCTGGATCGCGTCGGATCGCGCCGCCGCCCCCGTCCTCACGCTTGACGGCGAACGGATGATCGCCACCTATTCGGACGAAGTCTCCGCGCTCGCGGAAGAGGCGGCGCAGGCCCATCGGTTTTTCCCCGCGTTTCCCGCCGTCCGGTTCGCCCGCTACGGCATGGATGACACGGTCGAGACCGCTTACATCAATACCATGCCCGTAACGACGGCGGCGATCCAATGCAAGACGTTCCTCGGCGCATCCAAAGTTCTTTCCTATTTCGAGCAGTGCCGCGGGGGCGAGACTGCCATCGAAAATTATACCTCTCCCGAGACGAGCATCACCGTCTTGGGATTCGGAAATCTGCGCATTTTGGACACCGTTTGCGTCTATATTCTGATCGTCATGCTGGCGTTCGGCGGCGTCATCCTCCTCGCGACGCTTCTGAATCTCTTCAATTCCGTCAATTATTCGGTGCAAATGCGCAGGAATTATATGGGCATGCTGCAGGCCATCGGCGCCAAGCGCAGTTTGATCCCCAAGCTCTATTTCTTCGAGATCCTGCTCGTCTTCGCGCTGGCGCTCCCCTTTGCGCTCGTCTTCGGCGGCGCCCTCTCCTATGGGGCGAAATGGCTTGTGGACTATTACTTTGCCACGGCAGAGGGGCAGGCCGCCGCCACGCTGTTTACGGCGACCGTCAGCCTCGACTTTCTCTGGGTCATTCCCGCGTTTGCCATTGCGCTCGCCTTTTCCGTCGCCGTTTCGGTGCTCTTTGCGTGGATCGCATGCAGAACGGTCACGAAAAAGGCCATCGTCGAATCGCTCGCGACCGAGCAATAGGAGGAAATCATGCGGAAACCGATCGCGATCCTTACGGCTTTTCTTCTGCTCATATCCCTTTTCGCGTGCACGCCCAAGCTCACGGACGGCGCGGTCGTCACCGTGACCGTCGAGACGGACGCGCCCGACTATGCGCTGTCCTCTTCCTACGGCGAAGTCCGCGAGACGGGCAAAGATCGGTTTTCCGTCAAAGTGCCCACGCTTCGGGACTTTCTCGTCACCGTGAGCGCGGACGGATATGACACGATCAACGTCTATTTCTCCGTGGACGATCTGCTCTCCGGCAATACCGCGCGGCACGCCGTGCTCAGGACGGCCACGCTACACACGGTGGAGCTGCTCGTCAAGGGGACAAATTCTCACGCCGCGGCCGTGTGCGACGGAACGCCGCTGCGCGCGAGCGGCGGCATGTTTACGGGCGAATTTCCCGCCTCCGCGCTCGAGCAGGGCATCACCGTGACGGCGGACGGCGCCGAGCCGTGCACCGTGCGGTTCTCCGAAGAGGCGCTGAAAAACATCTTCCTGCAAAGGGAGCTCTATCTCGTCCCGAAGGACCATAAACTCGTGGAGATCTTTGTTGAAAATTCCGCGAGCTCCTTCTTTGCCGTCGACAGGGAGGGCTTCTATCTTCCAAGCGAGGAGGATGCCCAACTCTCGGGGACGACGCGCGGCGTCCTCTACCGGATCGCCGTTCCCATCGGCTATGGCGGGACCGTCCGTCTGCGCCCCTATTCCTGCGTTACGGAGGACAGCGGCTACTTCGTCGAGGTAGACGGCGCGGCGACGGCCTATTCGGAGAAAAATTGCTTCCGCATCGGGACAGATACTGATGATATCCTGTTTCAAATGTCCTATTCGTTCTTTATGGGCTGCGTGCAGAGCGACCGCGGCAATCCCTTCGAAAATCTGTGGGTGGAGACCGACCGCTACCTCGCGCCGCTCCCCAAACTGCCCGATACCGCCTTCTCCTACGTCTCGGGCGAGCGCTATGTCATCACGGTGCGGGCGCAACGGGAGATGCAACTGCGGCGAATCTATATCAACGACCCCTTCGGCGAAAACGCCCTTGCGATCGACCTCGAAAACTATCGGGGGACGGTCATCGGCGAGGATGAGACGGGGGCGGTCGGGAGCAGGATCGACGCTTCGCGGCGAAGGTGCATCGTCGTCGACAGCATCACGGGCGAACCCTATGCGGGCACTGTGGTATACCGCAACGGCACGGAAAACGAAATCGTCTCGACCGGGAAACCCTTCCCATGGCGGGAGGAGTTCCGCCCGGACGAAGAGACCTGCAACCTCTATTGTAAGGCGGGAACGCTCGAGAACGTCACGGCGCTGGACCTGTATGCCGTGCATGGCGAGGCGTATGATCTCGTCTTCACCGTCCGCGGCGAGGCGGAATATGAGCTGACCCTTCTCAATGACGGCGTTGCCCTGACGGGCGCCCAAGTCGTCCCCATCTTCCAAGGAAACGGCGTGGCGCTCACCTGCATCGAAACCGCTCCCGGTGTGTATTCTGGCGAACAGGGCATCCCCTACGGCTATCTCGTGACGGCGGGCGAGACGACTTACACCATTGCGCCCGCGGCCTCCCGATGGCAACAGACGGGGCGCAAGTTCAGCGCCGTCTACGATCTGGCCGAGCGGCAGGGCACGATCCTCCTGCTCACCTATGGCGGACAGGGGCGGCTGTTTACCTCCCTGCGCAGTCTGGACTATGCGGATTTCGGCGGACAGCTCGTGCGGCTTCCCATCAACGAGCGCATGCTCTATTTGCTCGTCTCCTACCGCGACCGCATCGTGGTCGAGGTCGAATATGAACTGTATGAGGGGGAAGTCAAGCGTGAAAAGCGGCGCGTGACGCTCGACTGCGCCCACATCTTATCCGAGGACGCCGATCGCGCCATCTTCGGCCGTGCGGGATATGTCTACGTCGAACTCACGGACTATCCCCTCGTTTGAGAGGAATGCGGCGACATAAAAGAGGGGATCGCGATCCGCGGTCCCCTCTTTTTTTCTGCAATTTTGTCGTCTGCACGGCGCCGCACGGGCTTGCCCGCTCAGAAATCCGAGAACGGATTGTCATTCTTGGGCGGCGTGTTCCCTCCGCTCGTGCCGTTTGTGCCGTTCGTTTGATCCGTACCGTTTGCGTTGTTGCCGCCGAAATCGCCGAACGGCTCTTCGGGAGTCCCGTAGGACGCACCGGAGCCGCCGTAAGGGCCGTTGTTATAGGGCCCGTTATTATAAGGACCGTTATTGTAGGGGCCGTTGTTATAGGGGCCGTTATTGTAGGGGCCGGGGCCGTAGGGCGCGCTGCGGCGCATGGCATCCTCCATCCTTCTCCGCATAAAATCGCCGTAGTCGACGGGCGCATTGTTGCGCACGGCAAAGATGGTTGCGCCGCGGAAGGGAATGATCGTGCTGAGCAGCATCATCATGATGGGACTGCGGGCATAGTATTTGCGGAAAAACGCAATGAACAGGACGCACATCATGACGATCATCACAAACCATGCAAGGTAGCCGAAGATCGTAAACCAAAAATCGCCCAAAAACAGCCAGCGGAACGCCGCGGGCATCTCCGACAGATTGGGCTCGATCGTGGACATGGTGTCCCCCGTGAACGGATTGAGCATCGTCCCCTCCTCGGGATAGCGATACATGATATAGTCGGAAAAGAGCAAGATAAACTCGATGACGCAATAGATCCCCTCAAAGATCGCGGCGTAGAGCCCCGCGCGCTTCATCTTCTGGCCGAAGAAATTGGCCTCGCCCGCGACTTTGCCCGCGTACCATGTGTTGAGGAAGGGAACAAATCCCATCCAGACATGCTTGATCCCCGCGCGCTCGGCCATCTTCTTAAGTCCCAGCCCGCCGAGCACCAAGAAGAGTACATAGATGGCGAGCCCCACCAAAACGGAACTCAGCAGAATGCTCTTCTGAATGGCGACCGCGCGTTCCAGCGAATCCGTCGAGGGATAGAAGAGGCTGACGAGCCCCTGCGCCAATCCAAAGTATTCAAAAAATTCCATAGTCACTCCTTATCGATTTCAAAAAGCGGAAAGCCGTAGTCCACATGCTGCAGCGTGAGCCCGCAGGCGGGCATCGTCCGTGCAAGCAGACTGCGCGACCCCGTTTCCAATGCCTGTTGCAAAAAACTTGTCTCTTTGCCCGCTCCGACCGCAAAAAGTTCGCCGGCGAGAATGCGGACCATATTGTATAAAAACCCGTTTCCCGTCACGGAGATCTCGTACATGGTATGCCCGTTTGCGGTCTGCTCCGCAATTTCGATCGCATAGACCGTGCGGACGGAAGTCTTCGCGGAGGAGCCCGTCGCGGAAAACGCCGCAAAGTCGTGCTCGCCCTCCAAGAGCCGCGCCGCAACGCGCATCCGCCCGGCGTCGACCCTTGCGGGCAGCCGCGCCGCATAGCGTGAATAGAGCGGCAGATCGCAGGAGGAAGCGTAGGCCCGATAGACATACGTCTTTTTCTTGGCGCTCCGCGTGACGTCGAACGCCGCCGGCGCCTCGGCGGAGGCCAAAACTTTCAGATCGGGCGGGAGCAGGGCGTTGAAGCATTCCCTGAGTTTTCGGGGCGGCACGGTCGTCTCGCAGGAGAGCATGCAGACCTGTCCCGCCGCATGCACGCCCGCGTCCGTTCTGCCGCTGGCCGAAACGAGCGTCGGCACGCCGAAAATTTCCCTCGCGGTCCGCTCCAAAGTCCCCTGCACGGTCCGCTCCCCCTTCGCCTGCCGCTGATAGCCGGAAAAATGCGTTCCGTCGTAACTCACGAGCAGTACCGCGTTCATAGAATGCCTCCGAGGAAGATGCGCATGACAATGACGCCCGCAAGCAGGGCGGCGCCCACCGACGCGGCAATGAGGTCGCGCCACGAAAAGCGAAGTTTTTTGTATTTGGTCCGCTTCTTCCCCCCCATGTAGCAGCGGGAATCCATCGCGTCGCCGAGCTCATCCGCACGCCGAAGCGCAGAGAGGAGCAGCGGAATCAGAATGGGGATGAAGGCCTTGATGCGCTTGACGGGGTTGCCGCTCTCGAAGTCGGCGCCGCGCGCCTTTTGCGCGTTCTTGATGCGCTCCGTCTCCTCCGTGAGCGCGGGGATCATGCGCAGCGCAATGCTCATGATGAGCGCCAATTCGTGGACGGGAAACTTGATCCATTTGAGCGGCGTGAGCAAGCTCTCGATGCCGTCGGTCAGCGCAACGGGCGTCGTCGTATACGTCAGAAGAGAGGAACAGACGACGAGCAGCAGGATGCGCAGTATGAGAAAGACGGAGAAGAAGATGCCCTCGCGGTAGATGGCAAGAATGCCCCACTCCCAAAGCGGTTCGCCCTCGCCCGTATAGAAAAAGAGGTTGAGGACGGCCGTGATCATGATCAGAACGATGACGCCGCGCACCGCGCGGAAGACTTTGCCGATCGGCACGCGCGAGAAGATCACGGTGACGATCAAAACGGCCGCGCAGACGCCCAACGCCGCAAAGTTGTTCGCAAGAAAGATGCAGACGATATAGACGATCAGAAAGAGCAGTTTGAGGCGCGGGTCGAGGCGGTGCACATAGGAATCGATGGGATAATATTGTCCGAAGGAGACGTCTTTCATGCTCCGCCCTCCTTCAAGGAGAGGACGGCGCGGACGAAATCCTCGGTCTTATCGTCGCAGTCTATGGAGATGCCGCGCGCCCGCAGCGCATGGCAGAGCTTTGCGACGAGCGGCAGGTCCAGCCCCAGCGCCGAAAGACGGGCTTCGTCGGAAAAGATCTCCTTGGGCGTCGCGCACATCACGACTTTCCCCTCGGAAAAAACCGCCGCGCGCGTGCAGTTCTCGGCGATCTCATCCATGTCGTGGGAGACGATGACGATCGTCTTGCACCAATCGCCGTGGATGCGATGAAGGAGCTCCATGATCTCCTTTTTGCCGAGCGGATCGAGGCCCGCCGCTGGCTCGTCGAGGATGAGGACCTCGGGGCGCGTCACGATGACGCCCGCGATGGCGACGCGGCGCTTCTGCCCGCCCGAGAGGTCGAACGGCGACTGGTCCGCCACTTCGCCGTAGTCGAGTCCCACGATCTCGAGAGCGCTTTTCACGGCCTCCGTGCGCGCTTCCTCCGTCGGCATCTTGCCCTTCTCGGCAAAATTTTTGAGCCCGAACGCGACGTCGTCCCGCACCGTCTCCGCAAAGAGCTGGTATTCCGGGTACTGAAACACCATGCCGACGCGCTTCCGGAGCGCTTTGAAGTCGGTCTTTTTATCGGCGAGGTCAAACTCCCCCACTCTGAGCACGGGAAGGGCCTGCCCCTTCTTCGGGCGGTACCGCTTCTGCGACGACGGGAGGCGGATGAGCCCGTTCAGATGCTGGACAAAGGTGGATTTTCCGCTCCCCGTATGCCCGAGAATGCCGAAAAATTCCCCCTCTTCGATCGTGAGAGAGACGTCGTCGAGCGCGCGGGCCGCAAACGGAGACGACGCATCGTAAGTATAGGAGAGATGTTCGGCTACGATCCGCATACGAGCTCCTTTGCGATCTCGTCTGCCAATATATTGAAATCGAGCGTGTCGGTTACGGACATGCCCCCCTCGTTTAACGCCTGACAGATCACGGAAATACGCGGAAGCGCCAAATTGAACGTGAGAAGGCGCTCGCCGTCGGAGAAGATCTCCCGCGGCGTGCCCTGCATGACCAGCTCCCCGCGGTTCATGACGAAGGCGCGGTCGGCCTGCATGGCCTCCTCGACGAAATGGGTGATGAGGACGACGGTCATCTTTTCCTCGCGGTTGAGGCGGAGCACGACGTCCATGATCTCCTTCCTGCCGCGCGGGTCGAGCATGGCGGTGGATTCGTCGAGGATCATGACGCGCGGTTTGAGCGCCAGAACGCCTGCGACGGCGACGCGCTGTTTTTGGCCGCCCGAGAGGCGTTGGACGGTGGCATGGCGATAGGCCTGCATGCCGACCGCGCCGAGCGCAAAGTCGATGCGGCGGCCGATCTCTTCCCGCGGGGTCCCGATATTTTCCGCGCCGAACGCGACGTCGTCCTCCACGATGGAGGCGACCGTCTGGTTATCGGGATTTTGGAAGACGACGCCGACCTGCTTGCGGATCTCGTAGAGCGTCTTATCGGAGAGCGGAACGCCGAAAATGCGGATCGTCCCGCGGTCGGGGACCAAAATGCCGTTTGCGAGGCGGGCGAACGTGGACTTTCCGCTCCCGTTGTGCCCGAGGATGGCAACGAACTCGCCCTCCTCGACGTCAAGATTGAGTTTTGAGATACGGAAGCCGCCCTCACCGTAGGAAAAATCGACGTCCCGAAACTCGATTGCGTGCATGGATTCTCTCTATGAATGATTTCGGTACCTATTATACCAAACCGTGGCGAAATTTACAATGAAATCGCGGTGAAATTCGGAAAAATTGCGAAAAAATTCCCCTCCGACGGGCGGAGGGGACGGAAAAACGGAGCTCAGCGGCGCTTCAGGGCGCGAATGACGATGACGGCGACGACGATGACGAACGCGACGGCGCCGAGGCCGAGCAGCACGGGCACGACGCGCGCGAAGATGCTCTCCGTGGGGCGCCAATCGTAGGCCTCGCCCCCGTCAATCTCCAATTCCAATTCGCTGAGCGGAAGGCCGTCATGCGAATATTCATAGCCCGCGTCCGTCTTCAAAAGGTCGAGCGAACAATCGGAAAGGGTGAGGTCCGTCTCGACGGTGACGGCAAGTTCCCCGAAGGAGGCCCATTCCCGCGCAGGCGTGAGGAGGCATTCGTAGTGCGCGCAACCGCCCCAGACGCCCGGATAGAGGGGGCCCGAAACGGCGCTCGCGGCCGTGCCGCCCGCGGGGATCTCGAGCGTGTAGTCGTACCAACGGAGCAGTTCCCCATCGCCGACCAACGGGCCGTCCCCCGTGAGGCTGTCCACAAAATACCCCTCATAGTTGGTCCGATGGCGGAAATAGTCCGCGGCGACCTGAAACCAATCCGCCTCCCCCACCTCTGCGGGGCGACGCGATGCGACGTATTCCCCGAATGTCGTCTCCCCCGGGTGCTCGGCGATCTCGGCCTCCGCCTCCTTGCGGGCCGAAGCGTCCCAATAGCCGTCGCGTTCGACGACGCGAGCGCGCACGATCTTCGCATCGTCGCCTGCGCATAGGAGCATGGGCGCATTTTCGAGCCTGAAGTGCACGACAAGATAGCCGCTCTCCCGGATGGCGCGCTCGGCGTCGAAGACGAGGCGCGTGCGCGCGGGATTATAGGAAAGCGTCAGCTCCAACAGGCGCTCTTCCGCATTTTCCGTGGTCACATCAAAGACATGGGTATGGCATTTGAGGTCATCGGTATAAAAATCGTCCGCAGTTTTTTCGGGGAAGAGCTTGTCGAGCTCGGCTCGCGTAAACTCCGAGCCATACGGGAAATAGGTGTAGCGCATCCTTGCGGCGACCGCCTCTCCGTTCACCGTCACGCCGTAGCGGTCCACGTCGTCGAAGTAGCCCGCGGGGCGCCCGTTTTCGTCGTAGCGCATGAGGTATTCGGGCCGCGCACCGAACGGGAAGAGGAGACGCAGGGAGAGCGGCTCCGAAGTCGGGTTGCGAAATTCGTATTCGGCGGTGAAGGAGGCGGAATACGCCCCGAACGCCTCCTCGGTCATGTAGCCTTGGGGAAGGGCGGGGACGCTGAGCGAGAGCCGCTCGCGCACGACCTCGGCGGAACGGTCCTCGGAGAGGACACCCACGCAGGGAGTCGCGGGAAAATACATGGGCGCGGCGCCCGCGGAGGCGGGAATTTTTACGCCGCCCGCCGACATCATGACGGCGAGCAGGGCGACCGTCGCTGCAAAAAATCCGAGAAATTTTTTCATGGCGCTCCTTCCGGCGGATCCATTCATGGCGCTCCTTCCGGCGGGCCCGACCCGCGCATCGCCCTTTGGGACAAACGGCGCGGCTTGCCCGTGCTTTCAATGGTTACAACGAAGCGGGGCGCACGGTTGTCCCGCGGTTTTTTCCGATTTTTTCCGATTTTTCGGACGTCCCGCCGCCGCCCGCCGCGGAGATGAAACAAAATGTGAAAAAATTCCCGTCACGGGATTGACATCGCGAAGAAAAGCCGTTATAATAATGACGTTGGTGAAAAACGCCTGTTTTTTGCCATGCCGAATTTGTAATTTTTTAATTTTTATGGAGGTTTTTCGATGACGAAAATGACAATCGACGGCAATACCGCCGCCTCGCATGTCGCTTACGCGTTCTCGGAAGTGGCTGCGATCTACCCCATCACCCCGTCCTCTCCCATGGCGGAATCCGCCGACGAGTGGGCCACGCAGGGCAGAGTGAATATGTGGGGCCAGAAGCTCCGCATCACCGAGATGCAATCGGAGGGCGGCGCCGCAGGCGCGGTCCACGGTTCCCTCTCCGCCGGCGCGCTCACGACGACGTACACGGCTTCCCAAGGTCTTCTCCTCATGATCCCCAACATGTATAAGATCTCGGGCGAACTCCTTCCCATGGTCATGCACGTCTCCGCACGCGCCCTGGCCGCCCATTCCCTCAACATCTTCGGCGACCACTCCGACGTCATGGCCTGCCGCCAGACGGGCTTCGCGATGCTCGCGAGCTGCTCGGTGCAGGAAGTCATGGACCTCGCCGCCGTCGCACACCTCTCCACGCTTCGCTCCCGCGTTCCGTTCATCAGCTTCTTCGACGGCTTCCGTACCTCCCACGAGGTCTCCAAGATCGACGTCATCGACTATGACGAATTGAAGGCGCTCTTCGATAAGAAGGGGCTCGCGAAGGACGTCGCCGAGTTTAAGGCGCGCGCGCTCAACCCCGAGCACCCCGTCCAGCGCGGGACCGCCCAAAACGGAGATACCTACTTCCAGAACAGAGAGACGGCCAACTCCTATTACGCCGCCACGCCCGCCATCGTGCAGGAAATGATGGATGAAGTCTCCGCGCTCACGGGCAGAAGCTATCACCTCTTTGACTATGTCGGCGCGCCCGACGCGCAGTATGTCGTCGTCATCATGGGCTCCGGCGCCGAGACCGTCGAGGAATCCATCAACAAGCTCAACGCGCAGGGCAAGAAATACGGCCTCATCAAGGTCCGCCTCTACCGTCCCTTCGTTGCGGAGGCGTTCCTCGAAAAGATCCCCGCCACCTGCAGGAAGATCGCCGTTCTCGACCGCACGAAGGAGCCCGGCTCCCTCGGCGAACCGCTCTATCTCGACGTCTGCACCGCGCTGCTTGAAAACGGCATCGGCGGCATCCAGGTCGTCGGCGGCAGATACGGCCTCGGCTCCAAGGAGTTCAACCCCTCCATGGTGCTCTCCATCTATAAGAATCTCGAGGCGCGCAACCCGAAGAACCACTTCACCGTGGGCATCCACGAGGATGTGACCAACAGCTCCCTCGATTTCAGCGAAAAGTTCGACGCGGCGCCCGCCGGCTCCACCTCCTGCAAGTTCTACGGACTCGGCTCGGACGGCACCGTCGGCGCGAACAAGAACTCCATCAAGATCATCGGCGACCACACCGATATGTACGCGCAGGCCTACTTCTTCTATGATTCCAAGAAGTCGGGCGGCATCACCGTCTCCCATCTCAGATTCGGCAAGACGCCCATCCAGAGCGAATATCTCATCGACGCCGCCGATTTCATCGCCTGCCACAATCCCTCCTACGTCATCCGCTACGACATGGCGACCGACCTCAAGGAGGGCGGCAGCTTCCTGCTCAACGCACCTTGGACGACCGTCGAAGAGCTCGACAAGAATCTCCCCGCGAAGATGAAGAACTTGCTCGCCAAGAAGCATGCCAATCTCTATGTCATCGACGCGATCTCCATCGCCCGCAAGCTCGGCCTCGGCGGCAGAACGAATACCATCCTGCAGTCGGCGTTCTTCCTCATCAACGAGCAGATCATGCCGTATGCCGACGCCGTGGAGTTCATGAAGAAGATGGCCTATAAGTCCTTCGCGAGAAAGGGCGACGCCGTCGTTCAGATGAACTACAACGCCATCGACTCCGCGAAGGAACACCTCGTCAAGATCGAGATCCCCGCATCCTGGGAGACCGAGACCGAGGGCGCCGAGATGGTCAAACTCGCCGACAACGACTACTTCAGAGGCGTGATCGCGCCCATCCTCGCGCTCGAAGGCGACAAACTTCCCTCCTCCGCGTTCAATGCCGACGGTTCCGTTCCCACGGGGACCACGAAGTTTGAAAAGCGCGGCGTTGCCGTCACCGTTCCCGCGTGGAACATCGAAAAGTGCATCCAGTGCAACCAGTGCTCGTTCGTCTGCCCGCACGCGTGCATCCGCCCCTATCTCGTAGAGGACGGCACCGAGAAGCCCGAGACGTTCGCGACCAAGCCCGCTTTGCAGGCAAAGGGCTATACGTTCCGCGTGCAGGTCTCCCCGCTCGACTGTATGGGATGCGGCGTCTGCGCCGAAGTTTGCCCCGTCAACAAGAAGGCCCGCGCCGACGCGGAGAAGAACGGCACGAAGGCCGATCCCGCCGCTTGCGCCCTCAACATGGTGCCGTTTGCGCAGCTCGAAGAAGTGGAAGCGCAGAATTGGGAATATGCCCAGACGCTGCCCTACGCGCCCGCAGAAGTCACCGCGAAGATGGCGGAGGTCAAAAAATCGCAGTTCACGCCGTCGCTCTTCGAGTTCTCCGGCGCCTGCGCCGGCTGCGGCGAAACGCCCTATGTCAAAGTCGTCACGCAGCTCTTCGGCGACCGCATGATCGTCGCGAACGCAACGGGTTGCTCCTCGATCTACGGCGGTTCCTCCCCTACCTGCCCCTATACCACCAACAAAGAGGGCCACGGTCCCGCATGGGCCAACTCCCTCTTCGAAGACAACGCGGAGTTCGGCTACGGCATGCATCTCGCCTATAAGGCAAGAAGAAGCGCGCTCGCAGAGAAAGTCACCAAACTTGCCGACCTGTGGAAGGAATACCCCGAATGCCAGAAGATCCTCACCGATTGGGTCGCCGCGATGGACGACGCCGAAGAGAGCAAGAAGACGGCCGCCGCGCTCGTCGCCGACCTCGAAGGCTGCAAAGCCGAGTGCGAAGGCGAAGAGCTCGACCTCGTCAACGAGATCCTCGCGGAAAAGGATTGCCTTGTGAAGAAGTCGTTCTGGATCATCGGCGGCGACGGCTGGGCCTATGATATCGGCTACGGCGGGCTCGACCATGTGCTCGCAAGCGGCGAAGACGTCAACGTCCTCGTGCTCGATACCGAGGTCTATTCCAACACCGGCGGGCAGGCAAGTAAGTCCACCCCCATCGGCGCCGTTGCGAAGTTCGCCTCGAGCGGCAAGCGCGTCAAGAAGAAGGACCTCGGCATGATCGCGGCAAGCTACGGCTATGTCTACGTCGCACAGTGCGCGATGGGCGCCGACCAGGCCCAGCTCGTGAAAGCGCTCAAGGAGGCCGAGGCCTACCACGGGCCTTCGCTCATCATCTGCTATGCGCCTTGCATCAACCACGGCATCAACATGACGAAGTCGCAGGCCGAAGAGAAGAACGCGGTGGAATGCGGCTACTGGCAGCTCTACCGTTACAACCCGACGCTGGCCGCCGAAGGAAAGAATCCCTTCACGCTCGACTCCAAGGATCCCACGGGCGACTATCAGTCCTTCATCCTCGGCGAGACCCGCTACGCCTCCCTCAAGAAGACGCAGCCCGCCGTCGCGGAAGAGCTCTTCAAGAAGACGGAAGAGAGC
>CANQWO010000018.1 GCA_947627565.1 uncultured Clostridia bacterium
CAATTCCGACTTTCTTTCTTCGTAGTTGCAAATCCGTATTAACCTTGAATTTCGTCACGCATGCCTCTCGGCATACGCTTCTAAGAATTCTGATTGCCTTACGTACTTTCGTTTCATCTCCCGTCGGCCGCGCGCTTCCGCGCACCCCCAACGAGAAATTACTCCGTTCTTTGCTATGCAGTTGTCAATCTGCGGAAAACCTGCAAAAGCAGGCCGCACCTCGCAAAAAAGCAAGCCTCCTCGCGAGACAGCTTCCTTATCATAGCATTTCGTAAAAAATCCGTCAAGCAATTTTGAAAGAATTTTTACGATTTTTTTTGGATTTTTTAGAAATTTTTCCCTACCCGCGGCTTTGGTCCTATATATATGCACGCGCGCGCAGGACCATACAAGATATGGGTTCTTACGCGGGATCCTTCGTCCACGGCGCGGGGGCGGAGGTCTCGGGATCGTAGTACCACCAATTTGCATGGCTCGCCCATTCCTCGGCCGTCATGCTCGAAACGGCGCAAAAAAACGGCTGCGGAGACCGCGGCCGTTTTGCTTCTTTTTCGTTTACTTCGCGTAGACGCTGACTTGTTTCTTGTCTCTGCCGAGACGCTCATATTTTACGACGCCGTCGGAAAGCGCGAAGAGCGTGTCGTCTCCGCCGATGCCGACATTGTTGCCCGGATGGATCTTCGTCCCTCTCTGGCGCACAAGAATGCTGCCCGCGAGGACTTCCTGCCCGTCCTGCCGCTTGACGCCGAGGCGCTTCGCGTTGGAGTCGCGGCCGTTGTGGGAGGAACCGGTACCCTTTTTATGAGCGAATAATGCAATCAAAAACATGATTATTCTCCTTAATTGAATATTCGGGATACGTCCCGTGCGCTCAGACGGTGATCTTTTCGATCTTCACCGCGGTAAAAGGCTGGCGATGGCCCTGCTTCTTGCGCTCGTTCTTCTTGGACTTATACTTGAAGACGATGATCTTCTTGTACTTATCCTGCGCCTGCACGGTCGCCGTCACCTTGGCGGACTTAGCGGCCTCGCCGACTGTGACGTTCCCGCCGTCCGCGACCATAAGGGCGTTGAACTCCACTTCCGCGCCGACTTCTGCGTTGAGTTTTTCGACCCGCACGACGTCGCCCTCGGAAACTTTATACTGTTTTCCGCCGTTCTCGATGATTGCGTACATTTTCGCGTTTACCTCCTCTTCCCAGTCTCGCAAGACGTCTTAGGCGACCCACTCTTTCAGGATACTTTGTGCCCGTTCTTAGCGGCTCATAGGTAAATTTATCATACCGAAGGGAAAAAGTCAAGCGGTTTTGCGGCCTTTCGCATAGAATCCGCAAATTTTTCGCAAACTGCGTCTAAAAGGAGAATTGAAATATGGATATCAAAAAGAGCGAAGAAGTCCTGGCGGAAGTGCACCGCAACTGCGAATACGCCAAACAGTCCATTTCCGACATCCTGCCCGAAACGGACGACGAAGCCATCAAGGAAGAGCTCCTCCGCCAGCACGAGGAATACGAACGCATCGCGGGGAGAGCGGCGCTTCTGGCGCGCGAACGCATGATCGAACTCAAAAATCCCGGTCCCATCAAAAAGGCCATGATGTGGAGCGGGATCAAGATGAACACGATGAAAGACGACTCCCGTTCGCACATCGCGGAGATGATGGTGCAGGGCACGGTCATGGGCGTGACGGCGCTCCGCTCCACCATCGGGGAGATGAGCGACGAATTTGCCGATGAAGACGTCAAAGACCTCGCCGAAGATCTTCTTCATACGGAGGAAGAGTTCGAGAAAATTTGGAAAAAGATGATCGCCTGAGACGTCCCTCCCCGTTCGCGGGGAGGTTTTTTTGCGGCAAACGCCGCTTTCCGCAAACTCAATATAGGATCTGCGCGTCGTCGGGAAGCGTCAACACGGAATGATTGTCGCCCCGCACCGTAAACTGCTCCTCGTGGAACGTCCTGTGCGGGATCATGTAGACCACTTTCCCCCGCCACGGACCCTCCAGCTCGGCGGTCAGATAGTGTTCGCGGAGGATCTCCTCCATGACGCCGCGGTTGAGCTCGAGAATGGCCGCGCGGTAGCCGTTTGCAAAACAATCGGTGACGGCGTTGCGGATGCGCATGGCCATGAAAATGTCCGAAAAGACAAATCCCTGCCGCGTACAGTGCGGGCACGGCTTGAGCATCAGCGAAGTGATATCGCTCGTCGAGCGCTTGCGGGTAAACAGTGTCACGCAGAGGTCGCTCATGGGCAAGACGCGGCACTTGGCGCGGTCCTCCGCGAGCGCCGCCGTAAGCGCCGCTTCGACGGCCGCCCGATGTTCCTCCTCCGCCATGTCGATAAAGTCCACCGCGATGATACCGCCGATGTTCCTCAGCCGCACCTGCCGCGCGATCTCCCGCGCCGCAAGCAGGTTGGTCTCGAACACGGTGCTCTCCAAATCGCTCTCGCCCGTGAATTTGCCCGTATTGACGTCGATGACCGTCATGGCCTCCGTCTTGTCGATGACGAGGTCGCCGCCGTTGGAGAGTTCGACGCGCGGCGACGCCAAGGCATAGACCTGCTCGGTGAGACCGTATTCCTGAAACATGGTGCGCTTGCCCGTGTGCAAAACGACGTTCTTCTCGCTGAAATCGCTCCGCAGGCGCACGAGGCGCAAGACGCGCTCATAGAGTTCGCGGTCGCCGACATAAATTTTGCCGACGCCGCCCAAAGAATCGCGCATGACCTTGACGGGCAGGTCGTATTCGCGGTATACGGCCGTCCCGACGGGCGCGCCGACCGCCTGCTCGAGCACGGAGCGGTACATCCGCCTCAGATACTCCGATTCCGTCTTGAAACCGCGGGGCGTCGCGTTTTCTGCGGCCGTCCGGACGATGAAGCCCTCGCCCGGCGCGCGCAATTTTTCCGCCATCTTCAAAAGCCGCTCCCGCGTTGCGGGATCGGTGATCTTGCGGGAGATCCCCAAAAAATCGGTGCGGGGCAAAAAGATGAGATTTTTCCCGACGAAGGAGAGGTCGCATGTGACCTTCGCGCCCTTGTTGCCGCGGGGTGCCTTGACGAGCTGTACGAGGAGCTCGTCGCCCTCCTTGAGAGAGAGCTTGCGGGACATGCCCGTGCCGTCGTAGGTGGAGAACTCCGCGGCGCCCTCCTCGAGGGGCAGATAGCAGTTCTTCTCCATTCCGCACGAAATAAAGGCCGCCTGCATGCCCGTTACGACGTTGGCGACCCGCCCCTTATAGATATTCCCGAGCGCATGGGTGGCGACTTCCCGCTCCGCCCCGACTTCGACCGCCTTGCCGTCCTCGGCATAGATGACGAGCTGTACGCCGCAAAACCGATCGAAAAACCACTCCTTTTTCATGCCGCACCCCAAAGGACCCCCGCGGGGTTTTCTCTATTGTATCACAATTTGTGCGGTTTGACAAGGATTTCATGGCTCCCGCAGACGCTTTCCCGGGAATTTCCCAAAGCCGCGCCCCCATTTCAACGCCCTTCACCGATTACATTCCGCCGGTCACGCCCCTTCGGGCGCCGAAGTTCCGCCGGGCACCAAAGTCCCGAGCGGCGCGCCGTAGGCGCCGTCTGCGAGCGCGCGCAAAAATTCCTCCTCCGGGAGCTCGGCGAAAAATTCCCCGTTCTCGAACAGGAGCAGCGTCAGATATTTGTCCTCCCGCAGAAAGCGCACCGCCTCGCCCGCCGTCATGCCGCCGTCCACCGCGACGCGACGTTCCTCGACGCCGTGCAGGAGCCGCTTCTCCGAAAAGACGACGCGGCCGTATGTCCCGCCGCCGAAGTTGCCCGCGGCAAGGAGCAGGCAGAAGACCAGCGCAGACCAGTTGGGAGCGGCGAAACAGCTTCGGATAAAATAGCCGAGAAGCAGGAGGATGACGAGCGCGCCCACTACCATGCCCGCGATGCGGGCTCTCTTTTCACCGAAACGCAGGAGCGCCAAGCGCAGGATCCGCCCCCCGTCGAGCGGATAGGCGGGCAATAAATTGACGAAAAACAGCGAAAACGACACCGAGGCCGCCAATTCGGTGTAGGGATACGTCTCGGGATACAGCCACCACAGCGCGAGAAAGAAGAGGCCCGTCGCGAGGTTTGCAAGCGGCCCCGCGAGCAGCACCGTGACCTCCGCGCGCCTACCCATGCCCGCGATGTCGCCCGCGATCACGGCGCCGTAGGGCATGAGGACGACGCGATCGAGCGTGTAGCCGTATCGCCGTGCCGCAAGCGCGTGCGCAAGTTCGTGCTCGAGCGCCGCGAAGACGGCGGAGAGAAAGAGCAGCAGGCCGCCCGTCAACGCGGAAAGCGCGCCCACCGCCAAAAAGAGCGGATGAACGCGCAGTTTCTTTGTCAGCTCCAAGCGACGGCGCCCTCGGAGACGGTATAGCAGCTCAGCACGGCGTCGCCGTCAAGCAGCATGACGCGCACTTCGCCCTCCCCGTCCGTCCATGCGACGGGAACGCGGGGATAGACGGTGTCTCCCGCCGCGCCATAGACGTCGTCGAGACCGCTGATGACGGTCGAGAACGAATCGGAGTGACGGATGCGGATGGAATATCCGGTCGTCGCGTTGCCCGTCACCGATTCCAGTTTGCCCTCCGCGGGCGCATACACGGAGCAGTTGCCCGTAAAGGACATGACGCCCGTCTCGGAGACGGCGACTTCGACGTCCGCGCCGTCGGAGACGACGGGCGAGAGCGTAAAGTCGGAATACGTCCGCGTGTCCGCCGCAGAGGCCTCGCCGCGGAAGAGCCCGCGCACAAACGTGTTGATCGCGCTCGTCTCCAAAAAGAGATTGGTGAGGAAGATCGCGGCGAGCAGGACGCACACGGCGACAAATTCCCCGATCAGAATGCGCCCGTAGAGCTTTTCTTTGGGTTTTTTGGCGACGGCGCGCTCGATCGTTCTGCTCTCCGCATACAGCGGGTCGGCCGTCTCGACGCGTTCGTTGACTTCGTCGATCAGACGGTCGGGAAGGTCCTTGGCGCGTTTTTTGCGCTCTTTGCGGTTGACCGTCACCGTCTCGACGGGGATCTCCAGCATCTCCGCATAACTGAGTTCATCGTTCATTTCAACACCTCACAAGTTGGCTTTGCTCCGAGTCCTTTTCCCCCTCGGGCAATCATAATGTATGCGGAATGTGACGCCGTTAGAAGAACTTTTGCCGCGCGGATCGAGAAAGTTTTGCGCGAATTTCGCCGAAAAAGAAAAAAATTTTCATCTTTGTTCCGCAACGGCTTGACTTTTTCGAATTTTCAAGTATACTTGAGATATCACAACCAAGGAGCAACCCATGAAACCCTCGAAGATCGTCTCCGTGCTTCTCGGCGCCGCGTTCGGCGCATCCTTCCTGCTCTTGAGCGCGTGCGGCTCCCCGCCCGACCCCATCGTGCCGGACAGCGTCGCGCTTCCCGAAGAGACGTATGTGATGCTTGCGGGCGATCCGGCGCTCGGTACATATCAGCTTGCGCCCGTCGCCGCGCTCCATGAAAAAAATCTCGAAAATGCCGCGTTCGAATATACGGTGAGCGACCCCGAAGTCGCCTCCGTCGATGAGACGGGCCTCGTCACCGCCCTCTCCGCGGGCCGCGCGACGGTCACGGCGACGTTTGTCTCGGAGGCCGAGCAGAAGGTCTCCGACAGCATGACCCTGACCGTCTACTCCGACGCAACGTCCGAAGAGATCAATTCCTTCGGGGAGGAATACGTCAATCTCTACGGGCGGATGGACAACGATACGGCGGGCGAGCTCCACATCGACAACGTGGGCTCGGGCGTCGAAGTCGCGTTTTACGGCACCGAGCTGAAGGCCGACTTCACCGTCACGCCCCCGCCCTACGGCCAAAAGATGTACGGCCACATCTTCATCGACGGCGAGATGCAGCCCTTCGCCCCCATCGAGACGGGGACGGGGCTCGTCCTCGCGACGGGCCTCAAGGCCGGCATCCATACCGTCGGCGTCTATAAGTCGAGCGAGATCAACGAGGGCAGGCTGACCGTCAGGGCATTCTATGCCGACCGCTTCCTCAAAATTCCCGAAAAGTCCGACCTCAAGATGGAATTTATCGGCGACTCCATCACCTGCGGCTACGGCGATCTGCTCTATGCCGGCTTCGACGAAAACGGCAACTCCATCCTGCGCTCCCCCGCAAATTCCGACGCCTGCGCGGCGTATGCCTTCCTCACGGGCAAGATGCTCGGCGCCGATTTCGACATCATCTCCTACTCGGGCATCTGCGTCTCCGCATTCATGTGGGGCGGCACCCTCAATATGGAGGAGCTGCACACCTATGCCTCCCTGAACACCAAAACGCCGTTCCGCTACAAGGAGGATATGGACGTCGTCGTGCTCAATCTCGGCACCAACGACGGATCGTACATCGATCGCGAGGACCATTCCTACCGCAAGAAATTCCCCACGGATTATCAAAATTTCCTCACCCATCTGCGTGCGATCTACCCCGAAGCCTACATCGTCTGCATCTACGGCATGATGGGGCTGAATCAAAACATCCACAAGGGCATCCAAACGGCCGTGGAGGCCATGAACGACGCCAAGATCGTCTATACGTCGAAATTTGCCGCCAATACGGCCGCCATCAACAACCATCCGCACATGTCCGCGCAAAAGAGCTACGCGGAAACGCTGACGAAATTCATACAAGACCTGCTCGCGGACGGCGCAACGGCCAACCCGTGACGAATTACAGAACGGAATAACAAATATGAAAACGCCGCCCCGCGCTGAGCGCGGGGCGGCGTTTCTTATGTCATTTTTTACAGTCGGCCGAGGCAATCGAGGAGCACCGACGCGGCGGCGTCGACTTCCGCCTCCGTCGTCTCCCGTCCGAAGGAGAAGCGCAGGGCGCCCGCCGCCTCTTCGGGCGTTCTCCCCATCGCGAGCATGACGTGGGAGGGCTTGGGATCGTGCGCCGAACACGCCGCCCCGCCCGAGGCCGCGACGCCCTTGAGGTCGAGAAGGTTGAGGAGCACCGCGCTCCCGCCCTTCACCGTGAGATGGGAGAGATTGGGCGCGCGATTTGCGCCGTCGACGCGCACCTTGTCCCCGAGCACCGCCGCGAGTTTGCGCTCGAACCGGTCGCGCAGGGCGGCCGTGTGCGCCGAAAAGCGCTCCCGCTCCGCCTGCGCCAGCTCCAGCGCCTTTGCGAACCCGACGATGCCCGCGACGTTGAGCGTTCCGCCCCTGAGCCCGCGCTCCTGTTCGCCGCCCGCGATGAGCGGCCTGAGCGGCACGCCCTTTTTGACGATGAGCGCCCCCACGCCCTTGGGCCCGCCGAGCTTGTGCCCCGAGAGCGACAGCCCGTCCGCGCAGGCCGCGACGCGCCGCAGATCCTGCGAACATGCGGCCTGCACGCAATCGGTAAAGAAGTGGGCGCCGCGCGCATGCGTAAGCGCCGCAAGTTGCTCCACGGGCTGGATGCAACCCGTCTCATTGTTGACGGTCATCACGCAGACGAGGCCCGTTCTCTCGGACATGGTATGCCCCAATTGCGTCTCCGTGACGATCCCATCCCGCGAAACGGGGCAAATGCGCGTATTTTCCGCCCTCTGCGGGGCCGCGGAGAGCACGGCGGCGTGTTCGATGGCCGAGCAGACGGCTTCTCCCCTACCCATGCCCAAAACAGCCCAGTTGTCGGCCTCCGTTCCGCCCGATGTAAAATACACTTCGGAAGGAGATACGCCGCAAACGCCCGCGATCCGATCGCGGGCGTCGGTGACGTATTTCGCCGCCCTACGGCCGTAGCCGTGCAGGGAATCGGGATTGCCGATTTCCCCAAGGGCGGGCATCATGGCCTCGAGGACCTCGGGGCGGAGCGGCGCCGTGGCCGCATGATCCAAATAAATCATACCGTGTTCCTTGGGCGTTCGCGCGCCGAACTTTCGCATAAAACGCCGCGCACGCCGTCAAACTTTTGTGTCGTCAAACTTTGACGCGCAAGCGGCGCGTGGACAATTTCGCGTCATTGCCAATCGCAGACGTTGACCCACTTTGCGAGGAACTCCTGCTCCTCGGGCTTCTTCTTGACCGATTGCGAGGCCGCCACGATGGGCAAGATGCGTTGGACGTATTGAATGGCCGTGTCCGTCTTCAGGCAGAAGAGCTTGAGATATTTCTCCGCGAGCTCGTCTTTGCCCTGCAATTTCATGATGAGATAGGTACGCGCGGCGTCTGCGGAGCCGTTGCCCTGCGTCGCGTGCGACCAGTCGATGATGTAAGGCGTACCGTCTTTGGTGATGATCACGTTGCTGGGCTGGAAGTCCCCGTGGCACAGCTTTTTGTGGCGAGGCAGGCCGTCGAGCCGCACATGCAGATCGTAGCGCACCGTCGCGGGGAAGGCGCTCGCCGAGATCTTGGCGTGCATCTTGTCGCGGAGATGGCCGAGGAGCGGCACCTTCTCCTTGCTCATGCGGATCTGGAGATCGACAAAAAAGTCGAGATACTCGTCCGTCTTTTCGGGATGCTGCCGCATGAGATCTTCCAGCGTCTCGCCCTCGATAAATTCCCAGATGAGCGACCACTGCCCGTCGATGACGGAGACGCCCAAGACTTTGGGGATGTTGAGCGACGTCTCCTCGATCCGCGCCTGGTTGAGCGCCTCATTGAGGATCCCGGCCTTGGAATAGCTGGCGTCGAACGACTTGATGAGACGGTTGCCGTCGCGGTAGAGTTTTTTCCCGTCGCTGGTGTGAATCAGTTCCATAACGTTCCTCCTTATCCGCGGGGAATTATCCCGCAATGCTGTTCGGGGGTATTATACCCCAAAAAAGCCCGTTCGACAAGACCTTTCGGGAAAAAATTCCCACGAAAATTCATTTTCCGTCGCTTCTCCCGCGTCGCGGAACTATCCGATGTGCGACGGGTCGAGCTCTGTCAAAAAGTACGAAAAGACCGTGCCCGCTATGATGTTCGCGGGCCTCTCAAAGTTCCGCGTCCTCTGTGGGCGATTCCGACGGCTCCGCAGGCGCTTCCTCCGCGCCGTCTTCCGTATCGTCCTCCGTACCGTCTTCCGTGTAATCCTCGTCCTCCGCGGGCCCCTCGAGGACCAGCGTCAAAAGCCCGATGCGCCGCTCGAGTTCGGCGAGGCGGGCGCCCTTCTCCGTAGAGGAGAGCTTTTCGTTGTCGGAGACGAGCCGTTGCGCCACAAACAGTTTGCGCGCCAAAATAAACACGGCGGCGAGGGATACGAGGGTCAAGACGCCGAACACGACCGTTGCGATGGGTGCAGCCGTGCCACGCGTTCGCACGATGTAGCTCCCCGCCACGGCACAGGCGATCCCCATGGCCAAAAACAGGGCCAAGACGCCGAGAAAGCGCCAAAGCCAATAGTTCCTGTTGGCCGCAAAGGCCTCCCTGCGGGAATCTCTGCCCGCCTCGACTTCGGTGCGAAGCGGCGCCGCCTCGGCCTCATAGGCCTCCTTCTCCGCGCGGATTTTCGGCCCCATGTGCGCAAATACCGTCTCCCGCACCCGCGCGCCGGCCTCCGCGAAGTCGCCGGCATACGATCTCTTGAAGAAGCATGCCGTACTCGTATATTCCTCGGTGCGCGCCGCCCAGAGCCCCTCCTCCGCGGCGGGGTCGTAGAGCGCGGCCTGCCGGTAGAGCTTTTCGGCCTCCGCAAATTTTCCGGCGTGGCGCAGCGATTCGGCGCCCTCGATGAGCTTTTCGTATTCGCGGCGCGCGCGGTCCTCCGCCGCACGGCGCTTTGCAAGCTCCTCCTGAAGACGGCTGGGCGTGAGGCCGACAAGATCCTCGTCGATCTCGTCCTCCGCTTCGGGCATCTCCGGTTCATCGGGCAGACCGTCGAGGCCGTCCAATTTGATGGGTTCATCCGTCAATCTTTCTTCCATGATATATCCTCCTCGCCCTCCCCTTCGCCGAGCGCAAAGGGGCTGTGGGACATCTTGATTTGTTTGGGTTCGACGCTCTCCGCGACAAAACACCGGTGCTTCCCGAGGAATCGGCTCCGCGCCCACTCCGCGAGTTCGCGCGTCTCGAAACAGGCAAACGCCGCGCTGCCGCTCCCCGTCATGCCTGCGCCCAACGGGGAAAAGGAGCGGGCCGCAAGATAGGCCTCCTCCGCTTCCGCGCAAATCGCGCGCGCCGCGGGATACAGATCGTTTCCGAACCACCGCGCCGCGGACGCAACGTCCCCCCGCGCCAACGCCTCCTGCACGGCGCCGCTGCGAACGCCACGCCGCCGCGGGCCCAAGTCATACGTCCGGTAGGCCTCGGCCGTCGATACCCCGCGCTCCGGCACAACGACAAGAAAGTACATCTTTACGAAGGGCAGGGGCGCAACGCACTCCCCGCGACGGGTGATGCGCGCCATACCTCCTCGAAGCAAATAGGCCGTATCGCTGCCGCACGCGGCGGCAAGTTGTTGTAATTTTTTTTGGTCCTTGACGTCAAACAGCCTACCCATGCCCGCGATCACGGCCGCGGAATCCGCAGAAGAGCCGCCGAGCCCGGCGGCCATCGGAATGTTTTTCCAGACGGTAATATCGACGCCCGCCGTCCCGAAAGCGGCCACGAACGCCTCCGCGGCGCGCACCGCGTTGTTGGCCTCGGGCGGGATCGTTTCGCTCCCCATGCCGTGCATCGTGACGCCGACGAGCCCGTCTCTCCGCTTTTTGAGGACGACGCGGTCAAAGAGATCGACCGTCGTGACGACGGAATCGAGCATGTGATACCCGCCGTCGCTGCCCGTGATGTCCAGCGTGAGGTTGAGCTTTGCATAGGCGTTGATGCGCAACGTATTCATCGCCATTATTGTAGCATATTTGAAAGGGGATTGCAAGAAAAACCGCGCAAAAAACCGCCCGTGCGGGCGGTTTGCGTGAGAATGCGTTATCCGATCACGTTTTTCTTGCGGTATACGATGACGCGTTGGCCTTCCTTGATGGGAAATTCGATGTCGGGATTGTTCGCGGAGACTTCCTCGGGCGACTTTTTGAGGCTCTTGGCGAGCTCCCAGAGCCCGTCGCCCGCGCGCGGGATATAGACGCTGACGGCGCTGTCGGAGACGGGGAGCGGATCGCCCTCTTCACAGCCCGAGACCAGCCTCGCCGAGACTTTTCGCCGCTCCTTAGCGGTGATCTTCAGCGTGGCCTCGGCCTCGATCTCCCCCTCCTGCCGCTGCCGCGCGGACATGCCGAGAACGAGCACCGAGATGGAAGCGTCCGTCGCCTCGATGGGCACCGAGAACGGCAGGCTCAGCTCGATCGCACGGTGGCTTCCGTCCGTTCCCTGCACGATGAGCGTGGACATGGCTACCCCGTCGACGGTCTTCCCCGCTTCCCCATAGGCAAGATCGGCCTCGGCCCGCTGCAGAGTGACCGCCTGCAATGTATCCGAAAAATCGATGGGCCCGGAGAGCGCGCACTTGCCCGCAATGCGCTCGGTGACGCGCGCGATCTCGCCGACGCCCGTGCTCTCCTCGGTGGAGAAGACGAGATTGGCGGCATGGGTCGGGGAAAACGCGTCCGTAACGGCGTCCACCGAAACTTCCTCGTAAATACAGCCCTCCGCGGAGAGCGTGAGTTCCACGGCAACGGTGCACTTGCCCTTGTCCTCGTCCGCGTCGGCTTTCAGCGTCGCGCCGAGCACGGTGACGCGCGCCTCTGCGCTCGTGCCGTAGGCCGCGGCGTCGGCGGGGATCTCGATGCGGAAGGGAATGAGCCGCTCGAACGAGGTGAGCGCCGCCCCCTTCAGGGCAAGAATGCAGAGATTGACCTCCCCCTCGAGGCGCAGGACGCCCGTCTCGCAGACGATGCCAGTGAGATCGACCGTTTCGCTGTGCTGGAGGATGTCGGTGAGATATTCGGTATCAAATTCGTCGTCCGCCTCGGCGTTGCCGGAGACGAGGTGCGCCGTGAGTACCTTCACGGGGTCGCGGCGGACGATCAAATCGCCGCCCGAGAGATATTCAAACGTCTGCTCCCCGTAGAGCGCGATGTCGAGGCCAAGGAGCGCCGTCGCGAAGACGCCCGACCCCTCCCTGCGCACGGCAATGTTTTCGCAGGCGACGGCGGCGCGGGCAGTGAGCGCAGGATAGCAAAATTCGTCCTTGGCCGCCGCGGAAAATTCCACGCCCTTCTCGGCGCGGCAAACCCGCTTTTCCTCATCCTCATAGACGACGGAAAAGTGCGCCTTTCCGTAATAACGAACCTCGCCGTTTGCGACGTCCGCGCCCGTAAGCACGGCAAAACACGAGACGGTGAGTACGGTCTGCACTTCCTGTCCGAAGCGGCACTCGACGGCCGTCTGCGCATTGAGTTCCTTCCGCTTGCCATAGCCGCGGAAGATCTGCGTTTCCACTTTCATACAGTTCTCCTTTTCGGGTTTCCCTCCATCATATGAGCCCGCGGAGAAAAATATGCGCAGGGAATGCGGGAAACTTTTGTCGAACGGGGAAGAAAACCAGCTCGCCCGTTTCCGTTTTGAGAAGAACGCGGGAGATAACACAGTGGATTAGACGGGGGGAAGCGCCGCGCGTTTCCCCCGCGGGAAATGCGCGGCGCCTGTGCGCGGAACGGACGCGAAGGGGCGGCAAAACGGTGGCAAAGCGGCGTTCTCTGTATAAAAATGGCAAAATACGGACATACTTTGCACATGATCAAACCCAAAACAGACATTACGTCCGTGAAACGAACCATCGCGGATTATTTCAAAAAGCAGGTCGATGTGACCGTCAACCTCGGCCGCAACAAAGTCCTCCGATTTTGCGGCGAACTCTCGGGCATCTACCCCGCCCTGTTTACCGTTCGCCCCAACGATAAGGACTTTCTCGGCAAGACCTCCTACTCCTACGCGGAGGTACTCTGCGGCAGCGTGAAGATTCGCCCCGCCAAGGGCGCGGAATAACATCGGGCGACGAGAGAATGAGGGCCGCGGGGCAAATTTGCCCCGCGGCCCTCTCTTTCGGACATGGTATGTGGAAATTCGGTCATTGAAAGCAATATGATTATTTTACGGCTTGGAATGTTACAATGACATTGCGATTTTGCCAGTCGTCGTTTTGCTTCCCCGATGCACCGTACCGAATGTACAGATCATCGTTCAAGCGGCTCATCCGCAAGGATGTTGAAAACGTGTGCGTGCCCCAGGACGTGTTCTTTGTGGTACCGCCATGCTCAAGACGGTATTCATACAGCAGGCTCGGATCCTCAGGATCGTAAAATTCATCCACCAATTTATCAAAAAAGTTATTCCCCTTACACGTCGTATTGGCATAGAAGAACACATACTGATATCCGTCATCTATTTCTCTCACCTCGAAGCTGAAGGTTACTTTCAGCGTTGTGTAGCCCGCGCTATAGGCCGCTTTGACGTCAAAATAGTCGGATATCAATACTTTATCCATTTTTTGGCTCGCCCTTCCGGAGTCTGTGATCTTCGCGGCCTCCGACCTTACATTGACCGTAATAGGGTTTTCGGGAATGTTGACAGGAGGGAGTGCGGGCGTCTGCGCGCTCCCACCCCCGCTACTCCCGCTACTGCTACTGCTACTGCCACTGCTACTGCTGCTACTGCTACCACCACTACCGCTACTGCTGCCGCTTTCGCTTGAACCGAAAAGTTCGCCGCAGCCGCAGAGCGTACTCAGCGCAAAGAGCGCGACAAATAGCACCAAAATGCCATACTTCCATATTTTTTTCATCTCTTTTCTCCTTATTGCACAGTTCATACCTGTGCTTTTTCTATTATACAGTTTCAAACTGTATAATGTCAAGTGTTTGGGAGCAAAGAAATGAAAGAACTTTATCGGCTTTCCGAAAACCTGAAGATGTTGCGCGAACAATACGGATACACAATGAAATACGTTGCCGAACAGATCGGCATCGCGTATCAATCGTATCAATGTTACGAGCGCGGACTGACCGTTCCTACCTTACAAAACTTTATCAAACTTGCACGGCTCTACGACGTCTCGCTCGACGAACTCATCGAGGAATGAGAACAAAAAGTCTTCTCTAACGCTTCCCCTCGGACATGGTATGGGGGAATGCGGTCAAGTGCGTCAAAAAAGGCCCTCCGTGAGGAGGGCCTTTGCATTGCGGTTTACAACGCGGTTTATTCTTCGTCGTCGGGTGCGTCGTCGGGATTTTCGGGGTCGTCGACGGGAGACTTGGCGTCTTCCGCTTCCTCCGCCGCCTCTTCCGCGATGTCTTCGGCGCTCTCCGTGAGCTCCTCGGGCGCAAGGTCGGCCGCCGTCTCTTCGGGCGCCGCGACCTCGGCCTCCTCGTCTTTATCAGTGACGGCCACCGTCGCCACGATGCCCTCCCGCACGTTCATGAGCCGCACGCCGCGCGTTGCGCGGCCGATCTTGGAGATGGCCTCGAGGTGCATGCGGATGATGATGCCCGCGCTCGTCACGAGCATGACGTCATAGAGGTCGCTCGCGAGTTTCATATTGACGAGCGCGCCCGTCTTTTCGTTGAAGACGCCCGCCTTGATGCCCTTGCCGCCGCGGCTCTGGAGCCGATAATCCTCGGGGTCGGAACGCTTGCCGTAGCCGTTTTCCGATACGGTGAGGATATCGAAGCCCTCGCGGAGCACGAGCATGTCCGTCACAACGTCGCCCTCCGCAAGCGTGATGCCGCGGACGCCCATCGTGCCGCGCCCCATCGGGCGCACGTCGGATTCGTTGAAGCGGATGCACTTGCCGGAATGGGACGCGATCATGATCTGATCGTTGCCCGTGGTGAACTGCACGGCGATGAGCTCGTCGCCCTCGGCGATCTTGATGGCGATCTTGCCGTTTTTCATGATGTGTTCGAACTCGGTCGTCGCCGTCTTCTTGATGAGCCCCTTCTTGGTCGCCATCGCAAGATAGCCCGTCCCGTTCTCATAGACGGGCAAAATGGCCGCGATCTTCTCCCCCGCGGAGATCTGCAGGAGGTTGACGATGGCCCTGCCGCGCGCCTGCCGGTTGGCCTCGGGGATCATATACCCCTTCATCGCATAGACCTTGCCGAAATTGGAGAAGAAGAGGATGTTGTGGTGCGTGGAGCAGACGAACATCTGCTCGATGAAGTCCTCTTCCTTCGTCTTGTGCCCGGTGACGCCCACGCCGCCGCGGTGCTGCGCCCTGTATTCGGTGAGCGGGATGCGTTTGACGTAGCCGCCGTGCGTCATGGAGATGACGACGTCCTCCTCGTCGATGAGGTCCTCGTCCTCGATGTCGCCGTAGTCCACCGAGACCTCCGTCTTGCGCTCCGAGGGATACTTCGCCTTGATGGCGATGAGGTCCTCGCGGATGATGGCGAGCACGCGCGCCTCATTCGAAAGAATATCTTTGAGGTCGGCGATGGTGGCGCGGAGCTGGTCGAGCTCCTCCCGCAGCTTCTCCACTTCGAGGGCGGTGAGGCGTTGGAGGCGCATCTCCAGAATGGCGTTGGCCTGCTTTTCGGAGAGCTCGAACGTCGCCGTGAGTTTTTGGATGGCGTCGTTCTTGTCCTGCGATTCCTTGATGATCCGGATCACCTCGTCGATGTTGGCCAGCGCGATGACCAGCCCCTCGACGATGTGGGCGCGCTCCTCCGTCTTGCGGAGATCGTATTGCGTGCGCCGCACGATGACCTCCTTCTGATGGGCGAGATAGTAGGAGAGGATCTCGCGGATGTTGAGATACTTGGGCTCGGTGCCGTTCTCGACAAGGGCGAGGAGGATGATGCCGTCCGAGACCTGCAAATTGGTATGGCGGAAGAGGGTGTTGAGGACGACCTGCGCGTTGGCGTCTTTCTTGCATTCGATGACGATGCGCATGCCCTCGCGGCCCGATTCGTCGCGGATATCCGAGATGCCCTCGATGCGTTTATCCTTGACCATGTCCGCGATCTGGATGATAAGTTGGGCCTTGTTGACCTGATAGGGGATCTCCGTGACGATGATGCGGGAGCGGGCATTTGCGCCCGTGCCGTGCTCCTCGATCTCGCATTTGGAGCGGATGACGATGTTGCCCTGGCCGGTGCGGTATGCCTTGCGGATGCCGCTCCTGCCCATGATGATGCCGCCCGTCGGGAAGTCGGGCGCGGGGATGTAGTCCATCAGCTCGTCTACAGTGATCTCGGGGTTGTCGATCATGGCGACGGTGCCGTCGATGACCTCGGCGAGGTTGTGCGGCGGGATATTGGTGGCCATGCCGACGGCAATGCCGTCGGACCCGTTGACGAGCAGGTTGGGGAATCTTGCGGGAAGGACGGCGGGCTCCATCTCGATGCCGTCGAAGTTGGGGAAGAAGTCCACCGTCTCCTTATCGAGATCGCGGAGCATTTCGGCGGCGAGCTTGGTGAGGCGCGCCTCCGTGTAACGCATGGCCGCGGGCGGGTCGCCGTCGACCGAGCCGAAGTTGCCGTGGCCGTCTACGAGCGGGAAGTTGATGGTGAAATCCTGCGCGAGACGGACGAGGGCGTCGTAGACGGAGCTGTCGCCGTGGGGATGGAATTTACCCATGACGTCACCGACGATACGGGCGCACTTGCGGTAGGCCTTGTCGTTGTAGAGCCCCATCTCGTGCATGGCATACAGAATGCGGCGATGGACGGGCTTGAGGCCGTCGCGCACGTCGGGAATGGCGCGGGACTTATTGACCGCCATGGCGTATGCGATGAAGGAACGCTTGAGTTCGTCGTTGACCTCGATATCGAGGACCTTGGTCATCTCGAGCGTTTTCTTAAATTCTTCGGTGAGCTCGGGGCTTGTTTCTCTTTTGGCCATATCTTACTCCTTGATGATTTCAACGGTTTTGTTTGGGCAATCTCTACGGGATCCGCCATGTTGAGCAAAAACGGGCATACCATGTCTGAGGAAGCGCGTTCGAAACGGACTTTTTTCCGCCGCGCTCAGATGTCGAGATCGGTAACCAAAGTGGCGTTTTCTTCGATGAATTGGCGGCGCAGCGCGGGGCTCTCGCCCATCAGAATGTTGAACATCTTGTCTGCCTCCACCGCGTCCTGCATCGAGACCTTGATGAGCGTGCGCGTCGCGGGATTCATCGTCGTATCCCAGAGCTGTTCGGTGGACATCTCGCCGAGGCCCTTATAGCGCTGATACTCCACCTTGTTGTTGTTCGCCGCGTCGAAGAGCGTCTTCTCCTCCTCGGAATAGAGGTACACGTCTTCCTTGCCCTTCACGCTCGCCTTATAGAGTGGCGGCTTGGCCGAGTACACATGTCCGTGCTCGATGAGCGGACGCATGTAGCGGAAGAGGAAAGTGAGGAGAAGGATGCGGATATGCGCGCCGTCGACATCGGCATCGGTCATGGAGATGATGCGGTCGTAGCGCAGTTTGCTCTCGTCGAAATCATCTAAAATGCCGCAGCCGAAGGCCGTGATCATGGCCTTGATCTCGGCGTTTTCGAGGGCGCGGTTGAGGCGCACCTTCTCGACGTTGAGAATTTTCCCGCGGAGGGGAAGGATGGCCTGGAACCGTCTGTCCCTGCCCTGCTTGGCCGTGCCGCCTGCCGAGTCGCCCTCGACGATGTAGATCTCGCACAGTTCGGGCCGCTTATCCGAGCAATCGGCGAGTTTGCCGGGGAGCGTCGTCGACTCCAGAACGCCCTTGCGCCGCGTGAGTTCGCGGGCGTTGCGCGCCGCGTCGCGCGCCTTCTGCGCCGTGATACAGCGAAGCACCAGCTCCCGCGCCTCGGAGGGATGTTCCTCGAGGTATTCGCCGAAGCTGTCCGCCACGGCCTTGTTGACGAAGGGACGGATGAACGAATTGTTGAGCTTATCCTTGGTCTGCGATTCGAACTGCGCGTCTTCGAGCTTGACGGAGACGACGGCCGTGATGCCCTCGCGGACGTCTTCGCCCGTGAGCTTATCGGAATCCTTTAAGATGTTGAGCTTGCGGCCCGCGTCGTTGATGATCTTGGTGAGCGCGAGCTTCAGACCCTCGACATGGGTGCCGCCGTCGATGGTGTTGATGTTGTTGGCGTAGGAATAGATGACCTCGTTGTAGCTCTCGTTGTATTGGAGGGCGATCTCGCAGACCGTCGTCCCCTCCTGCGCCTCGAAATAGAGCGGCTTCTCGAAGAGCGTCTCCTGCCCCTTGTTGAGTTCCTCGACGAGCTCGCGGATGCCGCCCTCATAGAAGAACGTATCCGAGCGCTCCTGCCCCGCGCGAAGGTCGGTAAGGGTGATGGTCAGCCCCTTGTTGAGAAACGCGAGCTCCTTCAGACGGACGCGCAGAATATCGTATTTGAAGGTAATCGTCTCGAAAATTTCGCTGTCGGGGAAGAACGTGACCTTGGTGCCCGTCTTGTCCGTATCGCCGATGATGGCGAGCTCGCGCTGGGGCACGCCGCGGTTATAGACCTGCTTATAGACGTGGCCGTTTTGCGAGACCTCGACTTCCAGCCATTCGGAGAGGGCGTTGACGGCCTTGACGCCGACGCCGTGCAGCCCCGACGAGACCTTGTAGCCCGAGTCGCCGCCGAACTTGCCGCCCGCGTTCACCTTGGTGAAGACGACCTCGACGGTGGAAATGCCCTCCTTGGGATGGATCTCCGTGGGGATGCCGCGGCCGTTGTCGATGACGGTGCAGCTACCGTCGGCGTTGACGGTGACCTCTACGCGGTCACAGTAGCCGGCAAGGGCTTCGTCGATGGAATTATCGACGACCTCGCTGACGAGGTGATGAAGGCCCTTTTCGTCCGTCGAACTGATATACATGCCCGGGCGCTTGCGAATATGTTCGAGCCCATCGAGCACCTGGATCTGTTCCGCACCATAAACCGATTCCACTTTTTCCGGCATTTTGCTGTCTCCTTCATTTTCCGTTCTGAATGACAAAATAACGCGCGCACGCGCGCGTGTATAGTGGTATTATACCATGCCCGCCCGAAAAAGTAAACCGTTTGGAGGCAAAAATCGGGACAAAAATAGGATTTTCGTCCGAAAAAGAGCCCTTCCGCGGGAAAAACAGCGCCGTTTTGCACGCCAGAATCCCCTTGCAGACCTTTCTCCGCTTTTTTCCCTCATTTTTGTTGACATTGTGCGAGGAGTATGGTATGATTAAAAATGTCATAATGATTTATGACAAATATAATTTTCGTCTCACCTTTCTATGACAAAGGAGAAGTTTATGAAGATCGTGATCGTCTGTGATGTCTTGGGCGAGCCGAACAACGGCACGACGCTCGCGGCCTATAATCTGATCGGCTTTCTCAGGGCGCGCGGGCACGCGGTGACCGTCGTCTGCGCCGACCAAGACAAGCGGGCGGAGGAGGGATTTGCCGTCGTTCCCGTCAAGAATTTCGGGCCGCTGAATTGGCTTCTGCGGGCGAACAACGTCAAGCTCGCAAAGGGAGACAAGACCGTGGTCTCCCGCGCCATCGCGGGGGCGGACGTCGTCCACGTTCTGATGCCCTTCCACCTCGGGTCGACGGCCGCAAAACTCGCCAAGAAGGCGGGCATTCCCGTCACGGCAAGTTTTCATGCGCAGGCGGAGAACTTCACCGCGCACATCGCCTGCATGAACAGCCGCCTCATCAACCACATCACCTATCTCTGTTACTACCGTTTCCTCTACCGGCGGGCGGACATCGTTCACTATCCCACGCGGTTCATCAAGGAGCTCTTCGAACGGCAGATCGGGCGGGAACTCCCCTGCCGCGTCATCTCCAACGGCGTCAACGACGTCTTTTTCGCCCCGCAGGGAGAGCCGCACGCGAATGAAAAATTCACCGTGTTCTGCACGGGGCGGTTCAGCAAGGAGAAGTCGCAGCAGACGCTCATCGAGGCCGTGGCGGCGTGCGATTTCAAGGATGACGTGAAGATCTGCTTTGCGGGATGCGGCCCGCGGGAGAAGAAACTCCGGCGGCTCGCCAAGCGCAAGAAGGTGGACGCCGATTTTCGGTTCTATTCGCGCGACGAACTTCCCGCCGCCCTGCAGGCCGCCGATCTCTATGTCCACACGGCCCTCGTCGAGATCGAGGCCATCTCCTGTCTCGAGGCCATCGCCTGCGGACTCGTGCCCGTCATCTGCGATTCCCCGCGCAGCGCGACCAAGGCCTTCGCGGCCGATGAGCACTGCCTCTTCCGCGCGGGAGACCGGCGCGACCTCGCCGAGAAGATCGCCTATTTTTATCACGATCGCGATCGGATCGCGGCGTATCGGGAAACTTACCGCGCCATGAAGGAACAGTTCCGCCAGGAGGAGTGCATGTTACAGATGGAGCAGATGCTCGCGGACGCCGCCGCCAAACGGCCGCTATGAGCAAGCGCGTCTTCTACTATACGGACCCGCTCCGCGATGATTTTGCGGGGACGAACATCCGCACGAAACCGCTTCCCGCGTCCTATTGCTATCTCCCGCGGAGCAGGATCCGGCGGGCCGTCGCCTTCTTCCTCCATCACTTCGTCGCGACGCCCGTCTGCTTCCTCTTTTTGAAATTGTACTACGGGCAGAAGATCGTGGGAAGAGAGAAGCTCCGCCCCTATCGCAAGACGGGATATTTCCTCTACGGCAACCACACGCGCGCGGCCGGCGACGCCTTCACGCCCTCGATGGCGGCCTTCCCGAAGAAGCCCTATATTTTGGTGAACCGCGACGCCGTCTCCATTCCGTTTTTGCGGCGTATCGTCGAAGATCTGGGGGCCATGCCCGTGCCCGACAGCTTGGAAGCGCACAAAAAGTTCCTTGCGGCCATCCGGACGCGGGCGGCGCGGGGAGACGTCATCGTCGTCTATCCCGAGGCGCATATTTGGCCCCTCTGCACGGAGATCCGCCCCTTTTCCGCCGCCTCCTTCGCCTACCCCGCGGAGACGGACAAGCCCGTCTTTACCTTCACCGTCACCTACCGCAAGCGCAAGCCGTTCGGCGGCGTGAAGGCGACCGTCTATCTCGACGGGCCCTTCTTCCCCGACAAAACCCTTCCCAAACCGCAACAAAAGCACGACCTGCGCGACCGCGCATTCGCCGCCATGGAGGCGCGCAGCGCCCTCTCCGTCTACTCTCCCAACCGCTTCATCCGAAAAGAGGGCGGCGAAAATTCCCCTTCGCCCGCACATTGACATTGAGGCATTTCCGAAGGTCGCTTTTAAGACATGGTATGGCCTTCGGTGCTCTGCCCGCATGGATTCGGGCGCTTCTGCGAAATCAAAATCAAGCGACTTGGCGAACTGCCCAAGCCGCTTTTTGTTGCCCTCCATGCGTTTGCGCGCCCGATTTTTTCCGAAAATTTCAAGCCATTCCCTTGACAATCTTCGAAAAACCGATTATAATAGAACATATGTTATAGAACGTTTGATATAGGAGATTATTATGCCGCCGAAAGCCAAATTTACCAAAGAACAAATCGTGCGCGCCGCGCTTGAAATTGTCCGGGAACACGGCGCGGACGAACTGACCGCCCGTGCGCTCGGAAAAAAACTCGGAAGCTCCGCTTGCCCGATTTTTACCGTATTCGAAAATATGGACGAGGTGATGCGTGAAACCGAAAACGCCGCATACCGGCTTTATGACGAGTACATTGCACAAGGCTTGCAAGATACCCCCGCCTTTAAGGGCGTCGGCATGCAATATATCGCGTTTGCGATCAAAGAGCCGAAACTGTTCCGGCTCTTGTTCATGAGAGAACGGGAGCAAAATCCGACGATCGGAACCGTTTTGCCGGTCATCGACGCAAATTATCCGCGTATTCTCTCCTCCGTGAAGGCCTACGGACTGTCCGACGCAAACGCCGAAACGCTCTATCGGCATCTATGGGTATATTCCCACGGCATCGCGGTGCTCTGCGCGACCCGCGTGTGCGCGCTTACGATCGAGGAGATCGGAAATATGCTCACCGAGATCTTCGTTGCCCTGTTAAAAGAAATCAAGGCGGGAGAACAAACATGATCCTTGCAAAAGAAATCCGGAAATTTTACGGAAGCGGCGAAAATCGGCAGGAAGTCTTAAAGGGCGTTGACCTCACTGTTTCAGACGGGGAATTTGTCGTGATCTTGGGCGCTTCGGGCTCGGGGAAATCCACGCTGCTCAACATTCTTTCGGGGCTGGAGCGCGCCGACAGCGGCTCTGTGTTCTATGACGGAACGGATATTTCGCGGCTCTCCGATTCCGAGCTGACCAAATTCCGCAAGGCGCAAGTGGGGTTTATCTTTCAGCAGTATTATCTGCTTCCCCATTTGACTGTGGAGAAAAATGTGCGCATGGGCGCCGACCTTGCGGGAAATAAAAATTACGCCGAGGTGATCGAAGCCGTCGGCCTTGCCGGGAAAGGCAAAAAATATCCGAGCGAACTTTCAGGCGGGGAGCAGCAGCGGGTGGCGATCGCCCGCGCGCTCGCCAAAAAGCCCAAAGTGTTGTTCTGCGACGAGCCGACGGGCGCGCTCGACGAAAGCACGGGCAGACAGATTTTGGACTATCTCTCAAAATTGCAAAAGCGCGGCGGCATTACCGTGATGATGGTGACGCACAATCAGAATCTCGCGGAGATGGCGGATACCGTCGTGAAGCTGAACAGCGGGCGGATTTTGGAAGTTCAAAAGAACGACAGGCAAAAATCGGCGTTTGAGATCGGGTGGTAACATGGCGATCGGGTTTAAGGATGCTTTGAAATTTGTCGGAATTTCCGTTATCGCAGTGTGCGCGGTGTTCGTCTGCACCCTGTTTTTGAATTATAATCTCGACCTTCGGGGGCTCGAAAATATTCCGAATGACGCAATTCCCCTATACCATGCCCAAATCTCAATGGGAAAAGCCATCGCCGCCATTTCGGGATGCGGCCTTGCGCTGACGTCGGTCGTATTGCTTGTTTTTTATCTTAAAAACTATATCGACGTTCACGGCAAAGAACTCGGCGTCCTCAAAGCGATGGGCTATTCGAGGTTTTCGGTCGCAGCCCGTTTTTGCGTCTTCGGGCTCAGCGTGCTATCGGGCGCTTTGATCGGGTTCGGGGCGGCCTACCTCTATATGCCGACTTTCTACCGCGTCCAGAACGCAGACGGATTTTTGCCGGAAATTGCAGTGCATTTCCACCTCGAATTATTGCTGTATTCGGTCGTATTGCCGACCCTCGCGTTCGCGGGGCTTGCGGTTTTCTATGCGTTTTGGAAACTGAAAACGCCCGTATTGAATTTGCTGCGGGAAAGCCGGGAGACGGCGTTCCGCACGCATCGGGAGAAAGAGGAGCCCTTTCTGAAAGGACTGCGGAACGCAACGTTGAAAAGCAAAAAGTTGCTTGTATTTTTGATCGCGTTTTCCGCATTTTGCTTTTCGTCCATGGTGCAGATGTCCCTCTCCATGCTCGATCTCGCAAGCGAAACATTTGCGTGGATGATCCTCATGATCGGATTGATCTTGGCATTCATGACGCTGTTGATGTCCCTTTCAAGCGTCGTAAAGGGCAACGCAAAGACGATCGCCATGATGCGCATCTTCGGATATGAATCTCGCGTCTGTTCCGATCGGATCCTCGGCGCATATCGGCCGTTTTCCTATGCGGGCTTTGCCGTCGGAACGGTTTATCAATTTGCGCTTTTGAAAATTATGCTCGGCGTGTTCTTTGCCGACATGGATGTCCCCGCTTATACGTTCGATTGGAAAGCGCTGCTCATCGCGCTCTTTGCATTTGCCATTTCCTACGAGTTCATCCTGTTCCTCTATGCGCAGAGGATCAAAAAACTCTCCCTGAAATCGGTCATGGAGGAATGACGGGGGACGGGAGATGGGAGACGGAAATGGGAGACGGGGGGTGCAAATCGGACTGACATGAAAACGGCGAGGGAGTTCCCCCGTCGTTTGATTCTTGTTTTGATTCTTATTTTGCTCAAAAGCGCTTGGCCGACGCGACGGCGCCTAAGGTCTTCCGGGGCCCATGCCGCCGAAGCCGCCGCCCGGGCCCATGCCGCCCGGGCCGCCGCCCGGGCCCATGCCGCCGGGGCCGCCGCCCGGGCCCATGCCGCCGGGGCCGCCCGCCGAGCCGACCGTCGTGATGATCCCGCCGACCGTAAACTCGCACAGGTTGCTGTCGCCGCCGTAGATCCGATAGGTCTTGCCCTGCGCAAGTTCGGGACAGGAGAGGATGACCGACCGGCACGATTTCGGCGTCTTGAAAGTCATGATCGCGTTCCCGTCGCCGTCCGTCAGGGAGAGATTGGTGCCCGCCGCGATCGACCGGCTGTACGCAAACGACACGACGCATTGCGTGGAATTTTGCGCGGGCGTTTCGACCATGCCGAGGGGACCCACGGCGAAGAGATACCCGCCCGTGACGACGGTCCCCCGCTCGGAATCAATGGAACTGTCCATGTCGCTCGTGGGGCCCGCCACATACGTCTCGCCGCCCGAGATCAAAATCGTTCCGTTGGAGTCGATCCCGTCGCCGCCTGCGTTCACAGAGACCTTGCCGCCCGAGATGATGATATGTTCGACAACGCGCGCATCGTCGCTCGCGGCGTTGATCCCGTCGTCTTGCGCCGTGACCGTCACCGTGCCGCCCGTGATCTCCACATAGCCGCCCTCAATGCCCTCGTAGCTCTTTTCAACGGTGATGTCGCCGCCCGTGATCTTCGTGAGGACGTCGCTCGTCAGGGCGTCGTCGTAGGTGGAGATTGCAAGCGTCCCGCCGCCCACCAAAAGCGTTCCGCTGTTGGCGTGGATCGCGTCGTCCGTACTGTCGATCGCAAACGTGCCGCCCTCGATGATGATGGCGTAATCGCCATCCGTCACGGTCACGGTGTTGCCGTTCTCATCTTCGTATTCGATCTCCCCGACTTTCATCCCCTTGCAGCCCTGCGCAAGTCCGTAGAGCGAGCTTGCGCCGTAACGGCTCGTTTCGTCGCTTGCGATTCTCTTGTATTCGCCGTTTTGCAGAATGTATTTGAAGTCGTCCGCTTCCAAACCGTATTCGGACATCTGCGTTTTGGAGACAAAACTGCCCGTTGTCTTGATATTGTAGCTGCCGCCGTCGATACAAAGAACGGTGTCCGCTTGGATCCCGTCTCCCAAAACGGAGCAGGTGTAATCGACATTTTTCAGATAGACATAGCCCTCTGCGGTCGTGAACGCGGTCGTTTCGTCGTCGCATTCGGCGTTGATGCCGTCTTTGCCCGCCGAGGTCACGTTTATCGTGCAGTCGGCGGCAATGACCGAAGCTCCCGTTATCGCGTGATTGGCGGCGGCAAGCCCGAGCGTCGCGTCCACGATCTTGATTTCCTTACTCGCCTTGATCGCGCTCTTGCTGTCCGATACTACGTTCAGACTGCCGTTGCCGTTGATCGAAACAGAGCCCTTGATATGAATTGCATTGAAGCCCTCACCGTCCTCATCGGTGCCGCCGTTTGTAATTTGATTGGCGGAACCCTCGGCAAGTGTGAGGGTGAGTTCTATCTTCTTTGCCGTGCCGTCGATTGCGATTCCGTTTTGATTGGTGATCGTCGCGCCGTCCAAGATAATATGAGGCTTTTGCCCGCTTTCAATCTTTATCCCACCGTATTCGCCCTTGAAGAGATAGGTACCGCTATCGGAAATCGTGACGATTTCGGCGGTAGACGAAACCTCTTGCGCTCCCGCCTGCGAAGTGTTACCCGGAAGGTCGCCGAGGTCGGAATTTTTCCGCACGGCGTCTTTGACCGATTCGCTTTTCGAGCTGTCAACTTCTTGTGCGATTTCCCCCGTGCCGCCGCCCCCGAGATAATCGCCGGGGTTGACAAAGTTCTCCTTTCCCCCGCACCCCGCCAAAACGCCTGCGGCCATGGCAAGCGCCAAAATCGAAATCATTCGTTTCATCGCGATTCTCCTTTGGATGAATTTTTGTTTTTGATGATTTTTTGCCGATCGTGCCTCTATGTTCCTCACGCGTCGGCGATCTTCAGATAACGGGACGCGAGGTCGGCGACTTCCTCCGTCGTCTCCGCCGAAAAAAATTGCCGCTTATAAGTCACGGACCCGGGCAGGCCCTTGATGTAAAACACCGCCATCTTGCGCATGGATACAAGGGCGAACCGCTCGCCGTAGAGCGCCTTGGTCTCCTCGAGCTGGCGAAGGAAAAACGGCAGGAGCGGCGGCCGCTCCCTGCCCGTGATCTCACAGAATACGCGGGGGTTGTAGAGCGCGGCTCTGGCTACCATGACCGCGTCGGCCCCCGTTCTTTCGCGCATTTTGACAAAATCTTTGGCGTTCCAGACGCCGCCGTTCGCGACGACGGGGATCTTCACCGCCGCCTTTGCCGCCGCGATTTCGGCATAGTCGCACGGCCCGGCGTAGATCTTATCGCGCGTTCTGCCGTGGACGGTGATCATCACGGCACCCGCGCCCTCGCACATCTTCGCAAATTCCGCCGTGACTTTATGATTTTCGTCGACGCCCGTGCGGAACTTCACCGAGACGCGCTTTCCGCTCCGAACGCAGGCCGCGATGATCTTCTCCGCCAGCGGCATATTTTCAAGGAGGGCGCTGCCCTCCCCGTTCCGCGTGACTTTGGGCATCGGACAGCCCATATTGAGGTCGATGAGGTCGAAGGGTGCAAGCAATTCGTTCTCGCACGCCTCCCGCATGATGTCGGGGTCGCTGCCGAAAAGCTGCGCCGCCTGCGGCCCGCCCGGGCGCGACAGGAGCAGTTTCTGCGTCTCCTCGTTCCCGTAGTGCAGCCCCTTCGCGGAGACCATTTCGGTGAAAGTCAGCCCCGCGCCGAATGCCTCGCACATGGTGCGCATCGGCAGGTTGGTATATCCCGCCATCGGCGCCAGAAAGACGTTATTGGGGCATACCATGCCCGCGATGTCCGGTGCAAAAAGCCATTCATCCGCCATATTTCGCCCTCTCGTAGTACGCGCGTTTTTCCTCTTCGGAGAGGGCGAGAACGTCCTTCCCGTCGGCGCGCACGAGCGCCTCATAGGCCGTATAGCGCGCCTGCATCTTCTTCACCGTGTCGAGGAGCGCCTGTTCGCAGTCCGCCCCGACCGCGCGCCCCAGCTCGACGGTGCAGAACAGGACGTCGCCGAGTTCTTCCGCGATGTGCGCCTCGCCGCCCGCCGCGTATGCCGCGCGCAGTTCCGCGTATTCCTCGCGGAATTTTTTCTCGAAATTTTCAAACGTGGCGCTGTCCCAGCCGCCCTTTTCGACCCGCTTTGCGATCTTTTGGGCGCGCAGAAGGGCGGGGAAGCATTCGGGCACGTCGTTGACCGCGTCGGAAAACGTCTCCTGATGCTTCTCCTTCATCTTGTTTTTGTCCCAAACGGCGAGGGCGCCCTCCGCGCTTTCGGCATGGTCGCTGCCGAAGATGTGCGAGTGCCGCGTGATGAGCTTTTCGCACAGCGCGGTGACCATGTCGTCCACCGAGAAATTGCCCTTCTCCTCCTCCATGAGCGCGTGGAAGACGGACTGCATCAAGACGTCGCCCGCCTCCTCCAAAATGCGGTCGGAGTCCCTGCGGTCCACGGCGTCGACGAGCTCATAGGCCTCCTCGATGGCGTTGATGCGGATGCTCTCGTGCGTCTGCGACCTGTCCCACGGACAGCCGTCGGGCGCGCGGAGCCTGCGCATGATGGTGACAAAATCATCGAACGTGAATTTTTTCTTCTCGAGCAGCGGGACCTCGTAGACGACGAGCCCCGTCGCGCCGCCGCGATCGGCTTCGTAGAGCGGACAGGCCCGCCCCGCGTCCCCCGCAACGACAAACGCGGGCGCCTCGTCGCCGAATTTTTCGGCGAGGAGCAATTTGACGTCGGACGCATTGTCGGGCGTGAGATCGTAGACGACGAGGGGCAGCGCGAGCGTTTTCTCCGCGATCTCGAAGGCCGAAACGGCCGTATACGCGCCCTGAAGACGCGCCATGGCCGCATACGCCCCCGCCTTGGAGAGCCCCTCGACAAATGCGGCGCCCTTTTCGATGAGAATGCGGGCCGCCGCGTCCTCGAAGACGCTCCCGTCCACGCAGTAGGCCACCCGTTTTTCCCGACCCCTCCGCCGCACTTCTGCCACGATATGCTTGGTCAAAGTGTCGTAATTTCTGCTCTTTTCATAGAGCGCGTCCAGCGTGGAAAAGGCGACGCCCGCCTCTTCAAGCGTCTTCACCGAGGCGGGAACGGCCGTGCGCACGAGCACTTCGTCTGCCGATGAGAGCGCCCGAAGCCCCCGCGCCGTCAGATCCCCGCAATTTGTTCCGAGTCCTACGACTGTTACCATCTTTCTTTCCTTCCGGTCGTTTTCTTAAAGTATACCGCAAATCGAGAAAAAAGGCAATCAAATAACAGGCGTCGGACGCAATTGCCGCGCCGAGAATGCCAAAACGCGGGTCGGAAACGAGAAAATATTCGAGCACAAATTTCACGCATACGGCGATCAACATGGACCACGCGGCATATTTCGCCCTACCCATGCCCGTAAGGCAGGCCGCGAGCGTCTCCACGCACGACAAAAATACGGCGGAAACGGCGCTCGCCCGCACGAGGCGGACAAGGAGCGCGGCGTCCGCCGGCGGGAGCGACGGAAAGAGGAGCGCGACGGCGGTTTTCGCCAGGAAAAACAGCCCGAGCGCGCAGGGCACGGCGAGGAGCAACGTATAGGCGAGCGCGGTGAGCGAACGCGAAGCGGCCTCCCGAAAGTTCCCCTCGGCGCACGCCGCCGAGACGGCGGGCACGGAAGCCGCGGCAAGCCCGTAGCAGAGCGTCGCGGCGAGCCCGACGAGGGAAGCGGCCCCGCCCGAGAGATAGCCGTAGTGCGCGACGGCGTTGGGCTCGTAGGCGGAGAGCAGCCGCACAACCAAAACGGAGTCCGCCGTCTGCGAAAAGGGCAGGACGGACGCCGCCGCCATCACGGGCAGCGCAAGTGATAAAATTTCCGTTCCGGACGGCGTTCTGACACGTAGCTTTCGGACATGGGTATCCCTTCGATAGCGAATCGCCATCGCGACAAGTGCAAAAAATTCCGACGCGGTGACCGCAAGCAGCGCATAGGCCGCGGCGAGATCGGGCGTCGAGCGGTAGCGGTAGGCAAAAAACAGCCCCGCCCCCGCCTTGACGAGCTGCTCGATGACCTCGGAGACGGCCGTGGGCGCCATCCGTCCCTTGCCCTGAAAATAGCCGCGGAAGACGGCGAGGAGCGCGACGAAGAAGACGGACGGCGCAAGCATGGCATACGCGCGCAGGAGTGCGCCGTCGCCCTGGAGCGCGCTCATGAGGGGGGCGAGAAGGAGCATGATGACCGTCCCCGCCGCGCCCAAAAGGGCAAAGAGCGCGAGGGCCGTCTTCACCGTCTGCCCGTTTTCCTCCCCGCGGGCGGTCTCCCGCGCAATGATGCGCGAAAACGCCGACGGAATGCCCGTCGACGAGAAGGTGAGAAGCACCAGAAAAAGCGGATACGCCATTTGGTACAGCCCCATCCCGTAGCCGCCTAAAAGATTGGCGAGGGGGATGCGATAGAGCGCGCCGATACACTTCGCGATCAGGCCGCCGACGGTCAGCGCCACCGCCCCGCGCAAAAATTTGACGTGATTCATGATATGTAGCGGCGCGACGTTCTCACGCCCCGCCGGAAAACCGTCGGCACATTGTCTCCTCGACTTTGCGGGCCGCGGCTTCCCGAGGGAAGCCGCGGCCCGCGCTCCGTAGACGGCAACGCCGTAATCACTCAAATTGATTTGCGATGATGTCCGCGGTCAGCCGCGCCAGCTTCACCGCACCCGCTTCGGGGATGAAGCCCTCGTCCCCCGAAAGCAGCACGACCGAGCCGAGACAATCGCCGTTTGCAACGATGGGAACGATGATCTGCGCCGTATAGGGCTCGCCCTCTTCGACGATGGGCAGCATGTCCCCGCTCTCGGCGCGGCTGGCGAGGTAGCTCCGCCTCGACTGCATGGTCTCGGCCATCTTCTCGGACACGGTCCTGCCGACCAAGCCCTTCTTGCCCGTCCCCGCCGCCGCCAGCACGACGTCGTTGTCCGTAATGACGGAGAGAAGCCCGCTCTGTTCATTGAGCGACTTTGCGGTCCCCTCTGCAAAGCGGTCCACCGAGGCGATGGGCGAATATTTTTTGAGCATGAGCTCGTCGCGGTCGGTGAAGAGCTCCAATGGATCGCCCTCGCGGATGCGAAGCGTCCGGCGTATTTCCTTCGGGATGACGACTCTGCCGAGTTCGTCGATTCTTCTCACAATTCCCGTTGCTTTCATAAACAAAAAACCTCCGTATACAGTCATTATGCGGAGGCCTTGGAAATTTATGCGCACATTTCCCCCTTCGCCCGCTTCGCGAGAGCTTCCCCCATAAACGACGGGGGACGCCATGAAGACGCCTTTCCTCGCTGTCCCTTCAAACAGGGAAGACGCGCATGACATAAAACGCAGGGGGCATGTCTGCGATCCCCCCCTCCGCTGCCCATCCATGAGGAAAGATCTGCAAAAAAGAGCCGCCCAAAACTACGCTCATTAATGAAAACAGCGCTCCGTGACGGAGCGCTGTTCGTTCGATAAAGTCATGAACTGAGATCTGCTGAAAAAACAAAAACCACGCTTTTTGTTTTTTCAATGGATTGGGAAAATTGTAGCGAAGGGGAGACGAAGCGCCCACCCCCTTTGATTCCCCCTCCCGAGGGAGGGGGTGCAGAGTGCTTCTCAAAGGGTCAATCTCGGACATGGGTATGGGAAATGAGGTCAAAAATTTCCTATTTCTCTGAAAAAGCAAAAACCACGCTTTTTGTTTTTTCCCTCAATTTGCGCTTCGCGCTTCTTGTTTGTAAGCTGGGCGACGCCTTGGCGGCAGGGACCGCCTGCGGCCCCTTCGCGGAGGCTACCGCTCATGTCGCGCCGCCGCTCAGCAGCCCACCGGGCTGCTGAGCGAGAATTGCGTCGCTCCACCCCCCTTTCGGCCTCATAAATTCGGCCACTTTCCCCCCTTCGGGGGGATAGCGAGATGGGCGTCCCATTTTCTCTCCCCCTCCCTCGGGAGGGGGTAGGGGGGTGGGGCATTCCAAATGATGTGCGTTAGGCGGAATTGACTTCCGCCGTGCGCGTCCCAATTTGCCACGCCACCGCACGCTTGTTGTCTTTGATAGCAGACATGGGTGTGGGCGAATCGCTCTGAGATGTACTTTCTTAACCCCTCACGGAAATTCTTTGCCCTTATTTTATGAAAACAGCGCTCCGTGACGGAGCGCTGTTCGTTCAATAAAGAATTTCGTGAATCCTTGTCTTATTTCCTCGGATTCTTGATATTCGCCTGTGCGGCAGCGAGCGCGATGTCCTCCCTCACCGTGCAAAAACGAACTTCGTTCTGCCCTATCGTTCGGTCGTTCCGCTCGGCGCTTGCCGCAAACTTACTTCCGCGGATTCTTGATGTTCGCCTGTGCGGCTGCGTAAACGAAACCGCCTCATAGAGGCGGCTCCGCTTTTTCATGGTTTTTTCATTCGGCGGTACGCTTCGCCTCGCGCCGCAAACTTATTTCCTCGGATTCTTGATGTTCGCCTGTGCGGCGGCGAGCCGAGCGATCGGGACGCGGTAAGGCGAGCAGGAGACGTAGGTAAGACCGATGTTGTGGCAGAACTCGATGGACGACGGGTCGCCGCCGTGTTCGCCGCAGATGCCCGTGTGCAACTTCCGGTTGGCCTTCTTGCCCTTCTTGGTCGCCATCTCCATGAGCTGGCCGACGCCCGTCGTATCAAGACGCGCAAACGGATCGCTCTCATAGATCTTGTTTGCATAGTACGCGGGCAGGAACTTGCCGGCGTCGTCGCGCGAGAAGCCGAACGTCATCTGGGTGAGGTCGTTGGTGCCGAAGCAGAAGAAATCCGCCTCCTTCGCGATCGCGTCCGCGGTGAGCGCCGCGCGCGGGATCTCGATCATGGTACCCACTTCGTACTTGATCTTCTTGTGTTTGCTCTTGATGACCTCTTCCGCCGTCTTGACAACGATGTCCTTGACAAACTTAAATTCCTTGACTTCGCCGGTGAGCGGGATCATGATCTCGGGCACGACGCGCCAATCCTTGTGGCGCTTCGCGACGGCGATCGCGGCCTTCATGACGGCCTTCGTCTGCATCACGGCGATCTCGGGATAGGTGACGCAGAGACGGCAGCCTCTGTGGCCCATCATCGGGTTGAACTCGTGGAGGTCGGAGATGATCTGCTTGATCTGCGCGACCGTCTTCTTCTGCGCCTTGGCGAGGGCGGCGATGTCCGCCTCTTCGGTGGGAACAAATTCATGAAGCGGCGGATCGAGGAAGCGGATGGTGACGGGCTGGCCGCCGAGCGCCTCGAAGAGACCCTCGAAGTCCGCCTGCTGCATCGGCTCGATCTTGGCGAGCGCCTTTACGCGCTCTTCGACGGTATCCGCACAGATCATCTCGCGGAACGCGCCGATCCTCGCGGGATCGAAGAACATGTGCTCGGTACGGCAGAGGCCGATGCCCTGCGCGCCGAACGAAGCCGCCTGCTTGGCGTCCTTGGGCGTATCCGCATTGGTGCGGACGCCGAGCGCCTTGTATTTATCGGAGAGCTCCATGATGCGGCCGAAGTAACCCGAATTGGGGTCTGCGGGAACGGTGGGAATGAGCGTATCGTAGATGGTGCCCGTCGAGCCGTCGAGGGAGAGCACGTCGCCTTCCTTGAAGAGCTTGCCGGCGAGCGTGAACTGCTTGTTCTCCTCGTCCATCTTGATGTCGCCGCAACCGGAGACGCAGCAGGTCCCCATGCCACGGGCAACGACGGCCGCGTGCGACGTCTGGCCGCCGCGGACGGTGAGGATGCCCTGCGCAAACTTCATGCCCTCGATGTCTTCGGGGGACGTCTCGAGACGGACGAGGACGACCT
>CANQWO010000019.1 GCA_947627565.1 uncultured Clostridia bacterium
GTGAGCATGCTCGAGGACGGCACGCAGTACGACATTTTGCAAGGCAATCTTTACGGCTACAAGGGGGCGATTTTTGAGAATCTGATTGCCGATATCTTTGTGAAAATGGGCAGGAAGCTCTACTATTATCACAAGGATTCAGGTCTTGAAATTGACTTTGTTACGCGCTACAAGGGTGGGTGTTACCTTGTGGAAGTCAAAGCCACGACAGGCAACACCAAAAGCGCAAAAACGATTTTGGCGCATCCCGAAAAGTACCACGTTTCGGGTGTCATCAAACTCGGGCAGTACAATGTCGGCAAGACGGATAATATCCTCACCATTCCGTTGTACCTCGGGTTTCTTTTGACGGAATATTGAAGTCTCTCCGTTACGGGGCGCGGAGAGGATATTGAAATTATTTTCTCCAAATTATGGAGATTCTCTTGATTGTTCGTGCGTGTTGTGGTATACTTTCATATAGTATGATTTGCGGAGGTATGGCATGGCTTTGTCCTATAAAAAGCTATGGAAATTGCTGATCGATAAAGATATGAAAAAAGAAGATCTGCGTGTCGCGGCTGGTCTTACTTCTACTGCTATCGCAAAGCTCGGACGGAACGAGGATGTAAGCACGAAAGTGCTTTTGAAGATTTGCAACGTACTCGATTGTGACATTGCAGATATCATGGAAATCGATCATGGCGCATCAGAGACCGTGGAATAAATACGAAGTAGCTCTTTTGATAGAGTGCTATATCAATGTCACGGAGAAGGGCTGTAACCTGGAGGACCAATTGAATCGCCTTTCAATTGCGCTGCGCCAGATGGCTCTTAATGACGGATTCGAAATAGACGAAGTATACCGTAATTTAGTGGGTATGCGCTCTCAATATAGTGCTTTGAAAGCGGCTTTTGCTGGTGTGCATTATAAAGAGGGGAAACCATCGCAACTATTTTTTGACATGGTTGCGCTATACCAAAACGACCGGGTGGCGTTTCAAGAGGTGCTTGGAGAGGCACACCGCCTGGCGATGAAAAAGGAAGCAGAAGTAATGCCTTCGGAAGAAGTAAAACAAGATTTTTTCAATTGGCTATGCGCGAAAGGCGTAAAGCAAGGTCTGTCCAAATCCTGGATAGAATGCTTATGCCACGTTTCGCAATACGCGCTTAGCCATAATGTTTCGAAGGTTGACTTTTGGCAGATACAGGATTACCATGTTTTCAATCGGATTCGAACTTCTCTTCTTGGGAATAAAGTATTCAAGTTCTCTCATCCGATTGATTTCCGCGCCTTTGATAAAGCTGGGAAAATGTATTCTGATTATATCAGAGAGCGATTTGAATTGTCCACGGTTGTCCCTTCTTCCATTGACGATTCGGTACATAAGACCGATACGGATGGTTCTAAGCCCAGTGAGGTTGCGGTCAATGATACTGAAAAAAGCGAGGTGATTGAAAGCGTAGAGCAGAGTTCCTCTCCTGCGCCAATCCCCGTCAGCCTTGAAGAACGGGTTTCTCAATTTTCCAAGTGGCTCTTTCAAGACCGCCAGCTTTCTGCAAACACGGTCATTAGCTATACGGGTAGCCTAAAGAGTGCAAATACCTACGCATTGGAGCATGGCATCCTTTCCGAAAGTATAATTACAAGTTCAGACGAGATTCTTGCCAAAGCGGTCGTGCGGCTCCTTTCGGATGAAGAGTTTTCGGCATACAATTCCGAGCAGCATAATAGATTTAGTGCTGCGCTAAATTCGTATCTTGTCTTTCGTCTTGGAGAGGATTGTGCATTCAGACAGCTTCCGCGCAAAAGAAAGCCGCGTGAAAAGCGCAAGGGGAGCGAAGCAGAGGCAGTATGTTGTCCGGAGGAGCTTCGGGAACTTCTTATAAAAAAATTCCCTTATGGCATTCGACCGGATTCCTCGATAGATATCATGAAGCTCCGTGGGTTTGCCGAGATCTTCGGTGTTGAGCTTTCGGAAGATGATGAGCTTCTTAAGACGCAAATTGCCGCCGGTGGCGATTCGTTTGAAGGGAAAATTTATTTTATTGCTGACGAAACTTTGGATGAGATGGAAAACCGGGTCCAAGCAATTTTCGATATGGGCGTTTGCGTAATATATTATGATAAACTGTACGATTGCGAGTTCTCCTGGTTTGATGAACATCATATTTCTTCCCCGGACCATGTGCGGGAACTGCTGAAAAGCCACATGGAAAATGTGTTTTGCAGTAAAAATTTTATTCGCATCGGGACCGAGCGCATCAACGAGTTGGATGCGGTAGAGGGGGAATTTAAGCGTGTTTGGGGTGATTGCGTAACGCATACCTATAATGAGGTATATGAGTTATTGCCCTATATCCCGGATGATAGGGTTCGGTTTTATCTTTCCAGGAGTTACTTCTTCGTGTGGTCATCTTATGAGACTTTCGCCTGGCTGGACAAGGTTATTTTGTCCGATGAGGAAAAAGACGAAATTTGGAAGTATGTTGACTCCATGTGTGAAGCCTCTGGGTTTGCATCAATCAGCGAAGTTCCGCTTGGCAATATCGTAGAGGAAAATTACGAAATATCCATAAACGCCATTTACGATGCGATTTATCGGATTGTCTTGATTGAGCATTTCCAAATCAATGGGAAAATCCTTACGCGCAAGGATAGAGAGACGGATGCGCTCACGCTCACAAAAGCGTATTGCGTAGACAAGAACGAGTGCTTTCTCTCTGACTTGAACGACTATGTCATTTCTATCACCGGAACAAGCGGCAGACAAACCGCTTTCCGAGCCGCCTATGATCAAATGGTTCGGGTATCGAAAGAAAAATTTATAGCAGATGAGGCGGTTCAATTTGATATCGAAGCCATTGATGCCCTGCTTGACGAATGCATAAGGGGCGACTTTGTATCGATTAGAGGTATCGCCACTTTTGTCATGTTCCCAGGCTGCGGTCATACCTGGAATCACTATATTTTGGAAAGTTTCTGCTATCGATTTAGCAGAAAATATAGGCTTGAGGTCATCAATTTCAACGACAAGAATGCCGGTATCATTGTAAAAAAAGATTGCACATTATCATATTCGGATATGTTGGCGAGTGCGGTCGCCAATACGGAGATTGCGCTGACTGAGGAAAATGTGGGAAGGTATTTGTGCGATAACGGCTATACGGCGAAAAGCAAAATGACCATATTGCATGAAGTAACCGAGAAGGCGCAAGAACTAAGGAGGCAAGGAGAATAGATGTACTCCTATTCATTTGACAAGGAAACAGGCGGGCTACTATTAAATTCAACGCCTACAAATTTTTCAAAGGAACCACGTCCGGTATATGCGCAGGAGATGGATTTACTGGGCTTTGCGGATTATTGGCGTTATGAAGCTCAGAACGAAACACCCTATTTGTGGGCTGAATCAAATACATATTGGTACAGAGGAGAGCCGATAGCGAGGATCAAGGGCGGAGATTTATATCATGCTCCCATCTTAACGCCTGCTTTGGATGAAAACGGAGAGGTTGTTTTTGGAAAGACGAGTGGGAAGATACTTCGCCCGATTGATATTGCTGAGATGTGCAAGAAGAATGAGGCTCTTCTTACGGTTCTTGAAAACGCCACCGTAAAACGTATTGTTGAGGAATATGAAAAACGCAAGAAAAAACTTGATGTTTTTGAGGTCGCTTTTTCTGGCGGTAAGGATAGTGCCGTCCTGTTGGATTTGGTAAAGAAGGCATTGCCAACGGGGAGCTTTGTTGTCATTTTTGGCGACACTGGGATGGAATTTCCAGATACCTATGAAGCCGTTTCAGTTACAAAAAAAATATGCGAGGCTGATGGAACGCCATTTTACATAGCTCGTTCCCATTTTAAGCCGGAGGAGTCCTGGAAAATGTTCGGACCGCCCGCGAGGGTTCTCAGATGGTGTTGCAGCGTTCACAAAAGTGCGCCGCAGACTTTGAAGTTGCGTGAAATTACAGGCAAAAATAATTATGTTGGGTTAGATTTTGTGGGAGTCAGGGCGCACGAAAGCATTGCTCGAAGCACATATGAATATGAAAGTTTCGGGAAAAAACAACGAGGCCAATATAGCTTCAATCCTATTTTGGAATGGACTTCTGCAGAAGTATGGTTGTATATTTTTGCAAACGATATCTTCATAAATAAAGCATACAAAAAAGGAAATTCACGAGCCGGCTGTCTTTATTGTCCCATGTCTGGTGGTTGTAGTGACTACTTTAGATATGCAAGTTATTCGCATGAAATTGATTGCTATGTGGAATATATATATTCATCAATTGCGGCTATGGATGAAGCGCAAAAATTAAATTATGTCCAAAATGGCGGATGGAATGCAAGAAAGAATGGTCGTGATTTATCAAATAATCAATTTCGTTGCATAGAAAGAGAAGATAAAAATGGACTAAGCATCGAAGTAATTAATCCAACTACCGATTGGAAGGAATGGATTAAAACGATTGGGCAATTGAGAGAAAAGAAAGATGGATATGAGATTGAATTTTTAGGAAAAGAATTTGAATTTGCCTATATAGAGACGGTCAATGGATATAAAATTTCTATATCTTCAACCGTATGTAAAGATAATCCGAAGTTTAGTAAATTGTTCCGTCAAGTATTTAGGAAAGCCGCTTATTGTAGGTCTTGCAGAGTATGTGAAGCGAATTGTAGTAGGGGCTGTATTTCATAGACGAATACCTCAAAGACTGCGAACAGCGGTACAAGGTAGAATACTTCAAAAAGATGTCCACGACCGAACAGGCGTGGAACGAAGTGATGAAATCTACAAACGCCGCCTACCACTTCCGAGGCAAGAACATTGTCTTGGAGTGTCTGCAATTCGGTGGCAACAGAGAGTTTTGGGACGGTTTCGCATCCGAACAGGATATACGAGCCTATTTCAAAGTTTGCTATCGTTATGCCATAGACAAAATAGGTTTCTTGCACACACATGAGAATATCATCTGCGCCGTGATTATCACAGAGCCGAATAGGCGAAATCTCTTTGTCTATTATCTACCCATTACAGAAGTATGGCAAGAGAAAATCATGAGCGACGACAAAAGCGCGGCAGGTAACAGACTTCAATTGCGTGCCGGGTACGATATGCCTATGTATAGGCAACGGGAAGAGATAGACGAACCTTTGCTTTCCCATAGCGCATTTTGGAAGGCGCGCGGCGGGCTTGTGTCATACTCCGCTCTGCAAGAGGACTTCTTCAAGGAAGTTTCCGAGAAATACGGGGCGAAGCGCGGCGAGAGCTTCTCGCTTATCAAGAATACCACCCTTCGGCAACAGGAACGCTACGGCAGATATGAGGGCGACCTCTACGACGAACTTTATTACGACGGCTTTTAAGAATCGCGCTTGAATCTCTTGACAAACCTCAAAGAAAAAGATATAATCGTATTCATACGACATATATATTTTATGGAGGTAGTTATGGAAAAGAAACCGAGGTCTGTCAAGGACAAGCGTTATGAGGAAAAACACAAGGCGGAGCGGAAGGCAAAAAGCCTTTCGTGGGGAACGAGCGTATCGAGAGAATTAGCTGAGAACATCAACGCTTTTCTTAAAAAGTACGGGTACACCAAGATAGAACTGATCGAAGCGGGCTACAAAGCCTTGTTGAACGATGCAGGCGAACGTAATCTTTCGCTCGGTAAAATTTTGGACAAGTACGACGACTTTTTCGGATTTGAGTCGGAGAAAAATAAATCCGAGTAACAAAAACAGGGCTCCCGAAAAAGATTTGCGTAGCAAAGATTTTTTGGGAAGAGAAGCGGCAAGTCGAAAATAACAGCCGCGAAATGAAAATGAGCGGCGGGTGCAAAGACTTTGCCGCGACGACAAGGAGGAAATGCGATGGAAAGAGAACATAGTATTCAAAGCTATAAGGGCGCGGCGATTTGAGCCGATTTTGCCCGAATAAGGTGCTTTGGAACAAAGGGAATTATATTGTCAAGAGTTATCGAAAAATGAGGAGGGGGCGTCCTTCGCGGGTGATTTTTGTCGAACCGACGTCATAAATTATACCAAAAGAATGGGAGGACGGCGGGTGGACAAGCCAAAACTGAATTATCGGTTTCACGTTACGGCTACTCCCGAAAAACTGATCAAGGAACTGCTTCTCGTCTGTGTGGAAGCCAACAAGAAAAAAGTAGAGGACGGCTTGAAGGAGGAAATTAAAGCATTGTCCGAGGGCGAGAACGACTCAAAACCGATCAAAGTACGGAGGAAAAAATGAACATTGCGGCATATTGCAGGGTCTCGACGGACAAGCAGGATCAGCTCAACAGCTTGGAGACGCAAAAAAAATTCTTTTCGGAATATACACAGCGCACGGGGAACACCCTCGTGCGCCTGTATGCCGATGAGGGGATTTCGGGGACAAAGATCAAGAACCGGAAGGAATTTCTGCGCATGATGGCAGACGCCGAGCGCGGCGTGTTTGAGCTTGTCGTCGTCAAAGACATTTCCCGCTTTGCGCGGAACACGGTCGATTTGCTTCAAAATATCCGCAAGCTGAAATCTCTCGGTATCGAAACGCAGTTTCTGACGGCGAATATGACGAGCATGGGGAACAGCGAATTTGTGCTGACGATCTTCGGCGCGCTTGCGCAGGAAGAGAGTGCAAATATGTCCAAGCGCGTCAAATTCGGGAAGAAGGTCAACGCCGAAAAGGGGAAAGTTCCCAATATCGTCTTTGGCTATGACAAGACGAAGGGGGACCTGTTCGACCTTGCCATCAACGAGCGGGAAGCGGAGATCGTTCGGGAGATTTTCCGGCGGTATTGCGAGGATGAGGACGGCGCGATGAAGATCGCGCAGACGCTCAACGCGAGGGGAATCAAGACAAAGCGAAATTGTGCGTGGTCGCCCAATGCCGTCATGCGCATCTTGACAAATGAAATTTACACGGGGAAAGTTGTCAACGGAAAGCAGGAGATTTCCGATTTTTTAACGGGACAGCGCAAATGCAAGGACGAATCGGAATGGCTCATCACCGAGAAGGAGAGCCTGCGAATTGTCAGTCAAGACGTTTTCGAGAAGGCGCAGAAAATCATCCGTGCGCGTGGGCAGACGTTCAAACTCGATAAGACGCGGCACAGCAATCAATATTTGTTTTCAACGCTGATCAAGTGTAAGGACTGCGGGTGGTCGTTCCGCCGCGTCGAGCGCACCTATAAGAATACATACGTCACATGGGTGTGTTCGGGACGAAACGGCAACGGCGCGGACAGTTGCCCCAATCGCACCGTGATCGACGAAAAGGAACTCATAAAGGTGCTCTCCGACTATTTTGCCTACATCTTGTCCCATCAGAAAAACGTGATCGATTATGTGACCGCAGAGTTCAAAAAGGTCTATCGGGAGAAAGAGGAGAACGTCGAAAAGGAAAAATCGGTGAGGGCGGAACTTCAAAGGCTCGAAAAGACACGGGAGAAGTACATGGATCTCTACACCGACGATCTGATTTCGCGCGAGGAACTCAACGAGCGTCTCCTGGGCGCGAAGCAGAGGAAGGAATCTCTCGAAGCAGAACTGAAAATGATAGAGAGCCGTATGACGATGCACGAGCGGCTGGACGGCGTTCTGAAAAAGACATTCCGCTCCATTGCGGACATTGCCGACGTGTCGCAGATGACGAACGCACAACTCAAACGCATCGTGCGGCGTATCGAGGTCGATCACGACGGCAATGTGGACATTTTCCTGCAATTAAATTCCGAACTCGGCTTGGAGAACGCCATTCCGATCGAAAGCGAAGCCGCAGGGGAGACGACCGTTCCCGACTTGGACGACTGCACATAAAGATGTGACGGAGCGGCTGATGTTTATCGATCCCGCGTTGGCCGAACGCGTGAAGACCGTCCTGGAGATCAATCTCAGCGAACGGCATCTCCGCGGCGGCGAATCTACCAAACAAAAGTACGCAAGGCGCAGGGTGGAAAAAATTCGGGAATAGCTTAACAAAAATTCCAAGGAATTTCATAGCGCGAAAGTTGTCATTTTTCCGCGATTGTGCTATAATAAACAAAACGCATATTTTACGGGATCATTCATGGCATACTTACTCGGGATCGACGTCGGGTCTACCACGGTCAAACTGTGCGTGCTCGACGGCGAAAAAATCTTACATACTTCCTATGTCCGTCACTATTCGCGCGTAAAAGAATGTGTACTCGGCGAACTGGAAAAAATTCGCCGTTTTTCCGATGCTTTTCGCGTCTGCGTCACCGGTTCCGCGGGGCTCGGACTCGCTCAGCGCGGCAAACTGCCCTTTGTCCAAGAGGTACAGGCGGCCTATACGGCGATCAAAAAACTCTATCCCGACGCCGATGCCGCCGTCGAATTGGGTGGGGAAGACGCCAAGATCATCTTCATCACGGGCGGCACGGAGCAGCGCATGAACGGGAGCTGTGCGGGCGGAACGGGCGCGTTCATCGACCAAATGGCGACGCTGCTCAACGTCTCCGTCGAGGAAATGGACAAGCTCTCTCTTCGGGCGGAGCGGGTCTATTCCATCGCTTCTCGGTGCGGCGTATTCGCGAAATCGGACATTCAGCCCCTCCTCAACCAAGGGGCGCGCAAGGAGGACATCGCCGCCTCGATTTTTCGCGCCGTCGTCGACCAGACCATCTCCGGGCTTGCGCAGGGGCGCAGGATCAAGGGGAAAGTGCTCTTTCTCGGCGGACCGCTCTCCTTCCTTCAGGGGCTCAGAAAGGCGTTTACGGATGTCCTCGGCCTCGATGAAGAACACGCCGTGTTTCCCCCCGAAGGGCCGTGCTTCATGGCAATCGGGGCATCCATGTCCGCGATCGGGTCTCACGAAGAGCGTCTCGACGACATCATCGCCCGCATCGAGGCCATCGGCGATTCCTCGGAGATCACCGTGGGGAAGCCGCTGTTTTCCTCGCGGGAGGAGTATAGCGAATTTATCGAACGCCACAAACAGAGCGACCTCGAATTTGCAGACATTCACCGGTACGAGGGGGACGCCTATCTCGGCATCGACTCGGGGTCCACGACGACCAAGCTCATTCTCATCACGCCCGACTGCAGGATCCTCTATTCGCATTATCAAACCAACAACGGCCAGCCGCTCGAGATCGTGGTCAACCGTCTCAAAGAGATCTATTCGTTGACGGGCGGGCGCATCGCCATCCGCGGCGCCGCGGTGACGGGCTACGGCGAAGAGATGCTCCGCGCCGCGCTCAAACTGGATTTCGGCATCGTGGAGACGATGGCGCACTTCAAGGCGGCGCTCCACTTCAATCCCGAAGTCGACTTCATCATCGACATCGGCGGGCAGGACATCAAGTGTTTCAAGGTCAAAAACCGTGCGATCGACTCCATCATGCTCAACGAGGCCTGTTCCTCGGGCTGCGGGTCGTTTATCCAGACGTTTGCGAAGGCGATGGGAATGGAGATCGAGCCCTTCTCCCGCCTCGGTCTGTTCGCGAAAAAACCCGTGGAGCTCGGCTCGCGCTGTACCGTCTTCATGAACAGTTCGGTCAAACAGGCGCAAAAAGAGGGGGCGAGCATCGAGGATATCTCGGCCGGGCTCTCCTCCTCCATCGTAAAAAATGCCATCTACAAGGTCATCCGCGCGCGGACGCCCGAGGAACTCGGCGCGCACATCGTGGTGCAGGGCGGGACGTTCCTGAACGACGCCGTTCTGCGCTCCTTCGAACTCGAGACGGGCAAAGAAGTGGTGCGGCCCGCCATCGCCGGGCTCATGGGGGCGTTCGGCGCGGCGCTCTACGCCAAGGAAAATACGTCGAAAGACGTGCTTCTCTCCTCCATTCTCACCGAGGCGGAACTCGGCCGCTTCGCCTATTCTTCCAAATCGGTGACCTGCAAGGGCTGTACGGCGCACTGCGGCGTCAATATTCTGACGTTTTCCGACGGGCGGCGCTTCATCTCGGGCAACAAGTGCGAGCGCGGCGCGGGACAGAAGCCCGCGGAGCATCCTCTCGACCTCTATGCCTATAAATACGGCAAACTGCTCTCCCTGCCCGACGCCCAAAAGAAGGGGACGCGCGGCACGGTGGGGCTTCCTTTGCAGCTTCTCATGTATGAACAGCTCCCGCTCTGGACGACGTTCTTCGAGACGCTGGGATTCAAGGTCGTGCTCTCCGAAAAGAGTTCGCGCGAGCTCTATTTTAAGGGCCAGCACACCGTCGCGAGCGATACGGCCTGCTATCCCGCCAAATTGATGCACGGGCACATCGAATCCCTCCTCGACAGCGGGGTGGACTTCATTTTCTATCCCTGCGAGAGCTACAACCTCGACGAGCACGATTCCTCCAACCACTACAATTGCCCCGTCGTCGCGTATTATCCCGAACTTCTCAAGGCCAACAACGAGCGCCTGAACGACCGCAATCTGATCATGCCCTATCTCGATCCCAACGACGAGAAGACGACCGTCAAAGCGCTCTGCCGCGCCCTCCGCCGCTACAAGCTCTCGCCGCGGAGCGTCAAAAAGGCCTTCCGCGATGGTCTTTCGCGCATGGAGCAGCATCATGCGGACATCGTCGCCGAGGGGCGTCGCGTGATCGAGGAGGCGACGCGGGCGGGCAAGCCGATCGCCGTTCTCGCGGGGAGGCCGTATCATGTCGATCCCGAGATCAACCACGGCATCGACAAACTGCTCACGTCTCTCGGGTTTGCCGTCCTCTCGGAGGACGCCGTCTTCGAGGAGGGCGGACTGGTCAAGGTCAACGTTCTCAACCAATGGACCTACCATGCCCGCCTCTACCGCGCCGCGGAGCTGTGTACGCGCCGCAAAAATTTCAATCTCATCCAGCTCGTTTCCTTCGGGTGCGGCATCGACGCGATCACGACGGATGAAGTCCGCGCCATTTTGGAGAGCCGCGGAAAGCTCTATACGCAGATCAAGATCGATGAGATCGCCGGGCAGGGGGTCGTCAAGATCCGCCTCCGCTCCATGCTTGCCGCCATTGAGGAACAGGCGCGAAAGGAGGCGTCGGAATGAAAGAAATGCGACCTGTGGTGGATTTTACCGACGACTATCCGCTCTTTACGCACGAAATGAAGGCGGACTATACCATTCTGGTCCCCGACATGCTCCCGTGGCACTTCGATCTTCTCACGCACGTCATGCGCGGTGAGGGGTATCATGTGGAGGTCTTGCACAACGAGGGGCGGGCCGTCATCGACGAGGGGCTGAAGCATGTGCATAACGATACATGTTTCCCCGCACTCTGCGTCATCGGGCAGTATCTCGACGCCCTCAAGAGCGGGAAATACGACGTCCGCAAGACGGCGGTCCTCATCACGCAGACGGGCGGCGGCTGCCGCGCCAGCAACTATCTTCCCCTCATCCGCAAGGCGCTCAAGGCGGAATTTCCCGAGGTGCCCGTCATCTCTCTCAATTTTTCCGGTCTCGAAAAGAAGAGCGGATTGGAACTGAATCTGAAATTCATCAAGAAGCTGGCCTATTCCATCTTCTACGGCGACCTCATCATGACCTGTTTCAATCAGACCAAGCCCTACGAAGTGCACGACGGCGACAGCGCCGCGGCGCGCGCGGATTGTTTGGCCGAGATCGAGCGGGCCCTCGACGGGAAGACGTATTCCCGCCTGAAACAGCACACAGGTCGCATTTTGGAGCGTTTTGCGCGCATTCCCGTGCGAAAGGAGCCCAAGGTCAAGGTGGGCATCGTCGGCGAGATCTATGTGAAGTATTCTCCGCTCGGCAATTCCCATCTCGAAGAATTTTTGCTCGCGGAGGGCTGCGAACCCGTTGTGCCCGCGCTCATGGATTTCATCCTCTATTGCGTGATCAACAACGTCAATGATGCCAAATTTTACGGAAAACGCAGCGCCATGACGCCGATATTTGCCTTTGTCTACCGCTGGCTCTACCGCAAACAGCGCGCCATGATCGGGATGATGAAGGCGCAGGGACGCTACGAGCCGCTGCACGATTTCGAACATCTGCGCGCCTGCGCGGATCGGGTCATCAACCAGGGCGTCAAGATGGGGGAGGGCTGGCTCATCCCCGCGGAGATGGCCGCGTTGACGGAGTCGGGGACGGAGAACATCGTCTGCGCCCAGCCGTTCGGGTGTCTCCCCAACCATATCGCGGGCAAGGGCGCGATGCGCGTCGTCAAATCGCTCTATCCTTCGGCCAATATCGTTCCCGTTGACTACGATCCCTCGGCGACCCGCGTCAACCAGGAAAACCGCATAAAACTCATGCTCGCGACCGCAAGAGAAAACCTGAAAGAACAGGGCTGAGACCGAAGATCCCCATACCATGTCCGCGGTATGGGGTATCTTTTTGATGTTTACGGCGGCGTGGGCCGCTAAAAGATGTTCTCGACGGCGGGCCGGTAGGTCGCGGGGAGACATTCCGTCAGATGCATCAGAATCTCCAGTTTGGGGAGGGCGAGCGCGTAGTTTTGCTCCGCAATGAGCCGCACCACCTCCGCCATGTAATCGTCGAGGCGGGTGATGTCGTTGTGAGGGATCCAGATGTGCAGCCGCTCCTTGCGCGTCTCCCAGGAAGTCTGCACCGCTTTCGCGTCCTCGCCGTTTGCGCGCCCCTCCTCCGTCTTGTCATAGAGCGTTTCCAACTCATCGCCGAACGCGTCGAACTCCCGTTCGACATAGAACCATTCGAAGATGCCGAGCCCGAAGAGCAGGGCCGCCGCGATGAGGATCGCCGTGATCGATTTTACCATGTTTTCACCAAGTTTTGCCGCCGGGATAATCGGCGTGCAAAATTTTATATTGTTCCCCCTTCCTTTGCAGGTAGAGCTTGCCGTTGCCGTCCGCCGTGAGCACGAGCACTTTTTTGATCGATTTCACGCCGTTTTGCTGCATCAATTGCAGAAAGAAGTCCTCCGTGATCCCGATCCGCGCGAGATTTTTTTTGTCAAATTTTCCGTTATCGACGATGACGAGCGGGAGCGACGTCTGCGAGGATTCATAGTCCTCTTTGGGGAGCGCGGAGAACTGACCGTTGGACTCATAGAGGGCATAATCCACGCAGTCGAGCGAAAAGTATCCCGCCGTGCGCAGGCTCTCGATGAGATCGGAGACGTCGAGATTGTTGCGTTTGAGCTCGTAGTCGTCGATGCCGTTTTTGTTGATGACGAGACTGGGCTTCCCGCTGATGAGGCCCTTGAGCGGCTTGAGTTTGAGGTCGAGCAGCGTCATGATCTCGTGCAGAACGTAGATGGTGACGACGGAAATGATGCCGTAGAGGAGCGGGATGGAGGCGTCGGCCATCGGGATACAGGCGAGCTCGGCGATGAGGAGCGTGATGACGAGCTCGAAGGGCTGCATTTCGCCGATCTGCCGCTTGCCCATGAGGCGCATGATGATCAAGAGAACGACGAAGATGATGGCCGTCCGTAAGGCGACAAGTACCATATTCCAAGTATTGCGTGATTTTTGGAAAACTATGTAAATTTCATTGTGTTTTCCGCGCAGTTGTGCTATGATAGCTTCGAAGAGTAGCCAAGGCGCGTAAAGTGTTGCGAAACGGGACGTTGTTCGCAAACGAAAGGACGGATCGGTCCTGCGGTGCCGCGGCGCGTCCGCCTCGAATCGCGCTTCGGCGCACCTTGTTCGCGGACCTCCTCAAAGGAGGTTTTTTATGTGTGAGACAAAAAATGAAGTACCCATGTCCGAAAAGAAGACGCTGTTTTGGAAAAAATTGCTCTTTTCGGATATCCTGCTCGCCAAGTCGTATACCCAAAAGATCGCCTACATCGGCGTGTTGACGGCGCTCTCGATCGTGGCAAGCATGTTCCTCGAGTTCAAATTCCTCGACGTTCAGTTTTCGCTCACCATTCTGGTGTCGGTATTGACGGGCGTCCTCATCGGTCCGCTGTCCGGCGGAGTCGCCGTCTTTTTGGGCGATCTCATCGGCTATCTCTATAATAGCTGGGGGCTGCTGTATTATTGGTGGGTGGGGCTTTCCACGGCGCTCATGGCGGTCATAGCGGGGCTCGTGATGCGCCTGCCCTTCAAGTTCCGCGGGAGCGGCTACCTCAAACTCGCACTCATCTGCATCCTCGTCCTCGCCGTCTGCTCGGTGGGCGTGAATACGACGGGCTTCTATGTGTTCTATACCCGCATCGGATTCACGCAGAAATCTTTGGGGCTCGTCGAGAAGTATTTCGGCGGCGTCAACACCTATTTCGCATATGCGATCGTCCGCCTGATATTTTTGGGACAGCTCTGGAACAGCCTCTTCAACTATGCGCTGCTCTTCGTCGCCGTTCCGCTTCTGAACGCCGCAAAGCCGCTCGGGATCCGAATCGAATAAATTGCAGCGTTTGGCCCCGTCTGCGGTTGACTTTTCCCCGGCAGAGGGGTATAATAGGGATAAAACCATAGGAGCATTGCAATGTTAAATCTGCTCAATCCGCTCTTCGGGGCGTATGATAAGGGCATCTATGTCTTTGGACTGCAGGTCCAATATTACGCCATCGTGATCGTGACGGGTATGATCGTTGCGGCGGCGCTCTCGGCGCTCCTCATGAAACGGCGCAACATGGACCCCAATTTCATCTTTACGCTCTTCATCTTCTGCATTCCGACGGCGGTCATCGGCGCGCGCCTCTTTTCCTGCCTCACCGACCCCAATCTCGGCATCGGGGCGCTCTTCCGGTTCCCCTGGGAGGGGCTGTCCATCACGGGCGGGGTCATCGGCGGCGTGACGGCCGGGCTCGTCGTCTGCCTCGTCTGCAAGGTCAATTTCCTTCGCGCGGCCGACTGCGTCGTCGTCAATATCCTCATTGCGCAGGTCATCGGCAGGTGGGGGAATTATTTCAACGGGGAAGTCTACGGCGGGGTCGTCACCAATCCCGCGCTGCAGTGGTTCCCGTTTGCCGTCTTCGAGGGCGGGCAGTGGCACTACGCCTTCTTTTTCTACGAGGGCGTCGTCAACGCCATCGGCTGGGCGATCCTCTTTACGCTTGCCTGGAAGTTCGCGAAGAAGCCCAACGGGGTCCTGATGTTCTCCTATTTCGTCTGGTACGGCACCGTTCGGTCGATCATGGAGCCCTTCCGCGACCCCGACTTTATTCTCTCGGGCGGCGGGATCTGGTGGAGCGAGGTGTTCGCCGTCGGCATGGTGATCTTCGGGCTCGCGGGGATCGCCGTGCTGTGCTATCTCAATTATAGAAAGGAGGGCGCGTTCTTCGGCAGCAAGACGGGCGAGCCCTGCGGGATCACCGAATTTTTGACTTCGAGCAAGGAGGAGGTCCCCTATTATTCCAAGGTGAATCTGTTGGGCGACCGCTATCCCGTCAAGCCGGAAAAGGGCGGAGACGCCAAGACCGGACCGGACGGCGCGCCGGGCGGGGAAGAACCGCTGGAGCCTTTGGAGGAAATGCCATCGGAGCCTGCGGAGGAAACGCCATCGGAGCCCGCAAAGGAATCACCGTCGGAGCCCGAAAAGGGGGTTGAGACGGCATCCGAGGCACCCATGTCCGAAACACCAATATCCGAAACACCAATATCCGAAACACCTCACGAGGAGGAATGAACTATGCGAAATTTAACGCTTCTTACCGATCTCTATCAACTGACGATGGGGCAGGGATATTTCAACGAGGGAAAGCACGAACAGCTTGCCGCGTTCGACGTCTTTTTCCGGCCCAACCGCCTCATCACATATTCCGTGGCCGCGGGGATGGAGCAGGTCGTCGATTATCTCGAAAATCTTCATTTTTCCGAGGACGATATCGCCTATCTCCGTTCGCTCGGCTGTTTCTCCGAGGATTTCCTCGCCTATCTCGGCAAGCTCCGCTTTACGGGGGACGTCGTCTCCGTGCGGGAGGGGGAGATCGTCTTCCCGTATGAGCCCATTCTCACGGTGAAGGCCCCCATGATCCAGGCCCAGCTCGTCGAGACGGCCATTCTGACGTTCGTCAATCACCAGACGCTGATCGCGACCAAGTCGGCCAAGATCGTAGACGCGGCGGGCGGCGGCGTGATGGAATTTGGGCTTCGCCGCGCACAGGGCGCCGATGCGGGCATCTACGGGGCGCGCGCCGCCATGATTGGCGGCTGCGTGGGGACTTCCAACGTCTACGCGGGCAAGCTCTTTCATGTGCCCGTTTCTGGAACGATGGCGCATAGCTGGGTGATGAATTTCCACTCCGAGCTCGAGGCGTTCCGCGCCTATGCGAGAAGTTTTCCCGACGGCTGCCTCCTGCTCGTGGATACCTATGATACGTTGCGCAGCGGCGTTCCGCATGCCATTCAGGTGTTTCGGGAACTGCGCGCGGCGGGGCACGAGCCCAAGGGCATCCGCCTCGATTCGGGCGATCTCGCCTATCTCTCCAAGGAGGCGAGAAAGATGCTCGACGAAGCGGGGTTCCCGAACGCGATCATCTGCGCCTCGGGCGATCTCGATGAAACTTCGATCGCGTCACTCAAGGAACAGGGCGCCAAGATCGACAGTTGGGGCGTCGGGACTAAGCTCATCACGAGCGCCGATCTCCCCGCGCTCGGCGGGGTCTATAAGCTCGCCGCCGTCTTCGAAAACGGCGTGGAGGTGCCCAAAATCAAGCTCTCGGATACGACGGAAAAGATCACCAATCCCGGCATCAAGGAGGTCTACCGTCTCTACGACAGGCGGACGGACAAGGCCATCGCCGACTATATCACGCGGGGGGACGAAGTCGTCCACGAGGATGTGCCGCTGGAGCTCTTCCACCCCGTCGATACGTGGAAACGCATGACGGTGGAGAATTTTCGCGTGCGCAGGCTCCGCGAGCCGATCGTGAAAAACGGAAAGCGTGTTTCGGACATGGTACCCCTCAATGAGATCTCGTCTTACTTCAAGGCGGAGAAGGCGCGCTTCTGGGAGGAATATACCCGCCGCGATATGCCCCACATTTATAAAGTAGATCTCTCGCCTGCGCTATATGCGCTCAAGGCGAAGTTGGTCGAAGGAAAGGGCGAATGAAAGAAAAATCGGCGGAGGACCGCTTGAAGGTCCTCCGATTTTGGAAACAATTCGCGCTTTGGACCGTGTTCGCGCTGGCATTGCTCCTCGTCGATCTCGTCACCAAGTTCATTGCGCAGTGGAAATTGAAGCCGATTTATCCGGATGGGGTGCGATTTTTGCCCGGATTTATCGAACTTCGGTATCTCGAAAATCCCGCGATCGCGTTCGGGATCGGCGGCGGAAACGCCGTTTTTATGACGTTCATCACGATTTTGACGTTCCTGCTCATCCCCGGCATCGCCGCGCTTGCGTTCACGGTATTCCGCGCGAGCCGCTCCGCGCGCGTCGCGCTCTCCTTCGTCGAGGCGGGCGCCATCGGCAACCTCGTCGATCGGCTCGCCCTCGGCTATGTGCGCGACTTTTTGGATATGTCGGCGTTCAGACCCTTCGCTTGGTTGGGCTCGGGATTCAATTTCGGCGTGTGCAACATCGCGGATTACTTCATCACGTTGGGCGCCGTCGCGCTGCTGTTCATCATCCTCTTCATCGGGCCGCAGGCGGTGTTCCCCCTCAAAAAATCGTGGCGGGAAGAGGCCAAGCGGGGCGAAGAGAACGCGGACTCCAAGGGGGACGGACGTGCGGACGGATGAGTATACGGCGGATGGGGAAAGTCGGCTCGACGTCTTTCTGAGCGAGCGCACCGCGCTCACGCGTTCGGCCGTCAAGAAGCTCGTCGACGCAGACATGGTATGGCTGAACGGCGTGAAAACCAAGGCGGGAGCCGCATTGAAAGCGGGGGATCTCGTCAGGATCTGCATCCCCGATCCCGTCCCCGTCGCGATCAAACCGGAAGATATTCCCATCGAGATCGTCTATGAAGACGGCGACCTTGCCGTCGTCAATAAGCCGCAGGGCATGACGGTGCATGCGGGCGCGGGCAACCGCGAGGGCACGCTCGTCAACGCGCTGCTCTATCGGCTCGATTCGCTGAGCGGCATCAACGGCGCGCTGCGGCCGGGCATCGTGCACCGCCTCGACAAGGACACCTCGGGCCTCTTGGTCGTCGCGAAAAACGACGCCGCGCACCTCTCCCTCTCCGGCCAGATTGCCGAAAAGACGGCGAAACGCGAATATATCGCGCTTCTCGAGGGCGTCGTGAAGGAGGACCGCGGGACGATCGTCACGCAGATCGGCCGCGACCCGCGCGACAGACTGCGGCAGGCCGTTCTCCCCGCGGGCGAGGGCAGACGGGCGGAGACGGATTTTTTTGTCGAAGAGCGGTTCAAAGACAACACCCTCGTGCGGTTTTCCCTGAAGACGGGCCGCACGCACCAGATCCGCGTGCACGCAAAATTCATGGGGCACCCCGTGGTGGGGGACCCGCTGTACGGATACAAAAACCAGAGATTTTCCCTGAACGGCCAGCTCCTGCACGCCTTCCGCCTCACGTTCCGACACCCGCGCACAGGGGAGGAGATGACGTTTGAGGCACCCATGCCCGAATACTTCGCGCGCATTCTCACAATATTGAGAAAAGGATCGTAACGGTCCTTTTTTTCACGGGCGCACGGCCCGCGCGCCCGCCGTGCCGCCCCGCGGAGAAATTTCGGGCGGCGTGCGGTTTTGCGGCTCTTTTTTCTTTACAAATCGCGGAAATTCTTCTATAATAATAGCGTTATGATACCTGTGATCGCAATTGTCGGCCGTCCCAACGTGGGCAAGAGCACCTTTTTCAACAAGGTGGCGGGCCGCAAAATCTCCATCACCGAAAACCGGCCCGGCGTCACGCGCGACCGCATCACCGCGGATTGCGAATGGCGCGGCAAGCCGTTTACCCTCATCGATACGGGCGGCATCGAAATGCGGAGCGACGATACCATGTGGAAGCAGATCGCGCTCCAGGCCTCGCTCGCCATCGACACTGCCGACGTCATTCTGTTCTTTACGGACGGGAAAGAGGGGATCACGGCATCCGATTACGACGTCGCCGAACTTCTCCGAAAGAGTAAGAAGCCCGTCGTGCTCGTCGTCAACAAGGTGGACGACTACTCTCCCGATAAAATTTTCGAGTTCTATGCGCTCGGGCTCGGGGAGCCGTATGCCGTATCTTCGGAACATTCGCGCGGGATAGGCGACGCGCTCGACGCGGCCGTCGAGTTTTTCCCGAAGGGGGAGATCGCGGACATGGGTGGCCTGAAAATCGCCGTGATCGGGAAACCGAATGCGGGAAAGAGCTCGCTCGTCAATAAAATTTTGGGGAGCGAACGCACCATCGTGACCCCCGTCGCGGGGACGACGCGCGACGCCGTGGATACCCGTTTCGAGCGGGACGGCAAGACGTATACCATCATCGACACGGCGGGCATCCGCAGGAAGCGCTCCGTCGAGGACGACGTGGAGTATTACTCCGTTCTGCGCGCGTTCGACGCGGTGAAGCGGGCCGACGTCTGCTTTTTGGTCGTCGATGCGAACGAGGGGCTCACGGAGCAGGACGTGCGCATCATCGGCTTTGTCCATGAAGAGGGCAAGCCCTCCGTCATCGTCATGAACAAGTGGGATACCGTCGAGAAGGATACGAATACCATCCTTTCGTATGAAAAGGAGCTCAAAGAGGACCTCAAGTTCATGAGCTACTATCGCTCGGTGTATATTTCGGCCAAGACGGGCCAGCGCGTCGAAAAACTTCTCGCTTTGGCCGAGGAGGTCTATGCGCATGCGAATTTCCGCGTTCCGACGGGCGCGCTCAACGATCTTCTCATCGACGCCATGCGCGTTTCGGAGCCGCCGAGCTACAACGGCAAGCGCATGAAGCTCTACTATGCTTCCCAGCCCGCCGTCTGTCCGCCCAATTTCGTGCTCATGGTGAACGACGAAAAACTGATGCACTTCTCTTATGAGCGCTATTTGGAGAACGTCATCCGCGAGGCCTATGATTTTTCGGGCACGCCCATTCGCATCACGGTGCGTTCCAAAAAGGAGAATGAATGAGATCGCTTGGCTTTTCCGAACTTTGGTATTGGTTTTTGTTGATGGCGGTCGTCTGCTACTTCATCGGCTGCTTCAATTTTGCCGTCCTCATTTCGAAGTTCAAACATAAGGATGTCCGCAAGATTGGCAGCGGCAACCCGGGCACGATGAACATCAGCCGCGAGTTCGGCCTCAAGATCGGGCTCTTGAACTTTCTTCTCGACGCCTGCAAGGGGGGCGTGCCCGCGGTCATCAGCTACTTTATTTTCCGGAATTACGTTTTTTCCGGGACGCACGTCGTCATCTCCGATTTTACGCGCTACTTCTGCGGCGTGTTCGTCATCATCGGCCACATCTGGCCGGTCACGATGAAATTCAAGGGCGGGAAGGGCATCGCGTCGACGCTCGGGCTGTTCTGGTTTTGCATCTCCTGTGAAAATCCGTGGTTTATTCTCGTCTCTGTCGTCGTCCTGCTCTTCGGGATCGTGGGATTCATCGCGCTCACGGAATTTGGCTCGATGGGGTCGCTCCTGGGCGTGACGGGCTTCTCCATCTGGCAGGGGATCATCTTCTATCTGCGCTATCTCGACGTGCTCGCGAACGGTTGGACGATCGCCTGTTTCATGATGCTGCTCGCGCTCAACTTTCTTACATGGTTCGCGCACAGGAAAAATCTTGTGCGGCTGTTTGCGGGAGAGGAACACCGCACATCGGTCAAGAAGCTCTCCAAGGGCAAGCGCGGCATGAAGAATATGTGACGAAAGTCCGGAAAATTTTCGGAAGATTGACAGAATGTACAAGTCGGGGACGCTTGGTGCGCCCCCGACTTGTATATTGTTTTATGGATACTTGTCTTCCACGGACCGTAGGAAATTTTTGCTACGAGAGGCCGTAACGCGGACATGGGTGCCTCGTTTTCTGCGTAAATCAATAATCCGCGAGCCCCAGCAGGTAATCCGCGGAGACGCCGAAAAACACAGCGAGCCGAAAGACTGCCTCGGCAGTGGGGCTCTGTTTGCCCGTCTCCCAATAGCTGATGGAAGCGTTGCTGAGTTGCAATTGCTCCGCAAGTTGATTTTGTCCGATTCCTGCGTCTTTGCGAAGCTGTTTCAAGCGTTCCCCGAAGACGCTGCGGTCAAATTCCTTCATAAAAATAATCTAACAAAAATTAGTGTGAAACGCTTGACTTCTAATTATTATTAGATTATAATGATTATAATATGGAATTGTGAACGAAAGAGGGAAGGGACATGAAGCGGTTTCTGATTATTGTTTTCGGGCTCGCGTGGTATATCTGTACGATTATTTTTATCGTAACCTTTGTCAAGCACGTCATTGCGAATGGGATCTTCACGGATTATCTATGGGGTGCGTATTTTCTGACGTTATTGTTGGCGCTTTGGCAAAATTTGTTTATGCGTCTTGTCGCAAAGGCGTATGATCTTGAAACCGAGCATTTCGGCGGCGGGACGATTTTTGGACTGGTCGCCGATGGACATTTTATCCTTGCGCTGATTTTCCTCATCATTTCGCCGTTGCTCTTGGTCATTCATCTCGTAGTCACACTGCGGTGGATGTTTTTTGTCCTATTTCATCGAGACTGAAAAAGGAAATCGCGGTTGATTTCTTGGAATGGACGATCTGTTGCAAGGGAGGTAGGGGAAAACGCGGCCCCCATGTCCGAGACATGGGGGCCGCGTTTTATATTTCATTGGTTTCGATTCCGCACTTTGGATGCGGCTTATTCATGAACGATGAGGCTCTTGCCCGTCATTTCCTTGGGAATGGGAAGCCCCATCATTTCGAGCAGCGTGGGGGCGAGATCCGCGAGGATGCCGTCCTCTCTGAGCCGGGTGCCGGCGGCCCGGTGCTTTTCCGAAATGAGCACGACGGGCACGGGGTTGGTCGTATGCGCCGTGAACGGCGAGCCGTCGGTATCGAGCATCCTGTCCGCATTGCCGTGGTCGGCGGTGAGGAGAACGGCGCCGCCCATGCCGAGGATCGTGTCCACGACCTGCTTGACGCAGGTATCCACGGTGTGGACCGCCTTGACGGCCGCGGGAATGACGCCCGTATGGCCCACCATGTCGCAGTTGGCGAAGTTCAGAATCATCACGTCGTATTCGCCTGTCTCGAGCTCTTTGATGGCGCGCGCCGTCACTTCGAGGGCGGACATCTCGGGCTGCAGGTCGTAAGTCGCCACTTTGGGCGAGTTGATGAGTACGCGGACTTCGTTTTCATTGGGCGCCTCTACGCCGCCGTTGAAAAAGAAGGTGACGTGGGCATACTTCTCCGTTTCGGCGATGCGGAGCTGCTTCTTGCCGAGCTTCGCGAGATATTCGCCCAGCGTATTGTCGAGGCGCTGTTTGGGGAATGCGATCTCCACGCCCTCAAATTCCGCGTCGTAGACGGTAAAGCAGACGTATGTGGGGTGCAGGAATCCCGTCTTTCTCTCGAAGGCCTTGCCTTTGGGCGCGATAAATTGCGCTTGCGAGAATACGCGGGTCAGTTCCCGCGCGCGGTCGGGGCGGAAGTTGAAGAAGATGACGGAATCGCCCTCTTCGACGAGCGCCACGGGCTTGCCCCCTTCGCAGATGTTGGTGGGGATGACAAATTCATCCGTGACGCCGTTCGCGTAGCTCTCTTCGAGCGCCTTGACGGGGTCTTCGGCGTGAATGCCGGTGCCGAGGGTGAGCATGTCGTAAGATTTTTCGATGCGGTCCCAGTTGTTGTCGCGATCCATCGAGTAGTAGCGGCCGGAGAGGGAGGCAAGTTTCCCGTAGCCGAGCGCCTCGATCTTGGCGAGGAGTTCCTTCACATAGCCGACGCCCGAAGTGGGGGAGACGTCTCTGCCGTCGAGAAAGGCGTGGACGAACGTTTGGGGGACGCCTCGCTTTTTCGCCATTTCGAGCAGGGCGAAGAGGTGGGTGATGTGGCTGTGTACGCCGCCGTCGGAGAGGAGCCCCCAGAGGTGCAGTTGTTTGCCGTTGTCGCGGGCGCTGTCCATCGCCTTGATGAGGGCGGGATTTTCGAAGAAGTCGCCGTCCCCGATGGCCTTGGTGATCTTGGTGAGGTCTTGGTAGACGATGCGCCCCGCGCCGATATTGAGATGGCCGACCTCGGAGTTCCCCATCTGCCCGTCGGGAAGGCCGACGGAGAGCCCGCTCGCGCCGAGGTGCGAGGAGGGGTATTGTTTGCGGTAGGCCGTGACGTTTTTGCTGCCGTCCATAAAGATGGCGTTTCCTTCGTGAACGGGATTGAGCCCGTAGCCGTCCATAATGATTAGTGCATAAGGTGTTTTCATTGCGATGCCCCCATTGGAATTTCCCACCTATTATAGCGAAAATTCGGAAAATTGGCAAGCGTTGGAGGGGATTTTTCCCAAAGCGGCTGAAATTTTTTCGAGAGCGTACAAAAATAAAATGAAAATCCTTGACAAAACTACATAAGGGGGGGGGTATAATAGAATCGTCCGAAAAACTCACAGGAAAACGAAGGAGGCATTGCATGGAGGAGTTTATGGGCATGCTGAGCAGGCTCGGAGGCAATCTGCTTTTGATCATTCTCTGCGCCGTGTTCAAGTGGCTTCCGACACTCTATTTGGTGTTTTACGGGGTCGGCATCGTGGTCCTCACCGTTTCCACCACGTTCATGGAGGGCGGCGAACCGATCGTGCGCCTCATTCTGTTTATTATCGCGGCGGGGCTCCTGCTCGTGCCTTCGCTGATTTTGAACATCATCTGCATCAAGGATGGGGAAGGCAACATTGTCAAGTGTGCGTTCTTTGCGCTCAACGTATCCGTTTTGTTTGTTTCGTGGTACTTCACCGGGGCAGAGGACAGCGTCACAGACTGTCTCGCCGAGGTCATCAGCATCTACTATACGCTCCTGTTCGCCTTGGTCTTCAAATTTATTTTCGGAGTTTCGACGTATGCGCTTGCGATCTTGTTCCTCGTGGTCGCGATCATCGTCCTCATCGTGATGCTCATTATGCGCCTCGTCAGGGGATCTGTATTCGATTATTGACAGTGAGAAGGAGAGATAATTATGTGGAAAAAAGCGTATGAACAAAAGCAGCGGGAAAAGAAGCGCTCCGGCTCATCGAGCTACAGCAGCGGAAGGCTGATCGGCACGCTGAATTTTAACAACGGCGTGGAATTGAAACTGACATATAACGGCGGCTACGTCTTCGTGGAATACGGCTACGGCTCCGAGAAAGTCGGGATCACCGAGAACAGCGGTCCCTACCGCAGAGCCGTTGAGAATATGGTGCGCGACTACGCGGACGACGACGGGATCGGAATGCCCTCCATCCAATATCCCTGGACGTTCTGAGCCGCACAAAGCCCCGGAAATTCAACTTTCCAAATTGCGATCCAAAACAAACGCCCCTTTCGCGAAGACGCGAAAGGGGCGTACCATGTCCGAGGATCGGACATAAAAAATGCTTATTTGTCGAAATTGACGATGGTGGCGAAGTCGGCCGCTTTGAGCGAGGCGCCGCCGATGAGACCGCCGTCGATCTCGGGCTGGGCCATGAGCCCCTTGCAGTTCTTGGCATTCATGGAGCCGCCGTATTGGATGCGCATCCTGCCCACGTTCTTGCCGGCATAGACTTTCTTCATGCGCTTGCGGATGTAGCCGATGGTCTCGTTTGCCTGTTCGTCGGTGGCCGTCCTGCCCGTCCCGATGGCCCAGATGGGCTCATAGGCGATGACGACCTTGGAAAAGTCTTCGATCCCCGCAAAATCCAGCTCGATCTGCTTGTCCAACACTTTTTCGGTGAGGCCGTCCTCGCGCTGCTGCAGCGATTCGCCGATGCAGACGATGGGCGTGAGCCCGGCGGCCAGCGCCGCAAGCGTGCGCTGATTGACTGTCTCATCCGTCTCGCCGAAATACTGTCTCCGCTCGCTGTGGCCGATGATGACGTATTGCACGCCGTATTCTTTGAGCATCTTGGCGGAAATTTCGCCCGTGTAGGCGCCTTTTTCCGCGAAGTGGACGTTCTGCGCGCCGAGTCTGATCCTGGAGCCGTGGATGGCCTTCTTGACGGCGGGGATGTCGATGGCGGGGACGCATACGACGACGTCGCATTTGGCGTCCTTCACGAGCGGCTTGAGCGCCTTGACGAGTTCGACGCCCTCGCTTGCCGTATTGTTCATTTTCCAGTTGCCTGCAATGATGGGTCTGCGCATAAAAGAATCTCCTTGATTAGGTAATAAATTTTTCGTTTGCTTTCGGACATGGGTGGGCCGTTTTCGGTCAACGGCGAAAAACATGAAGTGGGCGGGCTTTGAGCCCGCCCGTTTTTTCAAGCCTTGATTTTCTTCAACGAAGCGTTGATCCCGAGGAACCATACCCAGAGGATGAGCGTGAGCACGGCGACGGCACAGCCCGCGATCAACATGACGAGCGGTTCGGAGAACTCGAAGAAGATCCCCAAATAGGTCAACACGCCCACGGCCGCCGCGCAGAGCGCCGCGAGGACCATGAAGATGCTGAACGCAACGACGAATCCGGTGAAAGATTTCTTTTGACTCATAAATTTTCTCCTTGACTGTTTTTCTTATTTTACGACGGACAGCAGTCCGAATATTCCGTTACGCCTTTTCGTTGAGGCAGGCGATGCCGGGGAGCACTTTGCCCTCGAAGAGCTCGAGAGAAGCGCCGCCGCCCGTGGAGATGTGCGTGATCTTGTCGGCATAGCCGAGCTGGGTGCAGGCCGCGGCCGAATCGCCGCCGCCGACGATGGTCGTCGCATTCTTGGCGTCTGCAAGCGCCTGCGCCACGGCATTGGTGCCCGCGGCGAGGATGGGGTTCTCAAAGACGCCCATGGGGCCGTTCCAGATGACCGTCTTGGCCGAAGAAATCTTTTCCGCAAAGAGTTTGCGGGTCTTCTCGCCGATGTCGAGGCCCATCATGTCTGCGGGGATCGCGTGCGAATCCACCGTCTTGGTCTCGATGGGGGCGTCGATGGGATCGGGGAACGCCGTTGTGACGACGGTATCCACGGGCAGGAGCAGCGTCTTTCCCGCGTCTTTCGCCTTCTGCAGCATTTCCTTGCAGTAGCCGAGCTTTTCGTCGTCGACGAGGGAGGTGCCGACCTCATAGCCCTGCGCTTTAAGGAAGGTATAGGCCATGCCGCCGCCGATGATGAGCGTATCGCATTTTTCGAGCAGGTTGGAGATCACGCCGAGTTTATCCGCGACCTTGGCGCCGCCGAGGATGGCGACGAAGGGGTGCACGGGATGATCGAGGGAATCCGCCATGACGGACAGTTCCTTCTCGATGAGGAAGCCGCAGACGGCAGTTTTCACGAGCCCGTATTCGACGATAGCCGCCGTCGAGGCGTGGGAGCGGTGCGCCGTTCCGAACGCGTCGTTGACGTAGATATCGCAATAGGACGCGAGTTTTTTGCAAAATTCGAGGTCCTTCTTCTCCTCTTCCCAGTGGAAGCGAAGATTCTCGAGGAGCACGCATTCGCCCTCCTTGAGCGCGGCGACCTTGGCCTGCGCGTCGGGCCCGACGACGTCGTGCGCAAAGGTGACCTTGCCGCCGAGGAGCTCGTTGAGACGGGCCGCCACGGGGGCGAGGGTGAGCTTCTTGGGTTCGTCTTTCTTGGCCTTTTCGATGACGGCCTCCGCCGTCGTCTCTCCCTTGTCGATCTTGGCCTTATCCTTCTTGTTGAGTTTTACTTCTTCCGAGAAGATGGAATGCGGCTTGCCCATGTGGGAGCAGAGGACAATCTTCGCGCCGTGCTCCATGAGATAGCGGATGGTGGGCAGCGCGCCGACAATGCGGTTTTCATCGGTGATCTTGCCGTCCTTCATGGGGACGTTGAAATCGCAGCGCACCAAAACGCGCTTGCCTTGCCAGTCTTTCACATCTTTGACAGTCATCTTGTTCATAATGGCGGTTTCTCCTTGACCTTTGAAAATAATACCGTATCTATTCTATCGCTTTTTGACCCGTTTGTCAATACTTTGCGCGGGAATTTCTTCGGGCGCGGGAAAGAATTTCGCGGCATGGTAGGGGGGATCGCGGTGCATACGGCGGGCTTCGGCAAAAAAATTCCGCCGAAATGCATAAATTCGTTTGACAAAGTCGAAAGTCTTTGGTAAAATAACCTTTGCCTGTAAAAAAGGGCGGTTTTTTTGTGCGCTCTTTTTCGGGCCGAACATCGTTTCTTCGAATCGTGAGATTCCGAGAATATTCCGAAATCCAACAAGGAGGTAACAAGATGCCCACCATCAACCAGCTCATCAAGAAAGGCAGAGAGCGCGAGGCGTTCAAGTCCAAGAGCCCCATCCTCGATAGCTGCCCGCAGAAACGCGGCGTTTGCTTGCAGGTGACGACGACTTCGCCCAAGAAGCCCAACTCGGCCCTTCGGAAGATCGCGAGAGTCAGGTTGACCAATAAGCAGGAAGGTACGGTGTACATTCCCGGCGAAGGTCACAATCTGCAGGAGCACAGCTCCGTGCTCATCCGCGGCGGAAGAGTCAAGGATCTGCCCGGCGTCCGCTATCACATCATCCGCGGCGCGCTCGATACGGCAGGCGTTGCGAAGCGCAAACAGGCGCGCAGCAAGTACGGCGCAAAACGCCCCAAATAACCATCTCGCGGAATTTTGTTTTCCAAGCAAGATCCCAAGACAACCATCCTACTGAATTTCGGAATATTCAAAGAAACCCGATGAAGGTAGGCAGTATTCCCCGCGAGGGGGAGAAGATTCGCTACCGCACAGCGGCAAGCGATAGCTTAAAAGAAGGGTAATGCCCTAAAAAGCGCGCCGTCCGGCGCAACCTCACGCAAATTTTGTTGACGGGAAAATTTCGTTTTTGTCTGCGACTTGAGGACATGGTGGCGGGCAAACGCATGAACAATGCACAATGCTCGTCCCGGACGGAAATTTGCCGGCACAACAAATTTCGTGAACGTGGCCTTTTGTTTCTCCGATTACGGCGCAAGCAAAACCACGCTTTTGCGCAAGCGCGCCCCGATTTGCGCGTCAGCGCTCAACCTCACGGAAATTTTTCGCCGAGAAAAATTTCGTGAACTACATTCTTAATCCTGTGCTTAGGCGGAATTGACTTCCGCCGTGAGTGCCACAATTTGCGACATTTATGTGCTTATTGACCGTCACTTGCAGACATGGTTGTGGCCGAAACGGTGCAGAGAAGTAGAATGTATACCCCTCACGGAAATTTTTCGCCGAGAAAAATTTCGTGAACGTGGCCTTTTGCTTCTCCGATTATGGCGCAAGCAAAACCACGCTTTTGCGCAAGCGCGCCCCAATTTGCGCGTCAGCGCTCAACCTCACGGAAATTTGTTGGCACAACAAATTTCGTGAACCTAAATTTATCATAAGGAGGCAATCACGATGCCGAGAAGAGGGAACGTTCCCAAGAGAGACGTCTTGCCCGATCCTTTATACGGGAGCAAGGTCGTCACCAAACTCATTAATCAGATCATGCTCGACGGCGAAAAGAGCGTCGCGCAGAAGATCGTATACGACGCATTCGCGCTCATGGGCGAAAAAATGAACATGGACCCCATGGAAATTTTCAAACAAGCGCTCGCAAACATCACCCCCATGGTCGAGGTCAAGGCGCGCCGCGTCGGCGGTGCCAACTATCAGGTCCCGATCGAGATCAGACCCGAGCGCCGTCAAACGCTCGCCATCCGCTGGCTTGTGCTCAACACGAGAAAACGCAGTGAACGCGAGACCTACAAGAAGCTCGCCGCAGAGCTGATGGACGCCTACAACAACACGGGCGGTTCCGTCAAAAAGAAAGAAGACACGCACAGGATGGCGGAGGCGAACAAGGCGTTCGCACACTTCCGCTTCTAAGAGGCAGGAGACATGGCAAGACAATTCGACTTATTGCATACGAGAAATTTCGGGATCATGGCCCATATCGACGCCGGCAAGACGACGACGACCGAGCGCATCCTGTTCTACACGGGCAAGACGCACAAGATCGGCGAAGTCCACGAAGGCGCCGCCACTATGGACTGGATGGTCCAGGAGCAGGAGCGCGGCATCACCATCACCTCCGCCGCGACGACCTGCATTTGGAAGGGACATCGTTTCAACATCATTGATACGCCCGGACACGTCGATTTCACCGTCGAGGTGGAGCGCTCGCTCCGCGTGCTCGACGGCGCCGTCGCAACGTTTTGCGCCAAGGGCGGCGTGGAACCGCAGTCCGAGACGGTATGGCGTCAGGCAGATACCTACAAGGTCCCCCGGATCGCCTATGTCAATAAGATGGATATCAACGGCGCCGATTTCTTCCGCGTCGAGCGGATGATCCGCGAGCGTCTCGGGGCCAACCCCGTGCCCGTTGAACTTCCCATCGGCAAGGAGATGAACTTCCGCGGCATCATCGACCTCATCCGGATGGAGGCCGAAGTCTACTACGACGATCTCGGCAAAGACTTCCGCAAAGAGGCCATCCCCGCGGACATGGTAGACCTTGCGAACGAATATCGCGCCAAACTTGTCGAGGAGGCGGCCTCCGCTTCCGACGAGCTCATGGAGAAATTCTTCGAGGACGGCGACCTCTCCGAGGAGGACATCATCGCGGGCCTTCGCTCCCGTTGCCTCAAAATGGAGGCCGTCCCCATGCTGTGCGGCTCTTCCTATAAGAATAAGGGCGTACAGTTCCTTCTGGACGCCGTCATCCACTTCCTCCCGAGCCCCGTAGACGTAGACCATGTCAAGGGCGTCAACCCCGTAACGGGCGAGGAAGAGGAGAGAAAGACGTCGGACAGCGAACCCTTCGCGGGGCTTGCGTTCAAGATCGCGACCGATCCGTTCGTCGGCTCTCTCGCCTATTTCCGCTGCTATTCGGGCGTCCTCGAATCGGGCTCCTATGTCTACAATTCGACCAAGGACAAGAAGGAGCGCGTGGGCCGTCTCGTGCAGATGCACGCCAACGAGAGAAAGGAGATCAGCGAGATCTGCTCGGGCGACATCTGCGCCATCGTCGGCCTCAAAAACACGACGACGGGCGATACGCTCTGCGATGAAAAGCATCCGATCATCCTCGAGAAGATGGAGTTCCCCGATCCCGTCATCCAGCTCTCTCTGGAACCCAAGACCAAGGCCGGGCAGGAAAAGATGGCGATCGCGCTCGCCAAACTCGCCGAGGAAGACCCCACGTTCAAGACGTATACCGATAAGGAGACGGGGCAGACCATCATCGCGGGCATGGGAGAGCTGCACCTCGATATCATCGTGGACAGGCTCCTTCGCGAATTTCACGTCGAGGCCAATGTCGGCGCGCCGCAGGTCGCGTACCGCGAGACGTTCCGCAACGCCGTCGAGGCCGAGGGGCTCTACAAGCGTCAGTCGGGCGGCAAGGGCCAATACGGTCACTGCAAGATCCGCCTCATTCCGCAGGAACCCGGTACGGGCTATCTGTTCGAAGATCAAACGGTGGGCGGCTCCATTCCCAAGGAATATATCCCCGCCATCGACAAGGGCATTCAGGAGGCGGCCAGAAACGGCTTCCTCGCGGGCTATGAGGTCGTGGACTTCAAGGTCGAAGTTTACGACGGCAGTTACCACGAGGTCGACTCTTCGGAAATGGCGTTCAAGATCGCGGGCTCGATGGCGTTCAAAAACGGTATGGAAAAGGCCAAGCCCGTGCTGCTCGAACCCATCATGAAGGTGCAGATCATCACCCCGGAGGATTACTTCGGCGATCTGATGGGCAACGTCTCTTCCCGCCGCGGCAGCATCACGAACACCGACGACCGCAACGGCGCCAAGATCATCGACGCAGAGATCCCGCTCTCCGAAATGTTCGGCTATGCCACGGAGCTCCGTTCGCGCACGCAGGGCAGAGGGCAGTTCACGATGCAGTTCGACCACTACTCCGAAGTGCCGCGGTCCATCTCCGAGAAGATCGTCAAAGACCGTCGGAGCGACGACAAATAATCGTTTGATTTGCTGAAATTTGAAAAAAGCGGAAAAAATTTCCGTAAATTCATTGCAAATTTTCGGCGTATCGGTTATAATAATAGGCGACAAGCGATTCAGCTTGATATCATTGATTGATAGATAGCTGCGCTTCCGCCGCACAAGCGGCGGAAATAGTTATCAAAAAATAAAAATTTATTGGAGGAAAACTCAAAATGGCAAAGGCAAAATTCGACAGAAGCAAGCCCCATGTCAACATCGGTACGATTGGCCACGTTGACCACGGC
>CANQWO010000020.1 GCA_947627565.1 uncultured Clostridia bacterium
AGGGGCAGGGGGTGAAAAAAAGAGCAGAGGAAGTTCCCCTGCTCTTTTCATCTTTCTATTGGGTTGCTTTGGCGATTTCGAAGGCTTGCCCTCGGACATGGTGCCCACGTCTTCCGTCTCGGCGCCGTGTTATGCCCTTGAAACCAAGCCCGCGGAGAATCAGCGGACAGACCGCGGTCACTCCCGATTTCCGTCGGAAATGTACTGCGCCAGCAAGTCCCGCGCGTAGACGCTCTCGCCCAGCCGCGCGACCTCCGTAATGTTGTTGGAGCGGTACGTCGACGTGTAGCTATCGACAATGATGTAATAATCCGCGTTGTCCGAGACGTCGGCGGACGAAATCGAGGAAAAGACGTGATAATTTTTGTTCCGGCTCGCGCTGAGGAATTTGGACTTCAGATCCCGCCCCTTGATCTTCCCCAACACGATCTCGTTGTCGAAGGGCAAAATGGAGAAGAGATCGGCATACGTCACCTTTCCGGCCGCAAGATCGTAGGGACTGCGCGTTTTCAGATACCCGCCGCCGGCCACGATGTCATACTCGCCCCACACCTCGCTACCCTTATTATAGTATAGCTCGGCCACCTTTTCGACAATGCTGCTCGAGGGCCACTTCGCGGAATTGTTGCCCAAAACCTCGGTATACGGGTCATCTTGGAAATATTTCTCGAAGAGCGTCTCGACGGAGGGATCGTCATGGAGCGCTTCGTTCGCATACACCGTGGGAGAGACGATGCGCGGCGCGACGTCGTATTTCTTCGAATCGGTGTGATAGGTGACGTCGGCACAGCTCAACCCCTTGTTTTCGCCGCCGCCCTGCAGGTGGTAGACGCCGTATTCGTCCTGCAAAATATACTTTTGGTGCGAATGCGCCTCGAAGACGAGATCGACATAGCCGTCAGAGAGGGACGTATCGTAATAGGAGATGTCCGCATTCGTCACCTGCGTCACCGAGGAGACGGAATAGCCCTCGCCGCCCTCGTGCATGGAATAGACGATAAATTCGCACCCCTCTTCGCTACGCAGGCGCGTGGATTCCGCCTTGACGAGCGCGGTGAGCTCGGCTCCCGTGGCAAAGCGCAGGCCGTCCGTGAAATCGCCCGAAATGGAGCTGAGGCAATCGCCGATGGCGCCGATGATGCCGATCTTCAGCCCGTCCCGCTCGACCACCGTCGAGGGCTTGCAATAGCTCACGGGCAGGCCGTCCTGCGTGACGTTGATGGCGAGGAAGGGGAACTCCGCAAGCTCGCTGTTGGGCCCGAGCACCGCCGCGCCCCAATCGTACTCATGATTGCCGAGCGTCATGGAGACAAATCCCAGCTCGTTCATCCACTCCGTCATGAGCCCGCCCTTGGTCGTGGAGGACTCCACCGTCCCCTGCCACATATCCCCCGAGGAGAGCAAGATCTCCTCGCGCGCGGGATCCTTATAGAGCTGCTTCATATACGTCGTAAATTCATCCACGCCGGGCTGGCCCGCCGTATCCATGAATTTGCCGTGCAGATCGTTGACGGCATAGAAAGAGAGCTTCACATCGCTGTCGGGGCGCGTGAAGTCCTCCTTCTCCGGCTTACAGGCGCAAAGGGCCGCAAGGCCGAGAGCCGCCGCCAAAAGTGACGCGGTTACTTTATAAAATTGCTTTTTCATACGGTTGGAATTTTAAGAGAGATCTTTGTCTGTGAACGAAAACGGCAGGAGCATGTCCAAGGTGTAGGCTTCGAAATGCGTTGGATCGCCGAGCAGGACTTTGAAATCGCGGCTGCAAAATTCCGTCATGACCTGCCTGCAAACGCCGCAGGGCGCGCAGAACGGAGCCGTCTCCCCTTCCTTGCCGCCGACGATGGCGAGCGCCGAAAATTCCCGCTCCCCCTCGCTCACGGCCTTGAAAAACGCCGTCCGCTCGGCGCAGACCGTCGCCGAATACGCCGCGTTTTCGATGTTGCAGCCCGTATACAACTTCCCCTGCTTGGTGAGCAGCGCCGCGCCCACGCGGAAGTGCGAATAGGGCGAATAGGATTTCTCGCGCGCGGCGGCCGCCGCGGCCATGAGCTCCGCATCCGTCATTTCAGGACCTCCTTCAAAAAGCTCGTGCCGCTCGTATTCTTCTGCGGCACGCCGAAATAGTCGAGCACCGTCGCGCCGATATCCGAGAAGCACGCGCGCGTGCCCAAATCGACGCCGCCCTTGATGCCCTTTCCATAGATGAGCATGGGCGTATATTCGCGGGAATGGTCGGTCGAAGGCGTCGAGGGATCGCAGCCGTGATCGGCGGTGATGAGGAGCACGTCGCCGTCGCGCATGTCCGCCTCGAACGCGCCCAAAAAGCCGTCGAACTCCGTGGCCGCGGCCGCATAGCCCGCCACGTCGTTGCGATGGCCGTATTTCATGTCGAAATCCACGAGGTTGACGAAGCAAAGGCCGTTGAAATCCTGCGCCTGCAACTCCTTCGTCACCTGCATTCCGTGGGTATTGGACGTCGTGCGGTAGCTCTTCGTGATACCGCTGCCCGCAAAAATATCGTAGATCTTCCCGACCGAGAGCGTATCGTACCCCGCGTCTTTCAGGAGATTCAAAACGGTATCGGCGGGGGGCTCGATGGAGAAATCGTGGCGGTTGGCCGTGCGCACGAAGGGATACTCGCCCGTGAACGGACGCGCGATCACCCTGCCCACGCCGTGGGGCGGCACGAGCATTTTCCGCGCAATCTCACAATCGCGGTAGAGCTCATCGAGGGGTACCATGTCCTCATGTGCGGCCACCTGAAACACGCTGTCGGCGGAAGTATAGACGATGAGCGCACCCGTTTCGAGGTGCTCGCGGCCGTAGTCTTTGATGACCTCGGTGCCCGAATAGGGCCGGTTGCAGATGGTCTTCCGCCCCGTCTTCCTTTCAAATTCCTCGATGATCTCGCGGGGGAATCCTTCGGGGTAGGTCGGGAGCGGGTCGGGCGAAACGATGCCCGCGATCTCCCAGTGGCCGATGGTCGTATCCTTGCCCATCGACTTCTCCGCCATGCGCGCAAAGCTCGCCTTGGGCGCGCGCACGCCGCCGCCCACGCCTTCGATGTTAAAGAGGCCGAGCGCCTCCAGATTGGGGCACCGGAAATTGGGATGGCTGCGGATGGCGCCCAACGTATTGCTGCCCTCATCGTGCCAGAGGTGCGCGTCGGGGAGCTCCCCCACGCCGAAGCTATCGAGCACGATCAAAAAGAATCTCTTCATATTTGCCTCCGGATGCGCCGTTTTCGCACCCCATATGATGATTTACGCCAATTCCAGCGCGATCTTCATCATGGCCGTGAACGACGTCTCGCGCTCCTCGGCCGTCGTATTCTCCTCCGGATAGAGGAAGCTGTCGCTCACGGTGCAGATGCAGAGCGCCTTCTTGCCCGCGCGGGCGGCGTTCGCATAGAGCGCCGCGCTCTCCATCTCCACGCCGAGCACACCCATCTTCGCCCATTGCATCCCGCTCTGCGCGTCGTCGTAGAACATGTCGGAAGAGAAGATGTTGCCGACCTTATAATGCACGCCCGCCTCCTCGCAGAGGGCCGCGGCGCGGCGCAGAAGCCCGAAGTCCGCGATCGGGCAGAACGTCCCGGGCAGGTTGTATTGCTGCAGATAGTTGCCGTTGGTACAAGCTCCCTGTGCCAAAATGATGTCGCGCACATGGAGGTCCTTATCGAACGACCCGCAGGAGCCCACGCGGAGGATGTTCTCCACGCCGTAGAAATTGAAGAGCTCATAGGAGTAGATGCCGATGGAGGGCTGCCCCATGCCCGAGGCCATCACCGAGACGCGCTTGCCATGGTAATACCCCGTATAACCGTTGACGCCCCGCACGTTGTTGACGAGAACGGGGTTTTCGAGAAAATGTTCGGCGATGAATTTGGCGCGAAGCGGATCGCCCGGCATCAGGACCGTCTCCGCAAAGTCGCCGTATTTTGCGGAAATGTGGGGCGTGGGAATGTTCTTGTGTTCGCTCATAACAGATGTTCCTCCTTGACGATCTTGACGATGCGGGACGTGCCGAGCCGGTCCGCGCCGAGGGCGACGAACTGCTCCGCGTCGGCGATGGAGGAGATGCCCCCCGCCGCCTTGATCTTGATCCCGAGATGGTACTTATCGATCTCGCCCTTGAAGATCTCCACGTCGCGGAAGGTGGCGCCCGCCTTGGAAAAGCCCGTGGACGTCTTGATGAAGTCCGCGCCGCCGTAAGCGACGAGATGGGTCGCCATGATCTTTTCAAGATCGTTGAGCAGGCACGTCTCGACGATGACCTTCAAAAGTTTGTCCGCGCAGGCGCGCTTGACGGCCTTAATCTCCGCGAGGACCGCGTCGTACTTCTTGGCCTTCAAGTCGCCGATGTTGATGACCATATCGATCTCGTCCGCGCCCTTTTCCACCATCTCGGCGGCCTCGAAGGCCTTCACGGCCGTCGTGTTGTAGCCGTTGGGGAAGCCGATGACGGTGCAGATGGGCAGCCGATCCTTCGCATACGCCTTTGCCTGTTCCACATAGCAGGGCGGGATGCAGACGGACGCGGTCTGATACCGGATGCCGTCGTCGATGAGCGCCTGAATGTCCTCCCACGTCGCCGTGACGGACAGTTGCGTATGGTCGCATTTGCTTAAAATATCCCGAATGTCCATATCTTTTCCTCTTTGATTTCGATTTGACTCTATTATAATCGAAAAACGGGGCGTTGTCAATGGAAAACGCAATATGAAAACTATTTTCAATTTTTGAAAAACAGATACATGAAAAATACGGGGCGCGGCGGCAGGAAAATCCTGCCGCCGCGCCCCCGGCGTTCGGTCCGACGTCCCCCGCTCACGGCTTGGGGGCGCTCTGCGAATTGTCGCAGAGAAAGCTCTCCTTGACGAGGCGGCGCGTGACGGCGCGGTGCCGCGGCCAGCGGCGGATGAGCGCGACCGTCACGGCCGGATAGGCCATGCCCGCGAAGACCCCCACCGATCCGACGACCGTCATCACGATGCGCACCGCGAAGTTGAACGAATCGAAGGTCCACGCCAACGACACCAGCGCCGCAGAAAAGAATACGACCCCGATCGACAGAGAGGCGATGGACCCGACGATGAGCCAATATGCGTCCTTTAAGACTTTTCCGTTGAAGAGATCTTTCATTTCGCGTCTCCTTCCGCGCCGTTCTCCCCCCATTGCGCAACGCGGACCTCGGGCGGGAATGCGGCGGCGATGTCTATGAAATCGTTGCGCGTGATGACCGCGAAATGGCGGTCGGCCCGCGAAAAACCGCAGCTCTCCGCGTTCAGCCAGCGCATGAAATCGGAATCCTCGGTCACGCAAAAGAGCGGGTTGCCGTAAAAATCCGTCTCACGGCTCCGATAGGAACGGAGCGCGGGGATCTCGTGATAGGCGCGGATCCTTCTGCCCTCGTCGCAGACGCAGAGCGCTTCCGTAAAGCCAAACGAAAGGGTCAAACGGTATGTTTCCCCCTCCAATTCGATGACCGTGCCATCGTCATTCCGGACGACCGACGTGAGTTCATAACGGTCGGCGGGGATCCCCTCAAACGGCGTATACCGCGCCTCTTTCTTCTCTTCCATAGACGCTCCCAAAGCACGTTCCGCGCCGCCGAGACCTGCGGGCAAAAACGCGATTTTTGAAAAACAGAACGAAAACGCCCTACCCATGTCTTGGATAGGGCGTTGCGTTTGATGTTGACCCTTACTTGAGTTCGGCGAAATATTTGATCGTGCGAACCATCTGCGAGGTGTAGCTGTTCTCGTTGTCGTACCAAGCGACGACCTGCACCTGATAGGTCTCTTCGTCGATCTTCGTGACCATCGTCTGCGTCGCGTCGAAGAGCGAACCGTAGGTGATGCCGATGATATCGGAGGAGACGAGCTGTTCTTCGGTGTAGCCGAAGGAAGCGGAAGCCGCGGCCTTCATGGCCTCGTTAATGCTCTGCTTCGTGACGTCCTTGCCCTTGACGACGGCGACGAGAATGGTCGTGGAGCCGGTGGGAACGGGAACGCGCTGCGCAGAACCGATGAGCTTGCCGTTGAGCGCGGGAATGACGAGGCCGATCGCCTTGGCGGCGCCCGTCGAATTGGGAACGATGTTGACCGCGGCGGCGCGGGCTCTTCTGAGGTCGCCCTTGCGGTGAGGTCCGTCGAGCACCATCTGGTCGCCCGTGAAGGCGTGGACGGTCGTCATGATCCCGGAGACGATGGGATATGCGTTGTTGAGCGCATTCGCCATGGGCGCAAGGCAGTTGGTCGTGCAGCTTGCGGCGGAGATAATGGTATCTTCGGGCTTCAACGTCTTTTCATTGACGCCATAGACGACGGTGGGAAGATCGTTGCCCGCGGGTGCGGAAATGACGACTTTCTTCGCGCCGGCCTTGATGTGCGCTTCGCTCTTCGCCTTGGAAGTATAGAAGCCGGTGCACTCCAAAACGACGTCGACGCCCAGCTCGCCCCAAGGAAGGTTGGCAGCATCCTTTTCCTCATAGATCTTGATCGTCTTGCCTGCAACGGTGAGCGTTCTCTCCTCGTCGTTCGCGAAGACGGTATCGCCAAGGGCATAGCGGCCCTGCGCGCTATCGTACTTCAAAAGATGGGCGAGCATCGTGGGGCTGGTGAGGTCGTTGATCGCGACGATCTCATAGCCCTCGGCATTGAACATCTGCCGGAACGCAAGACGGCCGATACGGCCGAACCCGTTGATTGCAACTTTTACGTTTGCCATTTGAATCATCCCTCCAAATAAACTTTGGCGCCTTGGCGCCCTTTTACCAAGTTGTATTATACCACGCTTTCCTGCGTTCGTCAACATTTTTCCCAAAATTTTCCGATTGCAAACTTTCACGAATTTTGCGGATCCGCGCGCCCGCGGGAGACCGCGGTGCGGCGGCGAACTTTCACCCGGCGGGGCGGCCTTTACGGCCGCCCCGCCGGGGCCGCGTTTGCATCAATAGCACGACGAACTGACGTATTCCGCGGTGACCTTGCCGCCGCTCACGGTGATATTGAAATAAAATTCCGCAGAGATCTCATAGCCGAGTTCGGAGGGCGTGAGGCCGATCCCGTAGTTGTAGTCCCCCGAAGAATCATACTGATATTCGATGGTGACAAAGACAAATCCGTCCCCGCGCCTGATTTCGGCGCCGACGACTTCGAAGCTGCCGTCGTCTTTCACGGAGACGGCCAAGCGGAAGTCCCCCGCCTCGACGATCTGCACGGGGATCTCGGACACGGTATCGCCGTCTTCGCCGAAACGGAAGTAGCGCGCCGTCGTACCCAAAACCGCAATGACGCTCCCGTCCGCCAACGTCGTCCTCGTCTCGCATGCGGCGCCGCCGAGCGTCGCCGAGAAGACGAAGACCCGGCCGCTGCCCGTCGCGGCACAGAGGAAGGACGCGTCGCCCGCGGTGAGCGTCTTCGTCTGATAGTGCGTGATCCGGCAATCCGACGAGCCGTAAGTGACGTAGTAGCTGTCTGTCTCGGTGTAGAAGAAATAGCCGTTGGTATAATCCTCTACAAACGCGATGAAATCGGAATAAGTCTTGCCGTCCACGGTGAGCACGGCTTCGGACACGGCGCCGCTCTTGTCGCGCTTGACGAGGAGACTGCCCGTGAGGTCGCTGTATTCGGCATTGGAGGGATACGTCTTCTCCGCGATGACGATCTCCACGTCGGTGCTGCCGACCAACAGATCGTAGACGTCTCCCTTGAACTTGACCTCGAGATAGCCGTCTCTCTCCGTAACGTCGGCGGCCTTGATCTCGGCGTATTCGCCGTCCGTACCGCGCATCCAAAGCGCCGTGCGCTGGGCGCCGCGATAATACAGGATCGCATAGACGCCGTCCGTGTTATTCTTGACGACGCGCGCCGCGGTGATCGAGCCCGCGATGTCAAACCCGTTGCCCGTGAGGGTGAGCGTGACGTCGCACGCGTAGTTGTAGTCATAGACGAACCAGCGGTAGACGTTGCTGCCCTCCGCGTGCGTCTCGGTATAGTTCTTCGTCCTGTCTTTGACGTCTGCCCAGTTGTCGTAGTACATGACATAGAGCGTCATGCCGGCGATCTCGTTGTCCTTGCTCACATAGAGCACAACTCTGTGGGTGCCGTCTTCGACGATGAGCTCGCGGAGCGTCTCCAACGCATAGGTGAACCGGCCGTTTTCGACGGTGAACGTCACCCGATAGCTGTAGCCGCCGAAGACGAGGGAATCCTTGGTCCGATAGGTGCCTTCCGCCTGCTTCTCGACGGAGACCTGCGCGGCGCTGAACGGAGCGCCGTCTGCGTCCCGGATGCCCGTGAGAATGAACGATACGGTATACGCCGTCCCCTCTTTGTCGTTCTGCGACACGGCAAGATAGCTCTCGCCCTCGCCCGCATAGGTCGTGACCACGGGGATGAAGGACGGGGCGCCGAGGGATACCGTCTTGCTCGACATGGTAACGGACATGCTTCTGCGATATTCTCCGTCGATCATATAGAGCACCGTGCTGCCGTACATGTCGCGGGAGACGGTCACTTGGACATCCCGCTCCTCGCCGTTTTCCTTGTAGACGCCTGCGACTTGGAAGAAGATATACTGCGAGGAATTTTGATTGTCGGGCGCGAAGGTGACGGTGTCTTCCGTAGACTCCACCGTGAGCGTGAGATCCGCGCCGGCCTCCGAATAGGAATACCAGTACTCCTTATCCGCTTCGCCGTAATTATAGAGGTCGAAGAGCAGCGTCCGCGTCTCTTTGTCAAACGTGCCGATCGTCTTCGTCGTAAAATAGGGCTCCTCGTCGCTCGCGGAATAGGCGATGAGCGCGTCGTTCTCGATCTCGTAGGCGCCGTAAGCGGTGGCTCCGGCGTTTTCGGACTTGATGACGACGCCGAGCGTAAGTTCCCAAACGGAGGAATAGTTGAAATAGTAGTAGCGTTTGGTCTCGGCGGCGTGCACGCCGATATGCGAGGCATAGTCGCGCCATCCGGACGCGGCGTAGTAGGCCTTGACCGCGGACATGGTATGCACCTCGACGGTGTAGAAGCCGACGCCCTCGAAGAGCTTGACGCCGACCGTGGGAGGCGTTGTCCCTTTAAGCACGAGGGCAAGTTCGGCCTGCGGCTCCGTGGTCGCGTCGCGGCCGAAGACGCCTGCGACGGGGTTGTCGGGCGTGCCGAGTTGGGTGAGCGAAGCGCCGAGCGTCACGCTCGCGAGCGCGTAGCAATCGTAGAACACGCCCTCATAGAGTTCCTCGGCCGCGGGCAGAGAGACGGTGACGAGCGACGTGCAGGCGCTGAACGCGGAGGAGTAGATCGTCCTGGCCTGTGCCAACGAAACTTCCGTCAGCGATTCGCAGAGGCGGAAGGCCATTTCGCCGATCTCTTCGAGCAGCGGGAACGTGATCTGCGCGAGCTCGATGCAGCCGTAGAAGGCCTGCGAATCGATCCGCGTGACCTTGTTGCCCACGACGGAGGTGAGCAGCGTGCAGCCGTTGAAGGCGTTGGAGCCGACCGTCTCGACGCCCCCGAGATTCAGCGTCACGATGTCGGCGCCGCGGTAGCGCGAGCCGTATTCGTGGACGGAAAACGCAAGGGGCGCGATCGTGCTGACGCCCGCGGGGATGGTGATATTCTCTCCCTCGCCGCCGAGATATTTGACGAGAATGCCCTCGTCGATGATGAATCCCGTCGTCTTGCGCGTGAACTTGCCGCCGTTCAAAACGAAGAACAGCTCTTCGTCGAACGAATCGGAGGCAAAGCAAACGACATGGGCCGACGGCGCGGTGTAGGTGCCCTGATAGGTGATGCCATAGGCGTCGGTATAGACGGCGTCGCCGTATTCGGCCAAGGTCAGAATTTCCCAAAGCGCCGAACGGTACGTGCCGGCCGAAGTGTATTCCACCGTGAAGTAGTTATGCCCTTCGCCGCCGCCCATCTTCCAGATGTGGATGTGATACGACCGCGTGCCGAACGTGACGAGAAGGATCTCCTCCTCCTTGTCGGTGAAGGTATAGGTGCCCTTCCCCAACGGCTTGAGGTCCTCACCCTCGTATTCGGAGATGTTGAAGCGCGTGACGTTGGAATAGCCGTCCAGATAGAGGACGTCCCCCGACGTGTCGTCCGCATAATACATCCCGACTTCATATCCGCAGACGGTATACTTTTTGGTCTTGACGTCGACGTCGAAGTAGCTCTCGAACATCTGGCCGGCCTCTTCGCCATAGACATAGAAGCGGTAGACGTTTTCCTTCCCCTCCTCTTCGAAGCCGCCGACGAGATAGTAATCGGCATCCATGCCGTCGTAAACGGCGAATCCGTAGCCGTCGAGCATCAGTTTGTGCTCGCCACTTGTCGCCTCGAGTGTGCCCTCGAAGAGATCGGTGTGGCGGACAAAGCAGAGCGCGCCCTGCGCCTCGATGAGCAGGAAGTCGAACGACTTCCCGTCCGCGTCGGCCGAAGCGGTCATTGTGCCCTCGCCCGTCTTTTCGTCGTAGGTGTACGTCCCGAGGAACCGGTCGCCCGTTTCCGAATCGTGATAGAGAGCGACCTTCTGCGTTCCGTTGCCGATCAGAAGAAGCGAAACATCGGAATCGATCGCGGTGCCCGTGTAGAGATAATAGATGTCCGACTCCTCGGAGAGCGGCGTGAAGGTCTTATACTCGCTGCCGCTTGTACCGCGCTCCCACGCGAACCACAGCCAATCGCTCGTGGAGATATCCATAAATTCGGCGACGTCGTAATTGAGGCCGTAGGCGGCGCCGGTCATGATCGTGTAGACGCCGACGCGCTCGTTCCCCGCGGCGTCGGTATAGACGGCGTTGCCCTGTTTGGAGGAAGCGTCGTAGTAGGCGACGATCTTCGTGCCGTTGGGCCCGGTGAGCGTGAACGTGCTCTTCGACTCGACCGGATACATCTTGAAATAGCGGAAATAACGGACTTCCTCCATGACCGCGAAGTAGCCCTCGCCGAGTTCATATTCGAAATCCATGCTGTCGGAATGGAAGAGATAACGGTCTGTCTTGCCCTGCACCGCGGACACGGTACCCACCGTTGTCGTCTCAACGCCATAGATCGTCGCGCCGTCTTTGCCCGAAAACACGAGCACGGGCGCGTCGACGGGCGTCCTGCCGGCGTCGCCGAGATAGCGGAGATATTCATAGTATTCGCCGTCGCCGAGATAGGAGAGCTCCTTGGTCTCGGGGTCGATGCGCAGCGTCGTGACCGCGCCGTCTTGGGCGACCAAGCGGACCGTCTGCCCCAGCGGCGAAATTTCCACGACATACATGCCCTTCTTCTCCGCCCCGTCCGCGGGCGTATACGTCGCGCTCTCATACGTCCCCGAATAGCCGTCGAGCACGAGCTTCGCGCCGTCCTTCGCGATAAATTCGCTCTGCAACGCCGCGTCGTACTCCAACCAGATCGGCGTGCCGCCGTATTCGAGCAATTTCGCGCGGTATTCGTAAAATTCGTCCTCCTCGTCGTAGAGCGAGAGATCGACCTCGCCCTCCGAGCGCGGCAGATACGTCCCTACCTGCAGCAAGACGATGTTGTCCGCAGTGGACGCGGGATCAAGGAAGGCCGCGATGCCGAATCCGTCGAGGTAGAGAACGCTGTCCTGCGTGGCGCGGACCTGCCCGCCCACATAGTGGAACTTGTAGCCGACGCGGACGCCGTATTCCGCACCCTGCCGCATGAAGACGTTCTGCGTAGTCCCGCCCGTGACGAGGTCGGTGAGGAGAAATTCGAAGGGCGCTTCCCCATCGTCGTCGACAAACGTATAGACCATCGTTTCGGGGTCATAGGAGACGGTCCCGTGTTGGGAGACCCCGCCCTCCGTATATGTAGCGCCGTCGTAGCCGTCGAAGACGATGGCCGCCCCGTCCTCGTGAAGCGTCTCCCGATAGGCGTCCGCATGCAGATAGGTGACGTTTTTCAACCCCTCGCGGTAATAAACGAACGTGCCGTTGGGATTGAGTTTCCCCTTGAGCACCTCGTTTTCATCGGGATCCGAGAAGGAAAACGCCCCGTCCTCATATTCCCCGCGATATTCCACGCCCACGCGGGAGAGAACGGCCACGCCCTCCTCGCCGCTCGGCGTGAAGATGAAGTCGCCGCCGCCGAACCGGTCGCGATAGCCCTCGTCCCACACGGCGTACAGGATCATATTCTTCTCGGGCGCGATCTCATCGCCCTCCCGATAGACGAGCTCGCCGTCCTCTTCCGTCGCCCAGCCCGCAAAGCGGTAGTAGGGCGGCGCGGTATAGTCGCCGCCGCCCGCAACGGCCGTCGTTTCGCCGTATTTCAAGGTGACGGGGTCTACGAAGCCCGTGACCGCCTCGCCGTCGGGCGCATTGCTGTCGTAGCCGACGGTGTAGTGCGCGATCGCAAGATAGACGCTGAAGACGTCGTGCTTGCCGAGCGCCTGCGTGGAGAGCAGCGTCCCCTCGTGGGCGTCGTCGAGCTCAAAGTGCGCGAGGGTCTCGTCGTGCGCGAAATCGGGCGAATAGACAAACGGTTCGCCGTAGATCGCAACGCCCGACGACTCGGTGGCATCGCCGTAGCCGTTCTCCCCTTCGCGGTAGAGTTTTACGGTGTATTGCGCGTTGTATTTCGCCGTCAGCGTGAGGCCGCTCGCGGGCATGGTAGCCCCGTTTTCGATGACGGCATTGCCGTTATACCAGCCGGAGAAGGTAAGGCCGTCCTCCGCCGCGGGAGAAATGTTCTTCAGATATTCAGACAGGACCGTGCCGACTTCGACCTCATAGTCGGTCTTCTCCAACGTCCCGCCGTTGCCCGCTTGAAGCGTGAGGGAAGCCGTCTCTTTGCCGTTCGTCTTGCCGCCGTTCGTACAAGCCGCCGCGGCGATGCCGAGCCCGAAGACGAGCGCGGTCCCCAATCCCAAAAACAGGGTGCGATAAACTTTTTTCATAACGCCTCCTTTGAATGCCGCCTCTCCGGCAGCGTTTCACTTCCCAGTATAGCATCCCCATTTGCAAAAGTCAAGCCAAACGTAATCGGGATTTCTTTTCGGCCCTATAAGCAGAGCTTATAGATGGCGGGTGGGAAGTCCGCAAATTTTTTCCCGGGATTTCGGGCAATCCTCTTGCATTTTTCGCGCGCTTGCATTATAATTGAGAAAAAGCATTTTTTTGGGAGGAAACAAAGTTATGCCCTTAGTGACAACCACCGAGATGTTCCGCAAAGCGTATGCGGGCGGCTATGCGGTCGGCGCGTTCAACGTCAACAACATGGAGATGATCCAGGCGATCGTGGAAGCGGCCAACGAGTGCAATTCGCCCGTCATCCTGCAGGTCTCGGCAGGCGCGAGAAAATACGCCAACCCCGTCTATCTTCGCCACCTCGTGCAGGCGGCCGCGGAGACGTCGAACATCCCCATCGCCATGCACCTCGACCACGGCGCGGATTTCGACATCTGCAAGTCCTCGATCGACGACGGCTTCACGTCCGTCATGATCGACGCGTCCTCCAAGCCCTGGGAGGAGAACATCGCCCTGACGAAGAAGGTCGTCGAGTATGCCCATGACCACGGCGTAGTCGTCGAAGCCGAGCTCGGCAAGCTCGCGGGCATCGAGGACGACGTCAAGGTGGAGGCGCACGACGCTATGTTCACCTCGCCCGACGAAGTGGAGGAATTTACCTCGCGGACGGGCTGCGATTCGCTCGCCATCGCCATCGGCACTTCGCACGGCGCCTATAAATTCAAACCCGGGCAGGATCCCAAACTCCGCATCGACATCCTCGAGGAGATCGGCAAACGGCTCCCCGGCTTCCCCATCGTCCTCCACGGCGCTTCCAGCGTGCCGCAGGAACAAGTCGCCGTCGTCAACGCGTTCGGCGGCTCCATGCCCAACGCCATCGGCATTCCCGAGACCGAACTCAGAAAGGCGGCGAAACTTGCCGTCTGCAAGATCAACATCGACTCCGATCTGCGTGTTGCGTTCACGGCGGCCATCCGCAAACACCTTGCGGAGAATCCCTCGCACTTCGACCCTCGCCAATATCTCGGCGACGCCCGCAGCAACATGAAGGAAATGGTCAAACACAAGATCTGCGACGTGCTCGGCTCGGCGAATAAGGCCTGACGCATAGCATTCCCCATCATGAAGAAAAAGCGGCGGAGACCAAACCCGGTCTCCGCCGCTTTCTTTGTGTGCTTCGTCACTTCATGCTGTTCGTAAACTTCAAAATCGTCTCGGTATTGCCGAAGACGACGAGCTGGTCGCCCGCCTCGAAGACGTATTCGCCGTCGAGCGTATACAAAACTTCCGAGCCCTTTTTGACGGTCAGAATGTTCATGCCGAGTTTCTTGCGGGGATTGATGTCGATGAGTTTCTTCCCCACCCACTTCGCGGGGCAGGCGATCTCGAAGAGCGAATAGCGGCTGTCGAGGTCGATATAGTTGATGACGTTGGAGGAATTGAGCCTTATCGCGAGCTTATCCGCAATATCGCGGTCGGGATAGATGACCTCGTCGGCCCCCACGCGCATGAGGAATTTGCTCTGGATCTCCGTCGCGGCGCGGGAGATGATCCGCTTGGCGCCGAGGTCTTTGAGGTTGGAGGCGATCTCCAGCGAGGCCTGAAAGTCGTCGCCGATGGCCACGATGCAGGCGTCGTAGGAGGGGACGTCCATCGCCTTCAGGTTGTCGATATTCATGCAGTTGGCGATGAGCGCATTGGTATATTTGGGCGCGACAGCATTGATCGCGTCCTCGTTTTTATCGACAACGGTGATCTCGTCGCCCATTTCGATCATCTTTTGGCCGAGCATACGGCCGAATTTTCCCATGCCGATGAGGAGAAAGGATTTCATAGGACCTCCATTTTGGTGGATAATTTCATGCGCCGAGGCGCGCCGTGCGTCAGACTTCCGCCGCGTACAACGTTTCTTTTTTGATGCTTTTGTAACCCTTGACCGCGGACATGGGGATAGGCAACGCCGTCTCGCGGCAGATTTTCGCTTACCCGAAAGCTATCAAAGTCACCCGATGAAGAAGGTGTCGATGGGCCGCCTGATCTCCGAGGCGTCGCGCTTCTTGGCGAGGGCAAAGGCGAACGTGAGAACGCCGACGCGCCCGAGATACATGAGCAGGATGAGGATGAGTTTGGACCAAACCGTGAGCGTCGACGTAAATCCCATCGAGAGCCCGACCGTCCCCAAGGCAGAGACGACTTCAAACAGCGTGCGCGAGACGGTATCCGGCCCGGCGGCGGCGACGCCGTCGATGATGAGCACGTCGGGTTCGATGGCGCAGATCAAAGTAGTCGCCGTTAAGATGAGGAAGAGATAGGCCGTAAAGATGGCGAGGGCCTGTCCGAGCAGCTTGTTGTCGATGCGGCGCTTTCCGATGGTGATGTCCTTCTTGTTGCCGAACGCCGCGAGCATGCCCATGACGATGACGGCGAACGTCCCCACTTTGATGCCGCCGGCCGTGGAGCCGGAGCAGCCGCCGATGAACATCAGAACGAGCATGAGGAGGTATCCGCTGTCGGAGAGGTAGGTGGGATCGGTCGTCCAAAATCCCGCGGTGCGCGCCGTCGTCGCATTGAAGAGCGCGGCGAGCAGTTTGTCGCCGAAATTGCCCGTGCAGTGCGGATTCCCCCACTCGAAGCCCAAAAACAGCAGCGTGCCGACGACGAGCAGGATGGCGTTGACGGTCAGAATGACGCGGGTATAAAACTGAAATTTTTTGGGACGGAAGCGGCAATCGAGCACGTCGCCCCACACGCAGAAGCCGAGCCCGCCGAAGATGATGAGGCCGCAGAGCGTCAACACGACGAGCGGATCGTTCCAATAATAGGAGAGCGAGCCCATGCCCGCGCAGGCCGTGCCGCCCATGAGGTCGAAGCCCGCATTGCAGAACGCCGAAACGGCGTGAAAGACGGCATACCAGATCCCCTTCCCCACCCCGAAATCGGGGACGAAGCGGATGGAGAGCAGGCAGGCGCCCAAAAACTCGAAGCAGGCCGTCCCGATGACGATGCGCTTGACGAGGCCCTTGACGCTCTCGATGCTGCCGCCGACCGTCTGCAATACGGCGCGCCGCTCGTATTGCCCGATGTTGCGCCGCACGATCAGGAGCAGAATGGAGACAAACGTCATGAATCCGAGCCCGCCGAGCTGGATGAGGATGAGAATGACCGCCTGTCCGAAGCCGTTCCAATGGACGTTGGTATCAAACGGCACGAGCCCCGTGACGCAAGCCGCGGAGACGGACGTGAAGAGCGCGTCGACATACGACGTCCCGCCGTCTTTGGCGGCAAACGGGAGCACGAGAAGAATGCTGCCCGCGAACACGACCAAAAAATAGCCGAGCGCGAGGTAGCGCCACACGTTCATTTTGTTTTTCAGCTTTCGAAATCCCATGCGGAAGAAATTCTATCACACTCTCCGTGTTTTGTCAACAGATTTTCGGCCGTCTTCGGCGCGCCTGTCCGCCGCCCCGATGCGCGGTGCGAGGGCGGAAGTTACGCGAGGGAGATGCGGTCGGAGACGGAGCGCACGAAGATCCCCTTCTCCTCCCCGTATGCGATACAGTCGCGCAGGAACGCGACAAACCGCTCGTTGGGGCGCAAATCCTTGAAGACGCCCGCGACGACGGCGACCAATTCGTCCATATAGAGGGCCACCCTGTCCTCGAGGGCGCCCTTGATGAGCGTAATCATCTCATAGACGGTGAAGTCCTCCTCCGTCTTCCTGATGGCGGGGCCCTCCTCGGGCTCGACGCGGAATTTCCCGAGCTGGATCGCCTTCGCCGTCTTATAAAAATAGTCCACGCCCATGATGCGGTCGCGGAAGAACCCGCATGCGTCGATAAGCGCGTCGAGGCGGGCGTCCGTCCTCGTTCCGCTCTTGAGAATGCCGAACGTCGCCATGCACCGCTTTCTCAAAAAGGCCCGCGAGATCGGCTCCTCCCAGGCGACGATCTCCTTGAGACGGGCCATGATTGCCGCGTCGTTCTCCCCGCCCGTGATGAAGGCGGCCGTCTCCGAAGCCGTCGGCTTGACGGCCCGGTAGAGCTTCTTGTATTTGGAGAAATGCGCGTCGGAGCGCTTGTCGTTGCCCGTGAGCCGGTCGAGCATATCTTTGATGCGCTTGAGCTCGCGCTTGGGATTGTTGTAATAGTTGACGCAGTTGACGCGCATGACGTTCCAATTGGCGCGTTTGAGCGTCTGGATCTGCAGCACGTTGCGGTCCTTGACGGAGAACGAATCGGTGCCGTCCGTAAGAATGCCGAGCACAAAGCGATGCTTGTTCCGCGGGTCCACGACGGCGACGTCGATCTTGAAATCGGAGACGCCCACGTCGGCACGGCAGTCGTAGCCGTATCCCGCAAGTTCCTCGGCGATGTACTGCCCGATGCCCTTCCCGAGGCGGACGGCCTCCGTGCGCGAGGCGAGCATGGTCTTGCCCTTTTCCGCAAATTCCAAAAATGCTTTGAGCCCGGCGACCCCTTTCGAAGACGTCTTGGCGAGGTCGATCATGACCGAGCGCATGGTGGAGAAGACGAGCATCTCCTCGCGGGCGCGCGAAACCGCGACGTTGAGCCGCCGCCAGCCGCCCGCCTGGTTGAGCGGACCGAAATTGAGCGAGACGCGGCCCGTCTTATCGGGTCCGTAGCAGACGGAGAAGAGGATGACGTCGCGCTCGTCGCCCTGCACGTTTTCCAGATTCTTGACAAAGATGGGTTCCTCGCGATCGAATGCCGCGGATTCCAACCTTTTGGCCACGATCTCCCGCATCAAGAGGCGTTCGATGTCGTCGCGCTGGACGCTCGAGAACGTCACGACGCCGATGCTGGAGCGGGAGAGCACGGGGTCCTGAAGGCGGCGGATGACTTCGGCAACGAGCGCCTCCGCCTCGTTCTTGTTCTTCTTCGTAAAGCCCCTATCGTAGACGCCGTCCACGAGGATGAGCTTGACCTTGCTCTCCAACGAATCGGGCGAGGGGAAGGTGCAGAGGCGGTTGTCGTAGTACATGCTGTTGGAGAACGCGATGAGCGACTCGTGTTTGCTCCTGTAATGCCAGCGGAGATGCCGCTCGGGCATGCCGAGGGCGAGGCAGTCGTCGAGAATGCTCTCGAGGTCCTCGTTTTCGAGATTTTCCTCATCCACATAGGTGGAGTGGAAGAACGCCGTGGGCGGGAGCTGTTTGGGGTCGCCCACGATCACGGCCGCCTTGGCCCTTGCGATGGAGCCGACCGCCTCGGCCGTGGACATCTGCGACGCCTCGTCGAAGATCACGAGGTCGAACCGGTTGGCCTCGGGTTTCAGATATTGCGCCACCGTGACGGGGCTCATGAGCAGGCAGGGACAGACGACGGAGGCGAGCGTCGGGATCTCGCCGAGCAGGCTGCGGATCCCCGAGCCGCGCAGGTTGCTCTTGGAGAGGCGGGTGAACGCCGCGAGCTCGAGCGAAAGGCTCCCCTCGTCGTCCGCCTTGGGCAGGCGGGAGATGAGCGTGGCGCGGATGTATTCGCGGGTCGCCTTGCCATAGTCCTCCCACGCGAGACGGAATTTTTCGACCGTCTCCTCCAGCGTCCCGACGGTCATGCGGGAGAGCGCGGGATCGGCGGGGATATTGATCTCCAAGAAGTTCTTATAGACGTTCTTTTCGAAGCTCGCCGAGATGTCTTCGATCTTGACGCGGCCGCTCTCGAGGGAATCGGCGATGAACGTGAGCCCCAAGCCCGCGAGTTCGAGCGCCGTCTTGCGATACATGCACCAATTGGGCAGCATGTCGACGTTGTCGATGAGCGCCGAGGCCTTGGAATAGTAGTAGTCGAGAACGTCCTCGTCGCGGAGCTTGTCGCGGTCGGCCCTGATGACGTTCAAAAAGCTGTCTTCGGCCGCAAAATAGCTCGTGACCGCCTTCAGATACCCCTCGAGCACGGGCATGGTATAGCCGTTTGCCGCGCGGATGCACATGCCGTTGAAGGAATCGGCGTTGTAGTCCATGAACGTGACGGCGCAGAGCGCATGCAGCGCATAGAGGTCGGAGAGATATTCCGTCCGCTTCTTGAAGAGGATGCGCCCGCCGCGGTCGGTAAAGTTCTTCGCGAGCCGGTCGCACGCCGTGATGCGGCGCATGGAGCTCTCGATGTCGATCGCCGTCTGCAGATATTTCGGGATATCCTCCTCCGAAATGGGATGCAAGGCGGCGCGGGAGAGCTTCTTCACCAGATTCTTCGCGGGTTTGCAGAGCTTCCAGTCCCCGCCCATTTCGAGATAGCGGGAGATCTCGGGGCAGTCGTCGAGATCGACGAGCACCTTGAAATGTTTGGAGTAATATTCGAGGCGGGCGTCCAGTCTCCGGTTGGCGTTGTAGAAGGAATAGAACGCGTCCTCCTTGACGCCCACGAAATATTTCGCATATTTGCCCGAAGAGAGCCCGCGCGCGATCTCCGAGAGCGCATTGAGCTTCTTGCGCGTGAGCGTCGAGACGCGCTGACGGTAAAATTCGAGGAAGAGCCCCAAAAAGGACCGCAGATGCTTGATCTCGGCGAGAATGACCTCCGAGGCGCAGAACACGCGGTCGCGCAGTTCGGTGCTGTACTCCGTGAGATTGACGTTTTCGAAGGGCGTATTGGAGACGCCGCCGCATTCCTTCGCCGCGGCCGCCGCCTTCAGGATCATGCTCTTGCATTCGGAGAGCTTTTTCTCCGTGAGCGTATCGTAGAACGAGCTCTCGACGTCGAGAATGTCGGGCGCGCTCTTATTTTTGAGGTATTCGAGAATGGCGTCGTAGACGGAGATGCCCAAACGGCGCTTTTTGTGCAGGGCGCGCATGGGCTCCTTGAGCTCTTCGCGCAGGGCGACCAACTCCTTCGAGCGCTCGCCGAACGAGACGGGCCCCATGCTCCCCGCAAGCGCCAGCGTCTCCTCGATGCGGCGGAGGACCCCCGCCTTGTCCGTCTTACCCGAATGCAGTTCGAGGCAAAATTCGCCGATGCCGATCTGGTCGAGCCGCTTCTTCACGACGTCGAGCGCGGCCTTCTTTTCCGCCACGAAGACGACGCGCTTTCCGCGCACGAGCGCCCCCGCGATGATGTTGGTGATCGTCTGGCTCTTGCCCGTCCCGGGCGGGCCGTGGAGCACAAACGAGGCACCCGTGTCCGCGAGTGCGATCGCGGAAAATTGCGAACTGTCCGAAGGAAGCGGCAGAAGGATCTCCTCGGGATAGGCAGTATCCTCCTCCTCGGGCCGCGAGAGTTCGGGCTTTTCCATCCGCCCCGAAAGAAGCGCGGAGACGATGGGATTCTTCTTAAATTCGTCGATCTGCAGGCGGATGTCGTTCCAGAGCAGGAACGTCTGGAACGAGAACGCGGCGAGATAGACGTCCGACGTGACGTCCCATCCCTTCATGTTCGCCGTCTCAGCGCGTACCATGGCCGCGATCTCGGAGATCTTCAGCGCGGAGACGTCGCCGCCCAGCCCGCGGATATCGATGTTGAACTCCTGTTTCAGAAATTCCAATAGCGTCGCGTTGACGAAATAGCCGTCCTCGGCCGCCGCCACGGAGAAATCTTCGTTCCCTTTAGCGCGCGTGAGCCCCACGGGCGCCAGCACGATGGGCGCGTACTTGGGCTTGCCGTCTTCCTTGGAGACGTATTTGAGAAATCCGAGCGCAAGATAGAGGATCTTTGCCCCCGTCTCCTCGACGGCTTCCCGATTTTTCCGAAGCAATTTCACGGCCGTCTCGCGGGCGTCGCGGGCGGCGGTCAGCGCGCGCAAAATGCCCTTTTGCAGTTCGAGCGCGAGCAGATCGCGCCGCTGCGTCGGGACTTCCGCACCGAAGGGCGCCGTCTCCTTTCCGTCCGCTTTGAGCTGCATCGTCCCCTGCGCATAGAGCGCGGCGGCGAGCCCGTCGCAGTCCGATTCGGCGAGGTGCAGCGCGTTCTTTCCCGTAAAATTCAGGAGCGGATTCTTGGACGTGAGGTCGAGAAGACGGCGCTCCCACTGCTTGTTTTTGGGCTGTTTGCCGTCGAGTTTCAAGTCCTTGAAGACGGGCAGCGGCGCAGGGGCCTCCTCGGCCGACATCTCGTCGTCGCGATAAATTTCATAGCCCTTGAGGCCGCGCCCGCGCATGGGACAAACCGCGATGCCCCCCATGCGGCACCGGGCGATGTCAACGAAATATTCGTAATAATTTTCCGAAAGTTTTTGCTTGAAATGATGCTCCGAAGGGGTATAGGCGACGTTCCGCTCGAGGAAGAGATCGTCGACGTCAAAGAAACTCAGGTTGTTGATCCCCTCGGAGATATATTTTCCGACGATGTCGCCGTCGTCGAACGCGGGATCGAGGAAGCAACTGTCATACAGCCACACGCCGACGCCGAGATGGCTCCTCCCCACCGCCAGAACGGGATGGAGATGGACGGCTTCGAGGCAGGCCGCCACAAAGACGGCGAGCTGGAACGACGTCGCCTTTTTCTCTTTGAGAATGGAATTTTCGTGCACGGCCAAGGCGGGCTGATAGAGATCGGGGTCCGCCTCCGCTTCGATCCCATAGGCCTTGACGGAGGCATAGATCGCCGCGATGATCTGGCGGACCGCATTCTTATCCGTGCCCGTATAGCCGTAAAATTCGGCGTCTTCCCGCCATTTTTTCAGGCGCTTCCCGGCCTCCTGCAAAATGATCGAGCAATCGGCGGTGCGCGGGCGCACATAGGTCGCGATGCGCTCGGGATTCCCGCTCAGGCCCTCCCAGACGTCAAACGGCAAGACGGTCGTCTCGGCCTCGGCGGAGGCGATCTCCTTTCCGTCGCGCTCGGCCTTCACCCGGACGGATACGGTGCGCGCCGCGTCGCATTCGGCGAGATAGAGCGGCGAAAAGAGATTTTTCGCCTCCAGCGCCACCGTGGTCTCAAACGGAACTTCGACCGTCTCCTCATAGGGCACGATAAGACCGTCCGCGCACATCGCAGTGATCTTGAGCGTGAGCGCCTCTTCAAACGTGCTTCTGATCCGGATGCGGACGGGCGTCTGCAAAAAATAATCGGCATAACCCGCAAATTTCGGAAGATCGAGCTCGATCGTCAGTTTCTCCGTGGTCAATTTTCTCTTTTTGACTGCCATATGACCCCCTCCTGCACAAATCGTACAGGAAAATGATTGCGTAAATCCCTATTATTATACCATCTCCCCCGAAGAAAAGCAATCCAACGAGCGGATGTTTGGGAATTTTTTTCCATCGCCTCGCACGCCCAACCGAATTTTCGAAAAATACGAGAAATTTGGCGGTTTTTTGGCGCAAGCAGGCGTACAATCTCCGCGAACATTCAAAAAGGAGGCGCATCCTTTGAAAAAATCCCTTTTGATTGCCGTTTCGGCAACTCTTTTTGCCGCCCTGTGCATCTTCGGCGCCTGTTCGTTCGATACGCCGGAGCCCCAAGGCTGCCAACACACGCTCTCGTTCTGCGAACAGACCGCGGCGGCATGCGAAAAGGAGGGAAGTCTCGCCCACTGGCGCTGTACGAAGTGCGGCAAACTCTTTGAGGACGGGAACGGCGCAAAAGAAATTGCGGCTTCCGCGGTCGCGATCCCGCCGACCGGACACAGTCCGATCACCCGCATCGGCCGCGCGGCGACCTGCATCCGGGAGGGCACCGTCGAGACGGTCTGCTCGGTCTGCGGAGACGTCGTTTCAACCCGCTCCTATGCCGACGCGTCCGCCCACGATTGGGGGCAAGGCGTGAAGACGGGCAACGTCACGACATACACCTGCCAAAACGACGATTCACACGTCAGGAAGGCCATTGTCTCGGACATGGGTGCCTCCGATTTCACCAAAGAGGAACTTTCGGACGTCGATGAAGTGACCGTTTCCGGCGTCTCCGTCTCCTTCGATACGGCGGCCGAAGCGAGTTTGCCCGCGGGCGCGCTCAGCCTTTCGGTGGAAGTCGTTGCGGAGAGCGAAGTCCCGCAGGCCGTAAAAGAAAAGATCGCGGGCGACGTCTATGCCATCACCCTGTCGAACGCCGCGGGCGCCATTACGGCCCTCGGCGGCGGCAAGGCGACCGTGCGTCTCCCCTATTCGCCCAAGGCGGGCGACGACCTCTCCGCGCTCATCGTCTATTACATCGACGGCGAGACGCTCGAGCCCATCCCCGCCGACTATACGGGGGGCCATGTCGTCTTCGAGACGGCGCATTTCGCGCAATACGCGGTAGGCATGTACGAGGGCGACGTCTGCAAGACGCTCGGGCATGCCGTCTTCGAGAAGCGCACGGAGCCCACATGCACGGAGGACGGCAAGATCGAGACGATCTGTATGCGCTGCGGCGAAGTCACCCGATCCGACGTTTTGCCCGCGCGCGGCTATCACGCTTATGACGAAGACGGAAAATGCGCCGATTGCGGCTACCAATGCCCGCACGAACACCGCGACGCAACCGGCGCCTGCACCCAATGTCATCAGCTCTGCGTGCATGATTTCCAAGACGGGACCTGCGCCGATTGCGGCTACCAATGCCCGCACGACGACGTAGACGATACCCATGTCTGCAACCTATGTCATTAAACCGCGCCGCACCGCTGGGGTCCGGGCATCATTTGGCAATCCTATCGGTGCCAATATCCGAACTGCGACGCGGCGTGTATTCACGATCCCGATCTGTTGGAAGGCCGTGAGCCTCCCGTCTTCTTGTCCGACGAGGGCGCCGCGAGCGCGGGCGCGCCCGTATACGTCTGCCAAACCTGCGGCTACCGCTGTACGCACCGCATGGGCGACGCGAGCGCATTCGACGAAAGCGATACCTGCATGGTCTGCGGGTTCCGGTGCACCCACGAGAGATGGCAGGGCGGCCTCTGCGAGGGATGCGGAAAGGCGTGCCTTGACGAGAAGCATCACCAAGACGGAAAATGCACTGTCTGTGGGGTCGATTGCAGACATGGTCCCTACGTAGACGGTCTCTGCACCGTCTGCGGCAAGGAATGCGACCACGAATGGCAGTATGAGGAGCTCCTCCCCGGCATGGCCTCCGCCACAAGCGTCTGTAAGGACTGCGGAAAGCAGTGTTCGCACGGCGAGGGCGCGGCGCATCCGTTCACGTCGGACGGCAAATGCGAGGACTGCGGCTGGCAGTGTACCCACTCCTATGAACCGGAGCCGACGTTCCGCGATTTCCACTTCCATACCTGTAAGATCTACATGCAATCGAGCGAACACCGCTGGGTAGACGCCGGCGACGGCGAAGGAAAGATCTGCGAGGCGTGCCGGCAGAATTGCGACCACGGCGTCCCCTATCCGGGCGATATGTACAATTCCCAATTCCACGAGGGCACCTGCGTGATCTGCGGATGGGAGTGCGACCACGGCGAGCACAGCGTCGGGACGCAAACCTTCCACGGCTTCCTTGACGCCGACGACACGATGCACCGCTGCGACCGCTGCGGGACCGAAGAAGAGCATACATGGGAGAAGTCGGAACAATCTCACACCTGCTCCGTCTGCCAACGCAGCGCCCCCCACGTTTACGAGATGGGCGGCTTCTGCTTCTGCGGCCAGCCCTGCAAACACCAATGGAACGCCGAAGGACAGTGCACCGTTTGTGAAATGTGGTGCCCGCACGAACAATGGCAGCATGGGGAGCTTACCTCGGGCATGGCTTCCGCCACGAGCGTCTGCACGACCTGCGGAAAGAGATGCGAACACGGCGAGGGCATCTCGTGCCCGTCGTCGTTCACGAATGGCATATGCTCGGCGTGCGGCTGGCAGTGTACGCATGATTATGGGGATCTCACCATGACTTACGGCTACCATTTCTGCCGGATCTGCCTGCAAGAGGGCAAACACACCTGGACGGACGTCGGCGGCATGAGGGTCTGCTCGGAATGCGGGCAGTATTGCGATCACGGCGTACCCTCCCCGGGCGCATACAGTGACCTGTTCCGGGGAAACACCTGCTCCGAATGCGGATTTATCTGCGACCATCGCGAGCGCGACGTCGGCTACAACCATTTCTACGGCTATCTCGGTGCCCGGTACGACGGGGAAAGCGCCTCGTCGCACCGCTGCGACCTCTGCGGGACCGAGGAGATGCACCAATGGACAATGAGCGAATCCGAACACACCTGCTCCGTCTGCCAAGCCCATGCCTCCCACGATTTCATGTCGACGGGTACGGGCGCTTGCGCGCAATGCGGCTATGCCTGCACCCACGCGAACGCCATGGGCGGCGAAGCCTGCCCCGACTGCGGCATGTGGCTGCCGGAAGGCATCTCTTATGCGCGCGATATGCTCCCCTCCAAGCGAAAGGAGGACTGATCCCCTGCGTCTATCCCTGCAAACTTTCATAAAGGACCGCCCGCACTCTCTGAGTACGGGCGGTCCTTTTCTATCTGTCAATTCTCTCAATCTGTCGATTCTCGCTTTCGTCTCTGGTCGAGGGCGGATTCCGTCACGATCGACCAATCGTATTGGGGCAGATACCGCCCCGAAAATACGCCGCCCTCCTTGAGGAAAGTCCACATGTCGCACGTCGCGAGTTGCGTGTTGATCACGGCCCGCCCCCGTCCGAACGTGACAAGCCCCTCCGCGCCCACGTCTTTGAGCGTCATGCGGAGACGGTAGACGGCGTCGCGATAGAGCCGCTTGCCAAATTCCGCGTTCTTATCCGCCCACAGGTTGCCGATCGCGGTGTCCATCGTGACATAGGAGCCGTTGGCGTCGGCGAGCAGGGCCAGCAGTTCCTTCGCCTTGCGCGAGGAGAAGTTGACGGCCACGCCGTCTACGAAGAGGTCGAAGGAATCGAACATGCGGATCTCCAGCTTGGGGCTCGCCGCCGTCCGCCTCACGGCGGCGAGCAGCGAGACAAGTTTCTCCCGCGTATACGGTTTATAGCAAAATCCGACGAGCTGCGCGCCGAGACGGGCGGCGATGGCCTCCTCGTCCTGCGTATAGGCGCTGATGAAGACGACGCGCACGCCGGGACAGACGGCGATGAGGCGCTCGGCCAATTCCACGCCCGTGATCTCGGGCATCACGATGTCCAAAAAGGCCGCGTCGACGCGGTTCTGCCTGCAATATTCGAGCGCCGTGCGCGGATTGGAAAACATCCTGCACTCGACCGAAATCTCGTCTACCACGCCCGGCAAAAACGCCTTGAGCGCGGCGATTTCGTCGTCTACGACGATGATCTTCATACGTCCTCCCGAATTGTGATCGTGATTTTTGTGCCCTTCCCGACCGCGGACGCCACTACCATGTCCGCGTTCAGCATGCTCTCAAAGCGTCGGCGCGTATTTTCCAGCCCCACGCCCTCTTGCACGTTCTCCCGGTCGAAGCCCTTTCCGTTATCGCTCACCTCGATCTTGACCGCGTTCCCCGAGCGGCTGCTCGAGAGCGCGATAAATCCGTTCTCCCGCTTGGTCGTCTCCCCGTGGCGGATCGCATTCTCGACGAGCGGCTGGAGGGAGAGCACGGGCACGACGAAATCGGTGCAGTTGATATCGAGAAGCAGCGTGAGCGCCCCGCCCGCGCGCATGTTTTCCAATTCGAAATAGTTCAAAATGTTGCGGACTTCCTCTTCGAACGGGATGAGGTCGGCGCCGTCCGAATCAATGTTGGCGCGCAAGTGCCGCGCAAAGCGCTCCAGCCCCTCGTCCCCCGCCTCGAGACTGCTCCGATAGAGCGACTGGATGGCCGTGAGCGCATTGAAGACGAAATGCGGCTTGATCTGGGCCTTCAGCGCCTGCTGTTTGACGCGGAAGAGTTCGCGCTCCAGCTCCCCAGCACGGCGCGCCCGCCGCGACGCGACCGCGATATGCCACAGGCCGAGGATTGCGATGCACGCGAGCATGCACATGATCTCCACCGAGAAAATAAACTCCGTCCCGAAGACGATGAGGCCCAGAACGTCCGCCGCCTCAAACGCAAAGACGGTGAGCAGAAAGGCGTAGAGCGCCGCGTAGACCCCCCGTTCGGCCGGCGGCATGCGGCTCGCGAGAAGCGGATAGGAATACGCCGCGAGCGCGAGAAGAAGCCCAAGCGCCGCGAGCGCGACATAGTCCGTCCCCCGTAAGACGAAAAACAGGCATACCATGCCCGCGGTGAGGGCGCCGATCACCGCATGAAAGCGCCAACTTGCGCGCATGCCCGCGCACGTGAGATGCCAAATGAGCGCGGCGACGGAGAGCCCTGCCGAGACGGCCTCGACGATCAGCGCGGCGCCGTAGGACACGGGCACGAAATAGAGCATGTCCTTGCTGAACAGAAAGTGCAAGAAGAGCCCGAGCATGAGCGCGGCGAGGCTTGCGTTGCGCGCGGTGCGGAAGAAGAGCGCGGAGAGGAGCACATAGGCGACGGCCGCCGCCGAGACGCCCAGTGCCGCCGCCGAATAGTTTCGGAGCGACGTCGCAAAGCGCGAGATGGACGCGGAAGAAACCTGCGTGAGCCACGGCGCGGCGAGCATTCCCCCGCGGCGCGTCGCGGACAGTTCGATCACGACCTCGAGCGGCTGTCCGTCCGTGACAAATTCATGGCGCTCGTCGAGCTTGCCCGTGATGCCTGTCTTCGCCGCATCCTTGGACATGGTACCGCTTGCCGTGATCATTTTCCCGTTCAGGAAGATGCGATAGGCCCCCGCGAAGTTGACGCGGAAGACGTTGATTTCGACGCCTGCGGCGACGTTTTCGAGGACAATGCGGAAGGACGCGTACCCGTCCGCCGGGAGCGCTCCCTGCCCGAACTCCTTGCCCGTCCAGCGGCCGGGGAGCCTGAGCAGACCGTCCGGTCCGTCCGTTTCGCCGTCGGTGACGATCCACTTGTCATAATAAAATTCCCACTCCCCCGCGAGCACGCAGGCGACCCTGCGGCCCTCGAGGTCGACGCCGGAAAAATCCGCCCGCCCCGCCTTCACCTCCGGGGAATGATAGATGCGCGTATAGTTGCCGTTGAACGCAAAGAGCCCGGCGAGGAAGACCAAAATGACAGCATAAAACAGGGCGCAAAGGGCAAGCCTGCGCCGCAGTTTGAAGACGGTCTCCGCGCGTTCCATATTGTGAGTATACCACAAAAGCGCCAAAATAGTGCCAAAAATCGGGAAAATTCGAAAAATGTACCGCCGTTTTTCTTTCGGAAGACGCAAAAAACGCCGCCCTTTCGCTTGGGCGGCGTTTTGTTTGCAAAATTCAGAGATATTTCTTGAGTTCCTTGATGACCTGGTCGGCAATGTAGCGGCATCCGCGATGCGTCGGGTGGACGCCGTCGACGGAAAACTGTTCGGGCGCGATGTCCTGCGTCACCCCCATAAAGATTTCATCCATGGGGATCAGCGGAAGCCCCTCCTCCTTCGCGATCGCCGAAATGATGGCGTTGAACCTGCTGAGATAGGGCCTGACCCTGGGCATGCCCCCCATGTTGAGCGCGTAAGGCTGCAAGAGAATGATCTGCGCGTGCGTCTTTTCTTTCAAAATCCGCACGAGCGCACGATAGCGGGCTTCGAAATCCTCCGGCTTTACCTCGACGCCGATAAGGAAGCGGTGCCATGCGTCGTTGATGCCCACTTGCAAGACAACGACGTCGGGATCCTCCTGCACGACGTCCTGCTCGACACGGGCGAGGAGCTGCTCGGTGCGGTCTCCGCCCACGCCGCGGTTGAGGATCACAAAATCGGAATCGGGATAGAGAAGGCGCAGCTTGCCCGCCGCGATCTTCACATATCCGGTGCCGAGGTCCTTTTCATCGAAATGATTTCTGTTGGCTTCGGAGATGGAATCCCCGAAAAAGATGATCTTCATAACTTGTCCCCCATCAATTTCCGAATTTTTCGCGATACCGGTCGAGACACTTTTTGATGATCTCCACCGCTTCGTCGCGATGCGCGATCTCTTTGACCGCCGTCTTTTTGTGTTCGAGCACCTTATAGACTTCGAAGAAGTGCATCATCTCGTCGAACACGTGCTTGGGGAGCTCATGGATATCGTAGTAGCCGTTATACGTCGGATCTTTGAGCGGGATCGCGATGATCTTCTCGTCGAGCGCGCCGCTGTCGATCATCTTGATGACGCCGATGGGATAGCAATTGACCAGCGTCATGGGATAGATGATCTCATTGGTGAGAACGAGTACGTCGAGGGGATCGCCGTCGTCGGCAAAAGTGCGGGGAATGAACCCGTAGTTGGCGGGATAAACGGTAGACGTATAGAGAACGCGGTCGAGCTTCAGGATGCCCGTCTCTTTATCGAGCTCGTATTTTGCCTTGCTCCCTTTCGGGATCTCGATGAGCGCCTCAAAGCAATTGGGCTTGATGCGTTCCTCACTGATATCGTGCCAGATATTCATAAGCGCCACCCCTTTTCTCTATTCTACCACATTTCGGAAACCCGTGCAAGATTTCAAAATAAATTTTCCGCAAAATTTTTTGTTTGGGCGAAAATACTTTGACATTCCCTTGATTTTATGGTATATTGTTGGAGATTAAGACGGCGCGCCCGCCGCGTAGCCGCAAGAGCCGCGCGCAAACTTTCGAGGCGGACAGGCGCTTTGTCCGAGACGGAACCGCCGTGCGCGGGAAAACCGAATCGCAAATGCAGAAGTACCCAAGAGGCTCAAGGGGCTCCCCTGCTAAGGGAGTAGTACCTGTGAAAGGTAGCACGAGTTCGAATCTCGTCTTCTGCGCCAAGGCCGCCCGAGGATTTTCCCTCGGGCGGCCTTGGCGTAGAAGACGAGTAGAAGAGAAACTCGTCGAGTTCGACCGACCGAGGCTTCTATTTGTGATTCTAAGGTCGACACGAGCGTTCCGATGA